>NZ_KV811160.1:92106-105113 GCF_001813035.1 Streptococcus sp. HMSC071H03 | reverse complement strand
TTCTAAATGTGTCTACTTTTATAAGTATAATGCACATGGAAATACTTGGGTAGAAAAAACATTTACAAAATATAGAGATATTGATAATGATGTCTATGATGAAGCAAGAAGATTTATTAGTAATATTTTCAAAAAAAATTAATACTACCTCAAAATAAACGTTAATAGTATCTATAGATTGATAATCTGTAAGCATTTAGTTTAGATAATAATATCAAAAAGCACTCTAACAATACTGCTAGAGTGCTTTTTGAATATCCAAATTTCTAATTTTATTTCACAAAAAATGTAGTCAAAAATGTAGTCATTTAGTTGATTTTCAATGCAATATACTGAAATTCAAAAAATCAATAATCGCATAAAATCAAGGTTTTAAGCGTCAACTGACGTGTAATGACCTATTATTTCACTTCAATAAACTATGTATTGCGTGGTATTCAAAATATCACGTTTTATTGTATTTTAATAAAAATCTGATTACTAAAAATAGGTGTATTTTGTATCGGTTGTTTCCAAATTGTTGCCGAAACTAGAATTCATTAACAAAGGCACTTTTTGTATCTTCTATGATTTCTTTTAGTAATTTTATTTGCTGTTTGTTTAAATGATATTTCTTAGTTATTTCTTGTAATAATTGTGTACTTCTTGTGCCGTGTCGCATATATTCTAGAACAATAGCTTGTTTTAAATTTGGATATTGCTCTAATGGTATATTTTCTATTTGCGAGAAGTCAAAACTAGTGATTGGAAGAGGTACGGTGTCAATGCTTAAAACACTTCGACCTAATAAGTCATCTGTTGTTGTTTCAAGATATTTGGCTAATAATAATAGTTTTTCAAAACTAGGTTCTCTGTTACCTTTTTCCCAGTTTGTATATGTGACGCGATTGACATTAAGTTCATCTGCTATTTGTTGCTGTGTTAGCCCTCGTTTTTTTCTAAGCTCAGCTAGTCTATCTGAGAAAATTGACATAAATCCTCCTTCTTGTATCAAAACGATACTTTTTTCTTGACAATGTATCAAAATGAAACTATAATAGATGTATCAATATGATACAAAATAAGTATATCATATTTTGTGGAATTTTTTCAAGGAGGACATGGCTATGATTGTATAAAAAAGTCTTTGAAAAGCAGAACTCTTCAAAGACTTGTCAAAAACAACTAACTAGATTATATAATATTTTTTAGAAAAGAGGAACAAAATAGTGAAAAATAAGATTAAACTAACGGCGGAATTATCTTTAAAAGATATGGCTCTTGAGAGCTCACAATTCTATATTCCTAAAAAGGTAAAAGTTGACTTTACACAAGTTCGCCCACGTAATAAATATAAAGACGGTAAGGCAACTGATATTGTAGAGGGCTATATGCTTAGTGGCATTGATGAACGGACAGCTCAAGCAGTAGAACAAGGTTTGATTGATATGGAGGACGTCAAGACAATCACGATCGAAGTACTTGGAAGCTTTGATGAAATTGAAAAAGCCATGGCAGGCGCTCAATTAACTTTTGTAGAGTTACTAGATACTCGTGTAATGGCTCAATGGGTTGATGGTCGTAATCCCGGTTACAAGGGGTTGAAATTGGTTGCTAGTGGTCTGAAATTGCTGTAACAACTAAAAATACGTAAAAAGCAGGGTTAGGTGTAGGGTTAGGTCGGGAAAGGCGTAGCCCCGACCGTATAACCCGTCTACACCGCCCAACCCGAATTTTTACGTATTTTTAGTGGAAGAATATTCATAATTTTTTTGCTCAAGAGTTTTTTGGCATAGTATAGTGACATAATGCCAAATCTATGCGCGGGCACCATTCTAGGACTTGACGATAGAATGGTGCAAAACAAGGAAAACCCTTGATTTGAAAGCCTTTCTCCGTGGGACATCGGAACGGTCCAGCGTACGCGGTAGGGAAGAAAACAGCAAAAAATCATGGCATTTTACTTGGCATTATACATGGCATTATTCTCAAAAAAAAGAGTATAATGCCAAAACAAAAGAATATATATACTTAAAAACAGAATATATATATAAAAATTCATGATGTGGAGAGGAGAAGAAATGACAAAAAGAATTAGAAACAGACGATTCTTATTCGAGCAACAACTAAAGTCAAAATTTTGGGATTGGTCTATTCAAGACAAGCAATTACTTGATGATTGGGAAAATAATAAGACACAAATTTTTAGAACTATCTTTGACCGAGTAAGAACGTTAGTGGAAGAAGATGAATTTGTAGAATTTGCTATAGTGGTGCATGATAAAGATGTGTCTTATGGTACAAAATTGGTTGAACCTCATATACATGCCTATATTGATTTTCCTAAGCAAATTGATTTGTCAAAAGTTGCTAGTGCTTTAGGCTTGGAACGTGAACGGATTGAAACCCCAAAATCAAAAGGAGGTCGAGCTTACACACGTATTAACGCTTTAGCATATCTTATCCATGCTAAAGATAAGGATAAATACCAGTATTCTATCAGTGATGTAGAAACCTTCGATACGCTTGATTATGAGACATTTATCAATCAAAATAAGGAAGACTTTGAGAAATATGCAGCTACAAAAAAACGTGAGAAATCAGATGAAAGTCTAGATTTGGTATTGTCTAAAGTATATAAAGGGGAACTGACTTATTTTGATATTATGAAAGACGATAATTTGTATTATCTGATGGCAAACAATCGTCAGAAATTCCTTGAAGGCTTTGATATTTTCGGAGAGCGTGAAAGCGTTCTAAGACTGGAAGCCTTGCAAAATAGGGAGTATGATTTGACTGTCCTATATATTCAAGGTAAGCCTGGGATTGGCAAGTCTACACTTGCTAGAGATATTGCTTTAGAGGTGCAAGGAGCACTTGAAAATGTAGGTTTAAGAGGTGGCTCATATTCTGCAAGCTCAAAAAATCCATTTGACAATTACTCAGGAGAGGAAATCCTTATTTTAGATGACTTACGAGAGGATAGCCTAGCTCCTGCGGATTGGTTGAAGCTGTTTGATCCGATTAACTCGGCTAGAATGTCGGCACGCTATCGAAATAAGCTAGTAGTTCCGAGATTGGTTATTATGTCTGCTTATATGTCTCCAAAACAATTTTTCGGACAAATTCAGGAAGAAGATATAAACCAGTATTTAAGACGGGTCAATTATTCTTCTGAAATTGCTAGAAAACATGGAATGGAAGAAAGATTTTATAGTGTTTCAGAAGTTCGAGAGAATAGAGAAAATGGGCATTTTCAACGTCCTGATGGCTCTAGCGTCGTTTTGAACTTTGACTATGAAGATTTGTTTTGTTCGCAAGATAAGGACGATTTTATTCGTAAATTGCTTGAAGATTGTATCTATCCTAGAATATTGCCAAAGAAAGCAAAGGATGTGACAAATGACTAAAAAGATAATTGTAATAACAAAATGTCGAGATTATGGTCAAGAAGAGCCTGTAGAAGTTATTGTTAAGTCTAGGGTTTTGAACTATCTCCCTGATATATATGTTTTTTTAAGGGATAAAGCTCGGTATTATGAAATAAAAAAAATGATGCAGTCGGCAAACCGCATCACATATAAAAACAACTAGTCATATTATAACATGAAAAGGAGAAAAATGCTATGTTCGTAACAAAAGATGATTTAAAAAAATTGGGTTTTGGAAATTATCAAGCGTATAGTTTGATTAAACAAGCTAAGGCTTTGATGGTACAAAAGGGATTTGCCTACTATAACTCTAAGGGGTTAGGCCGTGTACCTGTTGAAGCGGTAGAAGAAATTCTAGGTACGAAATTGAATTTTGAGGAAGTGGAAGAATATGCCTAAGATTCTACATGTATATTACGACAAAGCTACTGGTACTTATTATGCAGTAGCTTCTCTTGGATTTGACAGAATAACCGGCAAGAGAATGCAAAAGAAAAAAAGAGGATTTAAAACACAGGCAGAGTGTAAAAAGTGGTATGATGAATTTATGTCAAAGCATTCTCGTAAATATATTGTTCATGGAGTTAGTTTGACTGTAGAGATGTTTCTTGATAATTATTTTATACCAGATTATAGAAATAGGGTATCAAATAGGACATTTTTAACATTTTCTTCTAAGTTGAAACGTCTTAAACCCTTTTTTAAGATGAAAATGGTGGATATTCAACCTCTCCATATCAAAAAATGGCATACAGAAATTCTTGAAGAAGGACTTTCAAACAATTATTTGAAAGATCTACATCAATGCATGAAAGAAATTTTTGATATGGCTATATCTTTGGGGGTGGTTAGTGAAAATCCTGTTAGAAAAGCTGGTAATGTAAGTAGGACAAAACATAGAGTTGATTTTTGGACTAAGGAAGAATTCGAGTTATTTATTAGAACTTTTGATAAATCTGATGTTTTAGAGCATTTGAAATTTATAACTTGCCTTGTTCTGTTTATGACTGGCTTACGAATTAGTGAACTCCAAGCGCTTGTTTGGGATGATATAGACTTTATAGATAAGTCCTTGATTGTTAGTAAATCTATGTTTTATCAAAACAAGAACAAATGGCAGATAAACCCTACAAAGACCTTTTCAGGGAATAGACTTATCTATCTTGATGGTATGACACTTTCTAATCTATTAGAATGGAGAGAACATCAGAAAAAATTAGGAAAGATTGATTTTATTTTTTCTTATAATTGTTTACCGATTACAAAAACTATGCTCAATAACGCTATTGTAGCTCATAGTCAACTAGCAGGTGTTAAGACGATTAGAATACATGATTTAAGACACTCTCATGCCAGTCTTTTACTTTCTTTGGGTATGAATGATTTAGAACTTAAAAATCGCCTAGGGCATGCTAGTATTCAGACGACACTAGGTGTCTATTCTCATCTACGTCCTACAGCTATGAAAGAGGTAGCAGACAAGTTAGAGGGGCAAATAAAAATTAACTAATTGTAATCGTGGCTTGTGTTTGTCTAGCGTAGTCTGACCAACACAAACGCAGATTCGACACAGTAAAATTTATTTTTGCTGTGTTTTTTGATAGAATGAAATTCAGTGGAGGATTGATATGGAAGAAGTTAACTATGGTGTAATAATGGAAAATATAAAAGGCATAAGAAAAAAAGTAATTGCTATTGGTAAAAAATATAATTTAGTATCAATTTATCTTTATGGTTCTTATTGTTTGTCGGATAAGCTATCAGAAAATACTCGTTTGGAATTTGCTTTTAGTTTTGATGAATTTTCTACGGGAACTTCTTGGCATTATGGAGAGATTTATCTGTCCTTTGCTGATATTTTTGGAGAAGATATTATTTTAATAGAGTTGGGTTGGCTCCAGGAGCAAACGAATTATACAACGCAGTATGAGTATAGACAGTTTCAAAAAGGGCATATTCTTTTGTATTCAAGAGAATTAACTTCTAAAAGTAAATCGGAATTATCTATTGCAGAACTGACAGAATTATATTGTATTAGTCGTACTTTAGATATAAATTATCAAGAGGATATTGACTATTTTTTTGATGAAGATTATTGATAGAAATGATGATAACGCTTGTTATTGTCTTTTTTGTTGCCGAATTGTTTCCAAAAATAAAAATCAATGGCGATAACCATTGATTTTAAGCTATTTTTACTAATTAAACTTTTATTTAACTTCTGTAAACACAACGTGCTTGCGAAGTTTTGGTGAGTATTTTTTCAATTGAAGACGGTCTGGAGTGTTACGTTTGTTTTTAGAAGTAAGGTACAAGCGTTCACCAGATGCTTTGTGTTCAAGTGTGATATTTACGCGCATGATAGCTCCCTTCTATTATTCTGCTGCTGCAGCTTTGGCGATTTTACGTCCTTTGTAGTATCCTTTGAGGGATACACGGTGAGAACGTGAGTAATCTCCAGTAGTTTCGTCAAAATGTACAGATGGAGCTGTAATTTTGTAGTGAGTGCGGCGTTTGTTTTTCTTCGCTTTTGAAGTGCGACGTGCAGGTACTGCCATTTTCTTTATTCTCCTTTTAATATAAGTTCGATTCAATCTCTTTGATTTTCATCAACTGTAATAGTATATCAAAAAAATTTTGTAAAGTAAAGTTACTTGACAGATTTTCTTTTATTTTTTGGAAAATGGCAGAGCATGATAGCTTTTTAGAGAAAATATACCGAAACAGTCCTCAAAATCTGTTACTTGTGGTAAAATAATTATATTATATGAATGAAGAGGAAAGCTATGAAATTACAAAAACCGAAAGGGACTCAGGATATTCTTCCTCAAGAGTCTGTTAAATGGCAATATGTAGAAGAATTTGCTCGAAAAACATTTAAAAAATATCATTACGCAGAAATTCGTACCCCACTATTTGAGCATTATGAAGTGATTAGTCGTTCTGTTGGAGATACGACTGACATTGTAACCAAAGAAATGTATGATTTTTATGACAAAGGCGACCGTCATATCACATTACGCCCAGAAGGAACAGCACCAGTTGTGCGTTCTTATGTGGAAAATAAACTCTTTGCCCCAGAAGTCCAAAAGCCGGTGAAACTTTATTATATGGGTTCTATGTTTCGTTATGAGCGTCCGCAGGCAGGGCGTTTGCGTGAGTTTCATCAGATTGGTGTAGAGTGTTTTGGCTCCAATAATCCTGCGACTGATGTAGAGACGATTGCCATGGCAGCTCAATTTTTCAATGAAATTGGTATTCAAGGTGTAACGTTGCAGTTGAATAGTTTGGGGAATGCGGAGAGTCGCGCCGCTTATCGTCAAGCATTGATTGATTATTTGACGCCGTTGAAAGACAGTCTTTCTAAAGATAGTCAGCGTCGTCTGGAAGAAAATCCTCTCCGTGTGCTAGACAGTAAGGAAAAAGAAGATAAACTCGCTGTTGAAAATGCACCCTCTATCCTGGATTATCTAGATGAGGAAAGCCAAAAAAATTTTTAAGCTGTGCGTTCGATGTTGGAAGCACTGGGAATTCCTTATGTTATCAATACCAATATGGTCCGCGGATTGGATTATTACAATCACACGATTTTTGAATTTACTGCAGATGTAGCCGGTAATGAACTGACTATTTGTGCAGGCGGTCGTTATGATAGCCTTGTTGCTTATTTTGGTGGACCAGAGACGGCTGGATTTGGCTTTGGGATGGGCGTAGAACGTCTGCTCCTCGTTCTGGAAAAGCAAGGTGTAGTCTTGCCGCTAGAGGATAGTTTGGACGTTTATATTGCGGTTCTGGGAGACGGTGCTAATAACAAAGCTTTGAAAATTGTACAAGCGCTTCGCAAGCAAGGCTTTACAGCTGAACGTGATTATTTAAATCGTAAGTTAAAAGCGCAATTCAAGTCAGCAGACGCTTTTTCTGCTAAAGTGTTGATAACTCTTGGCGAAAGTGAAATTGAAAGCAATCAAGTTACCATCAAAAACAATCAAACTCGTGAAGAATTGACAGTCAGTTTAAATCAGATTCAAAAAGATTTTCAAACAATTTTTGAACAACTGGGGTTTTAATTTAAAAAGGGAGAAAGCCAGTCGAATGGCTTTTTTCTCTCATAACATAGTAGAATGTTGAAGTAGAAGTGGAGAGAACAATGAAAAAAATAATCATTCCGTCTGTAATTCAGTTTCTAATTGTTTTTTTGATTATAGGAGGAATTGCCTATTTTGTAAGAGGGGATTTCTTTTTTCGGTTTTTAGCACCGATTTTTGGCTTGGCAGCAGGGCTATTGCGCTTAGCATCAAGTTATGTGGTCAAGGTTTTGCATCCTGAATTATATGACAAAGAAGGTAAGAGGTGAGTCGTCATCTTCTTTTGTAAAAATATTACGTTAAGATGTGAAGATTTTGAAAAGCATGTCTTCTTTTTCATCGCTTTTGTGGTAAAATAGTAAAAGAATTAAAAGTTTGGAGAATAAAAATGAAACGTTCAATGTATGCCGGGCGTGTTCGTAGTGAGCATGTTGGTCAAAAAATCACTTTGAAAGGTTGGGTGTCCCGTCGTCGTGACTTGGGAGGACTGATTTTCATTGATTTGCGTGACCGTGAAGGCATAATGCAGCTAGTTATCAATCCTGAAAATGTAGCCAAAGAAGTCATGGAAACCGCTGAAAGTTTGCGAAGCGAATATGTGATCGAAGTGACTGGAAAAGTAGAATCCCGTACGCAAGCGAATGATAAATTGGCAACGGGAGCTGTTGAATTACACGTGGAGCATTTGACAGTTCTCAATACGGCCAAAACGACTCCATTTGAAATCAAAGACGGTATTGAAGCGAATGATGATACCCGTCTCCGTTACCGTTATTTAGACCTTCGTCGTCCTGAAATGTTGGCAAATTTGAAATTACGAGCTAAAGTAACACATTCAATTCGTAATTACTTAGATGAGCTTGAATTTATTGATGTGGAAACGCCGTTTCTTACTAAGTCAACTCCAGAAGGGGCGCGTGATTATTTGGTACCAAGTCGAGTGAACCAAGGTCATTTCTATGCTCTGCCACAAAGTCCTCAAATTACCAAGCAACTGTTGATGAATGCTGGATTTGATCGGTATTATCAAATTGTAAAATGCTTTCGTGATGAGGATTTACGTGGAGACCGTCAACCAGAGTTTACACAGGTTGACTTAGAAACTTCTTTCCTATCTGATCAAGAAATCCAGGATATTACAGAAGGCTTGATTGCTCGAGTGATGAAAGAAACGAAGGGGATTGAGGTTACACTGCCATTCCCACGAATGAAATATGATGATGCAATGGCTCTGTATGGAAGTGATAAGCCAGATACACGTTTTGAGATGCTATTGCAAGACTTGACAGAACTTGTCAAGGGAATTGACTTTAAAGTTTTCTCAGAAGCACCAGCCGTTAAAGCTATTGTTGTGAAAAATGCAGCTGACAGCTATTCGCGAAAAGATATAGATAAGTTGACAGAGCAAGCAAAACAGTATGGAGCAAAAGGACTTGCTTGGGTGAAAGTGACATCAGGTGAATTAAATGGCCCAGTTGCTAAGTTTCTGAAAGACTTGACAAGTGACTTGACAGATGCTTTACAGCTTGAAGACAATGATTTGGTTCTTTTTGTAGCGGATACACTGGAAGTTGCCAATGCAGCCTTGGGTGCTTTGCGTATACGTTTTGCAAAAGAGTTGGGCTTGATTGATGAATCGAAATTTAATTACCTTTGGGTTGTGGATTGGCCAATGTTTGAATGGTCGGAAGAAGAAGGTCGCTATATGAGTGCGCACCATCCATTCACTCTTCCACAAGCAGACACAGCTCATGAATTAGAAGGTGATTTGAGCAAGGTTCGTGCTATTGCTTATGATATTGTCTTGAATGGTTATGAATTGGGTGGTGGAAGTCTTCGTATTAACCACAAAGATTTGCAAGAACGAATGTTTAAAGCCCTTGGTTTTTCTGAAGAAGAAGCTACTGATCAATTTGGTTTCTTGCTAGAAGCAATGGATTATGGTTTTCCACCGCATGGTGGACTGGCAATTGGGCTAGATCGTTTTGTCATGTTGCTGGCTGGTGAGGAAAATATCCGCGAAGTGATTGCTTTCCCTAAAAACAACAAAGCAAGTGATCCAATGACTCAGGCACCAAGCATAGTTGACGCTAAACAACTTGAAGAATTAAGTTTACAAGTAGAAACTCATGAAGAAAAGTAAGATTTACAAACGATTGCGTTATTATTTGCGCCGTCTAGCCTATGATTTTAAGTTGATACGAGTTCTTAAGAGTATTTCTCGTGAGAAGTACGATGAAAAGATTTCTGCTTCGCTCATTTATGGTTTTCTATCTGCGGTTGCAGTAAATCTTTTCTTTCAACCGGGGCATGTTTATTCAAGCGGTGCGACTGGATTAGCACAAATTTTAGCTGCTTTAAGTACGCGTTTTCTAGGATTTACTATTCCGGTTTCTGTGACTTTCTACCTCATCAATATCCCGCTGATGATTTTGGCTTGGTATCAAATTGGGCACAAATTTACGGTATTTACTTTTATAACCGTTTCCATGAGCTCGCTGTTTATCCAGTTTGTTCCTGAAGTGACCTTAACAAATGACCCGATTATCAATGCCTTGTTTGGTGGGGTCATCATGGGAATAGGAATCGGCTTTGCTTTGCGTTCCAATATTTCTAGTGGTGGGACGGATATTGTCAGCTTGACGATTCGGAAGAAAACCGGCAGAAATGTGGGAAATATTTCCTTTATGGTCAATGGCATGATTATGATTATTGCCGGTGTGACTTTCGGCTGGAAATATGCACTATATTCGATGATTACGATTTTTGTGTCAAGCCGTGTGACAGATGCAGTCTTTACTAAGCAAAAGAAGATGCAGGCGATGATTATTACCAGTCATCCCGAAGAAGTTATTGATAAAATTCATAACAAATTGCATCGTGGTGCAACGATTATCAATGGTGCAGAAGGTACCTATAATCATGAGAAAAAAGCAGTTTTGATTACAGTTATTACGCGTGCTGAATTTAATGAATTCAAGCATATCATGCGAAAAGTAGACCCGCATGCTTTTGTATCGGTAGCGGATAATGTTCACATTCTTGGACGTTTCGTAGAAGAATAAAACATCAGATTGGTTCGTTTAGCCAATCTGATTGTTTTTTTGTTATGAGATTTTAAATCTGTCTCGTGACTTTCGGTACGAAACAAATAAAATAGATGTTACGATTATTTAAGTACGAGAACTTGTTTTGCAGGGACAGTATAGGAATCTCTGTTAGTATTGAGAGGAACGTCAAGGCTGATCTCTGGGTAGTTGATAAAAATAGCTTGTTTATCCTGATTTGGATAGCTAAATGCTTCGTTTCCAAAGTTAATGAGGATTGTGATTTGATCTTCTTTTTCTTTAATTTTATATTCGACCACAGAATCACTTAGCCATTCGACAGAACAGTAATCTTTAATTTCTGTTCTTGTTTCCAAACTGAGGAGCAGATTTGCTTTTCTGAATTGGATCAACTGGCGAATAAAATCTACGTCTTTCTCATATTCAATTGAGCGTAGCCAATCAAGACGGTTGATGGCGTCTTGAGCATTATAAGTATTATCCATGAGGTTTTTACTACGGAAAAACTCTTGCCCGCTATGGAGGAATGGTACCCCTTGAGCTAACAAAGTAATATGCAAAGCGAGTCGTGCATCTGCTAACCGCTCATTTAGAGAGATATCTGGCTTTTTAATTGCAAAATAATCAAAAGCCGTTGCATCGTCATGGCATTCCACGTAGTTGATAGCTTGCTGGGGTGCGATAAAATGTGCTGTTTCCGTTAATCCAACATTAGCTGTCAATACATTTTCTATCGTATCTATTGGTTTGGAATCTTGGATTTGACTGCCTTCTAAAATCGTTTCTTTGATTGTATTGCGGAAGTGGTCGCTGAAAAAACCATAGCTTGGTAACTGAGCGGCGTTGAATTGATGTGCAAGTCGATTGCTATCGAGTCCCGTATTCATACGCCACCCTTCTCCATACAAATAAACATTTGGATAAAGCGACTTCAATTCCTCTGCAATCTGCTTCATGGTTTCTATATCTAGAATGCCCATGAGGTCAAAGCGGAATCCGTCAAATCCATAGATTGTCAACCACTGTTTGAGGGAATGCTTAATATAGCTACGAACCATTGCTCGTTCACTGGCTACATCGTTTCCACAAAACGTACCATTTGTCAAATTTCCGTTGTGATTGTAGCGGAAGAAATAGCCTGGGACGATTTTTTCAAAAGCATAGGTTTTGGGATTGTAGACATGATTGTAAACGACGTCCATGATAACACTGATGTCAGCTTGATGATAAGCAGCGATTGCTTCTTGCAATTCCACGATTCTTGTATAAGGATCATGTGGATTTGTTGCAAAGCTGCCGTCAGGAAGATTGTATTGCATAGGGTCGTAGCCCCAGTTATACACGAGTTCTGGATGGTTTTCATCAACACTGCCAAAATCATACACTGGCATGAGTTGGATATGAGTAATGCCCAGTTGTTTGACATAATCCATTCCCAAAGTGTGTTCTTGCAAATCAGGAGACTCTGTTAGGGACTTGAATTTCCCAGGGTAAGAAAACTCAGCTTCTTTTTGCATGGAAAAATCTCGCACACTCATCTCGTAGATAACAGCTTTTGTTATTGGAATTTGTGTTGCTGCTCGGTGAATTGGGCGAGTAATTTTCTCTGGATTGACAACATAACTAACACCAGAATTGCTTTCAGAAGATAGGGCATAAGGGTCGTGGACTTCCACCCAATGACCATTCACTTTGTGTAGATAGTAATAAGCAGCCCCATCAAAATCTCCAGAGACCTCTGTTTGCCAAACGCCCTTTTCACCAAGTGTCATCGGATAAACTTGATTTTGTAAATGGAGCAAAACTTGCTCGGAAATAGGAGCCCAGAGTTTAAAAGTCGTTACTTTAGGAGTGTAATGAGCTCCTAAGTCATCGCCATCATAAGCAAAGGTCTGGTCAAAAATCGGTTTTCTCACAATATGGCGAAATTGCAAAAAGGTTTTATTGCGATCTTGGTCGTAAATCCAATAATGACTGGTTAAATCTAACGGCTCAAGAGGAGCAAGACTGTATTGCACGAAGTCATCTTGTTCTTCCAGAGTTCTTATCTGTAAGGTTTGTGTGCTATCAACCGTTTCGATTGTAAATTGTAATTGTTCAGTATAAAATTGTTTTTCTAACTCGATCGTGATGAGACTTTGGTCATCTAAGTAGGCTTGGAATGTTCGGAAAGCCATAAACTTCCTTTCTTTATCGTTCGATAATGCGATGTGGAATCAATTGGCGATAGCAAATTTGTCGATTTTCTTTGGTATCATTGATAATTTGTAGAATAGTCTTGAACGAAACCCGCCCTAGCTCTAATGTGTTAATATCTACATAAGCTATTAAATCAAGTTTGGGTTTAATAGAGTCAAAGGCTAGAGTGGGAACAGATAATTGATTTTCATTTAAATAATTACAAACTCCCTCTGCCAGCATACTGTCTGTTGTGATAATAGCAT
>NZ_KV811160.1:84466-92006 GCF_001813035.1 Streptococcus sp. HMSC071H03 | reverse complement strand
GTAAATTGATATCCTTTATCTTCCAAAAATTCATTTGCAAAGGCTGTATTTTGAGGGTCAAGCTCTAAATGGTAATCTTCTAGCGCTTTTTGGTATCCTTTATAGCGGTCTTGCGTTACAAATAGTCTTTTGCTACCACCGATAAAAGCAATATTTCGGCAGCCTTTTTTGATGAAATATTCTGTTGCATCATATCCCGCTTGGATATTGTCATTATCCACCAAAGGAATAAAGGGAGAAAGAGATTTTCCCAAAATTAAGAAAGGAAATTGTTCTTCACTGACCATTTTCACTAGTGGATCATTTTCTTGAGAGTAAAGAAAGATGAGTCCGTCTACTCGTTTGCCAAGAACCATTTGGGAAATAGCTTCCATGCGTTCCTTTTCATTTTTTCCAGTCGCAATTTGAATAGCATAGTGATGCTCGGAAGCCACCTGAGCAATCCCGCGAAAGACTGAAGGGAAAAATGGGTTTTGATAGAAAGCATCGGAATCATCAGGTAAAACAACACCAATGACTTGTGTGTAACTGCTAACAAGACTACGTGCATTGAGATTAGGGTGATAATTCAGCTCTTTCATAGCCTTGCGGACTCTTTTTTTCGTTTCATCGCTAATGCTGGATTTGTTTTGAATCACACGGGTAACGGTGGAAGGAGAAACTCCTGCTAACTTAGCAACTTCTTTGATAGTAACTCGCATAAAAACCTCCTACTTTTTCATTTTTTCATCACGGAAATGTGTCCGATAGAAAATAATGACGAGATAAAGAACAAACAGAATGTTTTGAATGGTAATCATAGTGGTCATGGCTTGACCGAACAATAACCCTGCCGCGACAGCAATCAATGTTGGCAAACCTAAACAATTCAAAGCAAAATGATAGCATTCTTTGACGGTTTTAAAAGAAAAAAGACGAGATTTTTTCGTTAAGTAAAGGAAAAAAGTGGCACCTAGAAGGACAATAAAGAAGTTTAATGCCAATAGAAATCCTGAAATCAGAATCAAAAATAGACTGACGGTAACACGATTTTGTTGAAACCAATCTTGTGAAATGGCGGCACTGAGCGACTTTTTATTTTTTAGAGCAGCTTGATTGATATGCTGATATTGAATGTTTGCCAGTTTTTTTCCTTTTTTGCTGATAATCAGTTGTTTGGATCCAAAAGCAAG
This sequence comes from Streptococcus sp. HMSC071H03, assembly GCF_001813035.1. Lineage (NCBI taxonomy): Bacteria > Bacillati > Bacillota > Bacilli > Lactobacillales > Streptococcaceae > Streptococcus > Streptococcus sp. HMSC071H03. The sequence continues at coordinate 90,834 of NZ_KV811160.1, read as the reverse complement.
TGTTAGTTTTTCTCCTAAGGTAGACTGTTCTTTCCCCAGAAGGACAGTTCCTGCTTTGTTATTGTGAGTTGATTGCTGACCAGCATAGCTGAATTGATGATTTTCTATTTTAGCATTCTCTGTGATATCGTCCATTACTTCCTTTGTAACAGGGTCAAAAACACCATCTACAAAAGTAGTGAGTGGATAAGTCTTGAGAGACGCGTTTTGCACAGCAACTGGTATCATGGATAAGGAAATTAAAAAGATGCTTGTAAAAATCAATTGAAACCAGGTCAGTAATTTTCGGTTGGCAAAAGGTTTTTTAAAACCGTAAATACTAGAAAAATAATTAAATGGATAAGGTAGCATAAGACACTCTTTCTAAAAATTTATAATCAGGTAATGGCTAATAAAGCAAAGTTTATTAGCTATCATACAATTATAAATAAAAGAGGGTGGGACAAGATTATCCCTTGTCGCCACCACTTGTTAAACCAGATACAAAGTTCTTTTGTAGGAAGAAGAATAAGATACAGATTGGCAAGGCAATCAAGATAGCACCTGCTGAGAAGTAAGCAATCTTCAAATTCTTCACATCACTAACAAAGGTTTGTAAACCAACAGCAACTGTATAGAATTCTTTTTCACGAAGTAAGAAACTAGATAAGATGTAGTCTCCGAATGGTCCCATGAAAGCCCAGAGAGCTTGTACAGCAATCATTGGACGAACGAGTGGCAGTACAATTTGCCAGAAGCGTCTGAAGTGACCAGCACCGTCCAATTTAGCGGACTCATCAAGTGAGATAGGCACTGTATCGAAGTACCCTTTCATGAGCCAAGCGTTCATTGGGATACCACCGCCGACATAAAGGAAGATGAGGAACCAACTGTGGTTGAGCGCATTTAACATCAAAGCCATAACGAAGAAGGCGGTCAGGGCAGCCATTGTTGGCACCATTTGAATGATTAAGAAGAAGACCAGACTTTGTTTTCTAGCTAGGAAATTATAACGACTATAAGCGTAACCAGCTAGTACAACTATACTTGTTTGGATAATCATTGTCAAGATAGCAATGATTAAAGTGTTAAAGTACCAAGTCCCATAAAGAGTTTCAGTAAAAAGTTTGCTAAAGTTTTCTAGGCTAAAATTAATATCTGTATCTAGCTTAAACGCAAGGACATTCCCTGTCTTGAAAGCAGACATAATCGTAATCAAGAGAGGATAGATAATGATAATAGATAAAGCCACTAGATAGAAATAAGTTAAAAAGTGGTTTAAACGGCGTTTAAATTTAATAGAATTATTCATCTTACACATCCTCCATATCAAATGCATGTAGTTTCTTGAACGCAATCATGGAGATTGAAATCACAATAAGAGAAATGATAAGTGTTACCGCAGCAGCCATTGAGTATTGAGGAGCTGCACCTGTTGTTAAACGATAAATCCATGAAATGAGGATGTCAGTCGAACCTGCACCACCACCAACTGTACCAGGACCGCCATCATTAAAGAGGTACATGATAGAGAAGTTGTTGAAGTTGAAAGTATACTGACTGATGAGTGTAGGGGCAGCAACTGCTAAAATCATTGGGAAAGTGATATTGCGGAATTTTTGCCATGCATTTGCACCATCAATGTAAGCCGCTTCGTAAAGATCGTTTGGAATGGATTGCAAGATACCAAGTGTCAATACATAAATGTAAGGGAAACCAAGCCAACCTTGCATCATAATTAGAGCAATTTTAGTCCAGGTTGGATCTGTTTTCCAAGGAATCAGATGTCCATTTAAGAATGGCAATACTTTACCAAGAAGCGGAATGACTTGGGTATTGATTGCACCGATACTATCGTTGAACATGTTACTGAAAGTTAAGATAGTGATGAATGCTGGGACAGCCCAAGGCAGTAGGAAGATAACGCCGAAAATGCGTTTTCCTTTAATAAATGGTTGGTTTGCAATAATAGCGGTAAAAATACCAATAACGATTTGGACAGTTGAGGCAGTCAGTGCCCAGATAATAGTCCAACCAAGAACGGCTCCAAAAGCAGAGCGGAAAGTGCTAAGTCGCCAAATATTAGTGAAGTTTGTCACGCCAACCCAATCCAAGAGCTTGGTTGGAGGCAGATGTTGGAAATCATAGTTTGTAAAGGCGATTAAAAGAGTGACCAATACAGGGAAAATGATAGCAAAAGTCATTGCAATATATGAAGGAATAATCAATAGGTAAGGAAAACCATTAGCGTAAATTCCTTTTAACATATCTTTGAAAGTCGTAGGAACTGGATAATCATTATTCCAACGTTTCGCAATAGTATAAGCATCTTTTAGATTGAGAGCATAAAAGATGAAATAAACAATGACAAGAATAAAGTGGAATGCACCACGAATCAGCATGAAAAGAGAGTTATCGCGTCCAGGCACCTCACCGAGAGTAATTAAGTTTCCTAACTCAGGAGCAGCAATGGCGAAAAAGTAAATCAAAAATAAGATGGTAACTCCTAAAAAGATAGCCCCTTTTGCTTTTTGTTTATTATAAATTTGCCCAAGTCCTGGGATGAGGGAGAGCAGCAATGCTTTACGTGGCTGTTGTTGTGTAGTCATCAGAGCCTCCTTTGTCTAAAATATAGAACTCGACTGGTGCTGCCAATCGAGTTCTATCCTACCTCAATCTGTTTTATTTTTTACCAAATTTTTGATTGATAGTATCTTTAATCAATTTAACGGCATCATTTACAGCGGTTTTAGTATCTTTTTTACCACTTACAGCATCAAAGAGCATACTTGCTGCTGGATCCCATACAGTACTCATTTCAGAGATATTTGGCATAGGTTGAGCAGATTGGAATTGTTTAATAACAGCTGAAGTCAATTCATCATTCTTTCCTTCAGCGTATTTACGAGCCTCTGTGTTTGCAGGTACTTCGTTTGTAGCATCATAGAAAGCTTTTTGTTGTTCAGTCGAAGTCAAGAAATTAACAAATTTTTGAGCTGCTTTGGCATTTTTAGATCCTGCAGGGATGACCCAAGCTTTACCACCACCAAAGGTTTGATAATTTTTACCATTTGGAAGTGTAGGAATAGTGGCAACACCATAGTTCACTTTAGCTTCTTTGAATGATGCAGCTTTCCAAGGGCCTTCAATGATAGCAGCTGTTTTACCTGATTGGAATTGAGTTTGAATTAAGTTTGCGGCACCTTTAGTATCTTGCATTCCTTTTGGCCATTTTGCATACCAAGTTTTAGCGTATTCAACACCTTTGATAGAACCGTCATTTGCAAGTCCAATGTCTTTAGGATCGGTACCGTTCTTACCAAAGACGTATCCACCATTACCCGCTAAAAGACCATAAGTATAATAGAAGTTTGTCCAGTCAGCGAGGAAAGCAGTTGTTTTGCCATTTTCGTTAGCAAAAGCATATTTGCTGTCTTTTGCCAGTTCTTCTAATTCAGCAAAAGTAGTAGGTGCTTTAGAAACAAGGTCTTTATTGTAGTACATTACTAATGTTTCGATAACAGCAGGTGCACCATAAGTCTTACCTTTTGTAGTTACGAGTGCTTTTGTTGTGTCATCAGTCATTGAACCTTTGTCAAGTTTCACTTCTGAAAGTTGACCGTCCGAACCGAGACTACCTACGCGGTCATATGGAGACATCATAACGTCTGGAGCCTTGCCAGATTGGTTGTCAAGTGAAAGATTTTCAAGACCTTTAAGTTGGTCGCCAGTTTTAATAGTAACTTTTGTTCCACTTTCTTTTTCAAAAGCTTCAGCTGCTTTCTTTACATATTTTTCGTATTGTTTTTCTACGTAAATAGTGAGGTTTTTACCATCACCAGAAGAAGCTGATTTATTATTTTTGCTACCGCAAGCTACTAGTAACAAACTAGCTAATCCTACAGTTCCAAGAACTGCAACACTTTTCAACACTTTATGTTTCATGATTTATTCCTCCTAAAGAATAAAATAATAAGATAATAATTTAATTAGTTTACGCAAACGTTTTCTTAAACTATGCTTAAGTATACCACAAATAGAAAACGGTTGCAACACTTTTTTAAAAAATCTTGAAAATTTTTTATTTTTCACTCCAAAAATCTTGAAAAAATATAGAAGAAAATGATTCAATTGTCCAAAATATTTTAAAATTTTATAAAAAAACTAGAAAAATGGTTGCACACATGTCGGAATTAAGTTATAATCAAATCAACGCAAACGTTTTCGTTAAATGAATGCAAAATTTAACAGAAAAATTTATTGAGGTGATAAGATGAAAGAGCGTCAAAGTGGTGTTCTCATGCATATTTCTTCTCTTCCAGGGAAATACGGAATCGGCTCATTTGGAAAAAGTGCTTACGATTTTGTGGATTTTTTGGTAAGAACAAAGCAACGTTACTGGCAAATTTTGCCTTTAGGCACGACCAGTTATGGAGATTCTCCTTACCAATCATTCTCTGCATTTGCGGGAAATACACATTTTATTGATTTTGATCGACTGGTTGAAGAAGGACTGCTTGTAAAAAGTGATCTTGAAGGATTAGACTTTGGTCAAGATCCAAGAAAAGTAGATTATGCGAAAGTGTTTAACAATCGCAGGCCTGTTTTGGAAAAAGCTGTGAAACGTTTCTTAGAACGTGGAGACTTAGCAGCCTATGAAAAATTTGTAGCAGATAATGCGTCTTGGCTTGAAGTATTTGTTGAATACATGGCGATTAAAGAGCATTTCGACTTGAAAGCTTGGACTGAATGGCCAGATGCAGCGGTACGTCATCGTGAAGCGTCTAGCTTGGCAACTTATCGCGAAAAGCTAGCTGATCGATTGACCTATCATCGTGTTACGCAATATCTCTTCTTCAAACAATGGTTAGAATTGAAAAATTATGCTAACGAACATCATATTGAAATCGTTGGCGATATGCCAATCTATGTGGCAGCTGATAGCTGTGATGTTTGGGCGCAACCGCATTTCTTTAAAACAGATGAATTAGGACAGCCTACATGTGTAGCAGGATGTCCGCCAGATGAATTCTCTGCGACCGGTCAACTTTGGGGAAACCCAATTTATGACTGGAAGGCAATGGATGAAGATGGGTATAGCTGGTGGATTGAACGCTTACGTGAGAGTTTCAAAATCTACGATGTGGTTCGTATCGATCATTTTCGTGGTTTTGAATCTTATTGGGAAATCCCTGCTGGATCCGATACAGCCGCTCCTGGTAAATGGGTGAAAGGTCCTGATTATGCTTTGTTTAAAGCTGTGAAGGAAGAATTGGGTGAACTAAACATCATCGCCGAGGACTTAGGCTTTATGACCGACGAAGTGATTGCTTTGCGGGAAAAAACAGGCTTCCCTGGTATGAAAGTCACTCAATTCGCCTTTAATCCAGAGTCTGAAAGTATTGATAGTCCACATCTTGCGCCTAACAATTCTGTCATGTACACAGGTACGCATGATAATAACACGGTACTTGGTTGGTATCGCGATGAAATTGATGATGCCACACGTGAATATATGGCTCAATATACTAATCGTAAAGAATATGAAACAGTTCCTCATGCAATGTTACGAACTATCTTTGCTTCTGTCAGCTTTATGGCAATTGCAACCATGCAAGATTTATTAGAGTTAGACAGTTCAGCTCGTATGAACTATCCATCAACTATCGGTGGCAATTGGTCATGGCGTATGACAGCAGATGAATTGGACCCCGTGATTGAAGCAGAGTTATACAGCTTGACGAAAACATATCGTCGTTTAAATAAAAAATTATTAAAGAAAGAGAATGAATTGTAACGCTCTTTTCTAGGTAGGAGAAAAAATGTCAAATTTACAAGAATTTATCCAACAAACTTATCAAAAAGAAATTGCTGAATGCAGCAATGAAGAATTGTATATTGCCCTTTTAAACTATACAAAATTGGCTAGTGCACAAAAGCCAGTTAATACTGGTAAAAAGAAATTGTATTACATTTCAGCAGAATTTTTGATTGGAAAACTGTTGTCAAACAACCTCATCAACCTTGGCCTTTATGATGATGTCAAAAAAGAATTAGCAGACGCTGGTAAAGACTTGATTGAAGTGGAAGAAGTCGAATTAGAACCTTCACTTGGTAATGGTGGTTTAGGACGTCTGGCTGCTTGCTTCCTTGATTCAATTGCAACACTTGGTTTGAATGGAGACGGTGTAGGTCTGAACTACCACTTTGGTCTTTTCCAGCAAGTTTTGAAAAACAATGAGCAAACCACAGTGCCAAACTTCTGGCTAACAGAGCAAAATTGGTTGGTAAAATCAAGCCGTAGCTATCAAGTACCATTTGCTGATTTCACTTTAACATCAACACTTTACGATATTGATGTGCCTGGTTATAAAACAGCTACTAAAAAC
>NZ_KV811160.1:65509-84366 GCF_001813035.1 Streptococcus sp. HMSC071H03 | reverse complement strand
AAAACCGTCTTCGTCTGTTCGACCTTGACTCGGTTGATGCAAGTATCATTGAAGATGGGATTGACTTTGATAAGACAGATATTGCTCGTAATTTGACTCTATTCCTTTATCCAGATGATAGCAATAAGCAAGGTGAATTGCTCCGTATCTTCCAACAATACTTTATGGTGTCAAATGGTGCACAATTGATTATTGATGAAGCGATTGAAAAAGGTAGCAATCTTCATGACTTGGCTGACTATGCTGTTATCCAAATCAACGATACACACCCATCTATGGTCATTCCAGAGATGATTCGTCTTTTGACAGAACGTGGTATTTCTCTTGATGAAGCAATCAATATCGTTAAGAATATGACGGCTTATACAAACCATACCATTCTTGCTGAAGCGCTTGAAAAATGGCCGCTTGAATTCTTGGAAGAAGTTGTTCCACACTTGGTTCCAATTATCAAAGAATTGGATAAGCGCGTGAAGGCTGAATACGCAGATCCAGCTGTTCAAATTATTGATGAACATGATCGTGTACACATGGCTCACATGGACATTCACTATGGATATAGTGTCAATGGGGTTGCTGCTCTTCATACAGAAATTTTGAAAAACTCAGAACTCAAGGCCTTTTACGACATTTATCCAGAAAAATTCAACAATAAAACAAACGGAATCACCTTCCGTCGCTGGCTCATGCACGCAAATCCACGTTTGTCAAATTATATTGATAGCTTGATTGGTCGCGATTGGCACCATGATGCTTCAAAATTAGAAGACTTACTTGAATTTTCTGGTAAGGCTGATGTGAAAGCTGAACTTGAAAAAATCAAAGCTCACAACAAACGGAAATTAGCTCGTCACTTGAAAGAGCACCAAGGTGTTGAAATCAATCCTGAATCGATCTTTGATATCCAAATCAAACGCCTTCACGAGTACAAACGCCAACAAATGAATGCTCTTTATGTCATTCACAAATATTTGGATATCAAGGCTGGAAACATTCCTGCGTGTCCAATTACAGTCTTCTTTGGTGGGAAAGCTGCTCCAGCATACACGATTGCGCAAGATATTATTCATTTAATCCTTTGCTTGTCAGAAGTAATTGCTAACGACCCAGAAGTTTCTCCATACTTGCAAGTCGTCATGGTTGAAAACTACAATGTAACAGCAGCTAGCTTCTTAATTGCAGCCGGTGACATTTCTGAGCAAATCTCCCTTGCTTCTAAAGAAGCTTCAGGTACTGGTAACATGAAATTCATGCTAAATGGTGCTTTAACGCTTGGTACTTCAGACGGTGCGAATGTTGAAATTCATGAATTAGTCGGCGATGACAATATTTATATCTTCGGTGAAGATTCTGAAACAGTTATTGATTTGTATGCCAAAGAAGCTTATAAGTCAAGTGAATTCTATGCTCGTAAAGCAATCAAACCGCTGGTTGATTTCATTGTCAGCGATGCCGTTCTTGCAGTTGGTAAGAAAGAGCGCTTGGAGCGACTTTACAATGAATTAATCAACAAAGACTGGTTCATGACGCTTCTTGACTTGGAAGATTATATCGAAACAAAAGAACGCATGTTTGCGGATTATGAAGACCGTGATGTTTGGCTTGAAAAAGTTCTTGTCAATATTGCAAAAGCAGGCTTCTTCTCTGCTGACCGTACGATTGCTCAATATAACGATGAAATTTGGCATTTGAACTAGTTCAATAGCGAATAGGCCCCTTGATTGGTAGTTGAGGGGCTTTTGTTTGAAAAAAATAAAGGACACTAGTGAAACTTTTGTTTATTTTTGTTGCCATTTTTGACTGCGTACGTTATAATAAATAAAACTGAAAACTTTTTCACAACGAGGAGGATTATTGTGAAAAAACGACCAATTTATCTATATGTCTTGCTGACACTATCAGCCATTCTATCATCTTTTACATTTGTAGGAACCTTTTTTGGCAGTGAAAAAATAACGAATACAAGTTCTTATAAAGGACTGTCTGAAACGGTTGTGAAGCAAATCGTGGAAGTAACTGAAAGAAGTCTTGTCTTTCTTCATAATATTCCGCATAAAATATTAGTTGTCCTTTCAATTTTATTGTTGATTGCTGCTATTGTGTTTATCGTCAAGAAAAACATTTTATACGCTAATTTTGCCTATATTGCTTATGTGTTATTAGGAATTATTGGGACAATTTACAATTATATCGGTGGTATGCCACTCAACAATCTTTATAAAGATCAAACGATGCGTGCCACAGCAATCTCATCGACAAGAGTTTTGACCATTATTTATTTTGCATTTAATATTCTTTTCCTTGTTATTGTCTTTTTCAAGATGAAACGGCAGCAACAAGACTTAGCAAAAGAAGAATTACAATAGTTGACAAAACATATCTATCAGCTTAAAATTTTAAGAGAATGATAGATGTGTTTTATTTTTAGAAAGTGAGAAAATATGAAGATTTCCTTAGTTTATATTAGTTTAAGTGGCAACACAGCGAGTTTTATCAAACGTTTGTCTGCTTTTTTGCAAGAGCGACATGAAGATGCCGAGATTGAGCAGGTGGATATAAAAGATATGGTGAAAGAGGAGCGACCATTTTACGCCATGTCTCAGTTCTTTGTAGCCTTTTTACCAACCTACTTAGAAGGTGGAAATGGTTTGGATAATGGAGATGTAGAGATTCTTACCAATGATTTAGGTGACTTTATCGCTTTTGAAGAGAATTACAAGCGCTGTTTTGGCATTGTTGGTAGTGGTAATCGTAATTTTAACAACCAATATTGTTTAACAGCAAAGCAATATGCAGAGCGATTTGGCTTTCCAGTCTTGGACACATTTGAACTTCGTGGCTTGAATGAAGATGTCAAACGAATTGGTCTGAAAATTGAAGAATTATACGGAATGTAATAAAAAATCCTATCGTTGTAAATACCGATAGGATTTTTTGATAGGGTTAGAAAATTACATTTTTTCTGGAGCATCAACGCCGAGAAGACGAAGAGATTCTTTTAGAACAACAGCTGTTGCGTAGCTGAGAGCCAGACGGCTGTCACGTTCAGGGCTTTCGTCCAAGATACGAGTGTGTGCGTAGAATTTGTTAAATGCTTGTGCAAGACTGATCGCATATTTTGCAATGAGTGATGGGTCATAATTGTCAGCTGCACGTTTGACAACACGGGCAAAATCTTGTAGCAGTTTAATGATTTCCCAACTTTCAGCATCATCTAGGCTGTATGTTGCTTCAGCACTTGGCTTGAAGTCAGCCTTGCGAAGGATTGATTGGATACGTGCATAAGCGTATTGGATGTATGGACCTGTTTCTCCTTCAAAGGATACCATGGCTTCCAAATCAAAGTCGTAACCGTTGCGACGGTCTGTTTTTAAATCGTAGAATTTAACAGCTCCTACCCCGACAGCACGAGCAACAGCCTCTTTGTTTTCAAGGTCAGGATTTTTGGCTTCAATTTGTGACTGAGCACGATTGATAGCTTCTTGAAGGGTTGGCTCAAGAAGGATGATATTTCCTTTACGTGTAGACAATTTTTGGCGGTTCTTTGTGACCAATCCAAAGTCTACGTGAATCATATCATCGCTCCAGTCAAATCCCATCTTCTTCAAAACGGCTTTTAATTGTCTGAAGTGATTCGCTTGTTCTTGACCTACAGCATAAATGTTTTTAACGAAGTTGTAAGTGCGAGCACGGTACATAGCTGTCGCAATATCACGTGTAATGTAAAGTGTTGCTCCGTCAGATTTCTTAATCATAGCTGGTGGCAGATTAACATCATCAAGGTTGACAATGCTAGCTCCTTTAGACTCTTCCAACAATCCTTTTTCTTCAAGGATTTTGATACCTTCGTCCATCTTGTCATTATAGAAGGCTTCACCAGCTAGACTATCGAATTCAACGCCAAGCAATTTGTAGATACGGTTAAATTCTTTCAGACTTTCGTCGCGGAACCATTGCCACAATTCAGTAGCTTCAGGATCACCGTCTTCTAATTTTTTGAACCAGAGGCGACCTTCATCATCAAGCTCAGGATCTGTTTCGATTTCCGCATTGATACGAACGTACAGTTTCAGCAATTCATCAATTGGATTTGCTTCGACGGCTTCTTTGCTACCCCATTTTTTATAGGCCACCATTAAAAGACCGAATTGTTTTCCCCAGTCACCTAAGTGATTGATTTTAATGGTGTTGTAACCCAATTTACGGAAGATATTAGAAAGGGCATCACCGATAACAGTTGAGCGCAAATGACCAACTGAAAATGGTTTTGCAATGTTTGGACTGGAGAGGTCAATGGTGATATTTTCTCCATTTCCTTCATTTTGCTGCCCATAGTTATTTCCTTCTTTTACAATTTCTTTGATAACTTGAGCTGAAATTTTTGATTTATCAAGGAAGAAATTAACATAAGGACCAGTTGCCACTACTTTTTCAAAGTTTGTTGAGTCAATTTTTTCTGCAATATCTGCTGCAATCGCTTGAGGCGCTTTTCGTTCTACTTTCGCTAAAGAAAAGGCAGGAAAAGCGATATCACCTAAATCTGAGCTTTTGGGTTTTTCTAGTAAATTTAAAATAGCGTCTTGGTCTAAGCTGTCAATGACCTTAGCCAATTCACTTGCAATCAATTGTTTATTATCCATGGTTTCTCCTTTGGTCTTTTACTAGTATTTTAACATATTTTTTGACGAATCTTCAATTTTTTTGGTATAATTTTGAGTATAAATATACATTATTGAGGATAAAATGAAAAAGAGTGAACGTCATAAACTAATTAAGCGAATGATTAAGGAAGAAAAACTGAGTACACAAAAAGATATTCAGGATCGTTTAAAGGCACAAGGCATCATTGTAACACAGACAACCCTCTCTCGGGACTTACGTGAAATTGGATTGACGAAAGCCAAGAAAAACAATGAAGTTTATTATGTTTTAGCAGATGAAACAAATAAAATCGATTTGGTTGAGTTCTTGTCTTATCATGTAGAGGGCGTTTCTCGGGCGGAATTTTCCTTGGTTCTTCATACTCGCTTAGGGGATGCTTCTATTCTGGCTAACTTTGTGGATGCCAATAAAGGTGAGCTGATTTTAGGAACGGTAGCAGGAGCTAACACGCTCTTAGTGATCTGTCGTGATACAGCAGCTGCAAAACAAATGGAAGAGCAGCTTCTTGAGAAAATGGATTAAGAGGAGAAGATGATGGAGCTGAGATAGAAGCGCTCAGCTTCCTTTATTTATATAGTTCTAATGACAAGATGTAGTGTGAGTGGGATGACGAAATCAAGTGTCTCCGAAATATTTAATTTCTGTCCGACTCTCATTGCTATTTAATAAACGGAAAGGCTGAGAATGACAAAAGAAAAACTATCTCCGGGAATGCAACAGTATTTAGATATAAAAAAAGATTATCCAGATGCTTTTTTGCTATTTCGTATGGGAGATTTTTATGAATTATTCTATGAAGATGCGATCAATGCAGCACAGATTTTAGAAATTGCTCTGACTAGCCGTAATAAAAATTCGGAAAATCCAATCCCGATGGCAGGAGTTCCCTACCATTCGGTGCAACAGTATATTGATGTTTTAATTGAAGCAGGCTATAAAGTTGCGATTGCAGAGCAAATGGAAGATCCTAAAAAAGCGGTTGGAGTAGTCAAACGCGAAGTAGTACAGGTGATTACGCCGGGGACAGTAGTTGATTCTTCAAAACCAGACAGTCAGAATAACTTTTTAGTGGCTTTGGATAAGCTGTCAGGTATATATGGGCTGGCTTATATGGATGTGGGAACGGGTGAATTTCAGGTCACAAGTCTTAGTGACTTTAACATGGTCTGTGGAGAAATCCGAAACTTGCGAGCGCGTGAAGTGGTCTTAGGGTATGAATTGTCTGAAATGGAGCGCCAAGTATTGGAGATTCAAATGAATCTCCTTTTATCGCAAGTAGAAACTACATTTGATGATGTTCAGCTACTAGGAAAGGACTTGTCGCCGCTAGAGCGCCAAGTAGCTGGAAAGTTATTACAGTATGTTCATAAAACGCAGCTACGTGAGCTTAGTCATTTGAAACAAGTTCATCATTATGAAATCAAAGATTTCTTGCAGATGGATTACTCAACTATGGCAAGTCTGGATTTAACAGAGAATGCTCGGACAGGAAAGAAGCACGGGAGCCTTTATTGGCTGATGGATGAGACTAAGACAGCTATGGGAACACGATTGTTGAGAGCGTGGATTCAACGTCCGTTGATTGATAAAGAGCGAATCGTCAAGCGGCAGGATGTAGTGCAAGTCTTTTTAGATCATTTCTTTGAACGCAGTGACTTATCAGACACTCTCAAAGGAGTGTATGATATTGAGCGTTTAGCCAGTCGGGTTTCGTTTGGCAAGACCAATCCGAAAGATCTATTACAACTTGCTGCGACATTGAGTCATGTACCACAAATTAAGGGAATCTTAAAAGGAATTGACAGCCCAGTTTTGGAAGATTTGATTGCCAAATTGGATGAAATTCCTGAATTGGCAAACTTGATTCAGTTGGCAATTTCGCCGGATGCTCCAAATGTCATTACAGAGGGTAATATTATTAAAACAGGTTTTGATGAAACCTTGGACAAGTATCGAGTGGTCATGCGAGATGGAACGAGCTGGATTGCAGATATTGAGGCGAAAGAAAGAGAAGCTAGTGGAATTAACAACCTGAAGATTGATTACAATAAAAAAGATGGTTATTATTTCCATGTCACCAATTCTCAGCTTGAACATGTTCCCAGTCATTTTTTCCGCAAGGCAACTTTGAAAAATTCGGAGCGTTTTGGTACGGAAGAACTGGCTCGTATTGAAGGTGAGATGTTGGAAGCGCGTGAAAAATCAGCTAATTTGGAATACGAGATTTTTATGCGCATTCGTGAGGAAGCTGGTAAATATATCAAACGCCTGCAATCCTTGGCGCAAACTCTGGCAACGGTTGATGTGCTGCAAAGCTTTGCAGCTGTAGCAGAAAAGCAACATTTTGTGAGACCAGAATTTATTGAGCAGCGCTCTATCCAAATTGATAAAGGGCGGCATGCGGTCGTAGAAAAAGTTATGGGTGCACAAACCTATATTCCTAATAGCATTTCAATGGATGAGAATGTTAATGTTCAGCTAATTACAGGCCCAAATATGAGTGGGAAGTCAACTTATATGCGGCAGTTAGCGATTATTGTGATTATGGCTCAAATGGGCTCTTATGTTTCAGCCGAAAGTGCCCAATTGCCGATTTTTGATGCAATCTTTACTCGAATTGGTGCAGCTGATGACTTGGTTTCTGGACAATCAACCTTTATGGTGGAAATGATGGAAGCGAACCATGCTATTTCTCAAGCAACAGAAAATTCACTCATTCTTTTTGATGAGTTAGGAAGAGGAACAGCTACCTATGATGGCATGGCGCTTGCTCAAGCTATTATTGAGTATATTCACAATCAGACAGGAGCCAAGACACTTTTTGCGACTCACTATCACGAGTTGACAGAACTGTCAACTAGCTTGACACAACTAGAAAATGTCCATGTAGCAACCCTAGAAAAAGATGGTCAAGTAACATTTCTTCATAAGATTGAGGTTGGACCTGCTGATAAATCTTATGGGATTCATGTATCAAAAATTGCAGGTTTGCCAAATGATTTGTTGACAAGAGCGGATCAAATATTGACACGATTAGAAAGCCAAGCAAATGAGAAGTCATCTTTTGGCATCTCTAATACATTGCCTGCGGATGCTCGTGAAAAAAATCAAGTGGCTGAGCAGATGTCTTTATTTACAGAAACAACTGAATCACCTATTTTAGACGAGTTGCGCCAGTTGGACATTTATAATATGACCCCAATGGAAGTGATGTTGGCTGTGGCAGAGATAAAGAAGAAACTTTAAAATGTTGAAGCTATAGTGGATGTGACTGGCTGACAGCTTAATTTGCTGAAATGTCATACCAGAATTGCAGCTAGGGTCTCATCTTCAAACCACAACAATTTAGTAAGCTATGATCGTTTTCTATCAATCTGCATTCTAAGTTGGGCTCAAATAACCGCCGTGAGTTTTTGCACAGCGGTTATTTCTTGCTATTTGCTTTGTTTGTTTAAGTGATGATTGATTTTTTCAATTTTCTTTTTAGTCAGATAAGACAGGATTGCCCAAAGGATGAGATAAACAACAGTAAATTCTAAAATCAGCTGTAAGATAAAAATGGGTTTGCTTGGGAACCAGCCGGCCAGAAGAGCTAGAGGAATAAATCCTAAAATCATAAGTCCATAATGGCAGATAGTTGCTTTGAGGATGCTCCAATCTTTTTTGAAAAGCTCTTTTCCTAGGCTAAAGAGCAAGCCAATAAAGCTCCAGATAACTGCGCAATAGAGCACAACTAAAGCTTCATGAATATGGTGCTGTTCCATCCAAAGACCAACTGCTGAATAAGGATTAAGTGGATGATAGACAGGAGCAAAAAAGTAAGAATAGATGGTGGATAGGAGTAGCCCGATTACAGTGCCTCCTAGAGCATCTCTGAATAATGTTTTTTTCATAGCTGTAATTTCTCCTTTATGACTTTGAGATAACGGCGAGATGAATAAGTTATCTGACCGTTTTTCATTGCAATCTGAATCAGACCACTACCAGTCAATTTCAGATGATTGATATGTTCGATGTTAATGATTTCAGATTGGGAAATCTGTAGAAAATCAGTGGGAAGCAATTCCAAAACTTGATAAAGTGGAAGCCCTAAGAGATAAGTGTCTGTCGCTGTTTCAACCCAAACTTGGCGGTTTTCAGTGTAAATTCTCTGAATTTCAGCAGTATCTAATAGGTAAATCTCCTCCTCTTTTTTGGCTCGAATGGTTTTAGTGCTACCGAGATGTTGAGCAAATGTCAGTAGTTGTTGAACGGAATCCGACAAAGCAGGCGCTTCAATAATGATCTTTTCTTCTGAAAATTTTTCATCAATATGCAATTGAACTTTCATAAACATCCCTTCTTTCTAGATTGTATCTTGCCTGCTGCTGACTTTCGTTGCAAGGAGGATTCGTTTTTCCTAAGTCTATTAAACATTATTTTAGCTAGGAAAACAAGAGCTTTTGCCTAAGTGGTTGCTTTGCCTGTTTATTTGGTCCTTTCTAGGAAACGATGTGTGTTCCTCTCACACCAGACTTCTGATAGAAAAACAGCTTTATGTTATAATAATAGCTAGAATACTTACGGAGAAAACTATGTCAAAAATTATTGAACTACCAGAAAATCTTGCTAATCAGATTGCAGCAGGTGAGGTTATTGAGCGACCTAGCAGCGTTGTCAAGGAGTTAATAGAAAATTCTATTGATGCTGGTGCCACTCAGATTATAGTTGAGATTGAAGAAGCGGGACTCAGGAGCATTCAAGTCATTGATAATGGTGAAGGAATTGAGCATGAGGAGGTTTCCTTGGCTTTACGGCGGCATGCTACTAGTAAAATCAAGAAACAAGCCGACCTTTTTCGAATTCGGACATTGGGCTTTCGGGGCGAGGCACTTCCATCCATTGCCTCTGTTTCACGTTTGACGATTGAAACTGCGACAAGTAGTGGTGCACATGGAACGCTTCTGATTGCGCAAGGTGGAGAAGTTGAGACTTTAGAGCCAAGTAGCTGTCCTAGGGGCACCAAAATCAAAGTGGAAGACCTTTTTTTCAACACGCCTGCTCGCTTGAAATATATGAAAAGTCAACAAGCGGAACTATCTCACATTGTAGATGTGATTAACCGTTTGAGCTTGGCTCATCCGGAGGTCGCTTTCACTCTTGTTAATGACGGTAAAGAGATGACACGGACAGCAGGAACAGGAAATCTGCGTCAAGCAATTGCTGGCATTTATGGACTGACAACAGCCAAAAAAATGATTGAAATTTTAGCATCTGATTTGGATTTTGAAGTATCAGGCTATATTAGTTTGCCAGAATTAACAAGGGCTAATCGGAATTACATTACTATCCTCATCAATGGTCGCTACATCAAGAATTTCCTACTCAATCGAGCTATTTTAGATGGATATGGTAGCAAGCTCATGGTGGGACGTTTTCCGATTGCTGTGATTGATATTCGGATTGACCCATATCTTGCTGATGTCAATGTTCACCCGACCAAGCAAGAAGTGCGGATTTCAAAGGAGCGAGAGCTCATGGTCTTGATATCGCAAGCTATTGCTGCAAGTTTGAAAGAGCAAGATTTGATTCCGGACGCATTAGAGAATTTAGCCAAATCAACCATTAACCGAGCAATTAAGCCTGAACAGACCAGCCTCCCTCTCAAAGAGAACCGACTTTATTACGATAAAGAAAGAAATGACTTCTTTGTGAAACCACAAGTGTCAGAAGCTCAACCTTCTTTTGAGGAATCTGCCCGATTAGACCAACAATCTGCTGATACAGATGAACTCAATTCAAAAGCTGCTTCTGTCAAATTTGCAGAAAGGCAATCTCCTTCTTACAATCAACTAGATCATCCAGAGCTGGATCAGGCGAGCTTAGAGAGAGCTTTAGATAAGCTAAATGGAGAAGAAACTTCAACGTTTCCAGAATTGGAATATTTCGGGCAAATGCACGGCACCTACCTTTTTGCTCAAGGAAACGGTGGCCTTTATATTATTGACCAACATGCAGCTCAAGAGCGAGTAAAGTACGAATATTACCGTGAAAAAATCGGAGATGTAGATGCTAGTCAGCAGCAGCTTCTGGTTCCCTATATCTTTGAATTTCCAGCTGATGATATGTTGCGTCTGAAACAACGAATGACTCTTTTAGAAGAAGTCGGTGTTTTCCTTGAAGAATACGGAACTAATCAATTTATTCTTCGTGAACATCCCATTTGGCTTAAGGAAGAGGAGATCGAATCAGGTATTTATGAGATGTGCGATATGCTGCTTCTAACCAAGGAAGTCTCTATCAAGAAATATCGCGCTGAGCTGGCTATTATGATGAGTTGCAAACGCTCTATTAAAGCCAATCACAGTTTAGATGACTATTCAGCGCGTGATTTGATTTTTCAGTTATCACAATGCGACAATCCCTACAACTGCCCTCACGGTCGTCCCGTTTTGGTCAACTTCACCAAATCTGATATGGGAAAAATGTTCCGTCGGATTCAGGAAAACCATACTAGCCTGAGAGAATTGGGCAAGTATTAAAACTATTTATAAAAGCTCTAAAACAGAGAGTGGGACGATGAAATCAGTAGTTTCGTAGAAACTTGATTTCATCGTCCCACCTCCGCACAGCTCGAAAGGTTTGGGGAACCCTTCGAGGCTGGAAATAAAGTCAAGTGAAACTTGGGTCAAAAGGACTGGAAAAGTTGAGTTATCAACGTATTAGAGTCCACTCAGCAGTGATTGATTGGCACTAAAGTGCCTAATCAATTGTGCATGGGAAACTCTACATTGACTAAAGTCACTAGAGCTTCTTCAAACCACTGCGTCTTATAATTCTGACTATATAAACAAAAGAAGCTGAGCACTTTTGTCTCAGCTTCTGTTTTTAAGATTTTATCTGTAAGTGAGTTTCAGCAGTGATTTAAGATGTTTGGCTATAGGAATGGGGTTCTTGATGTTCAGCACTTTCTACTCTAAAGTTAGTTATCTGATCCAAGTAAGTTTTCTTGATGGTCAGATACCTCTTGCAGGCTAAGGCTGCGCCGGCAGATAGAAAGAAGAGGAAAAAGATGAGGGATGGATTCCAGGGAAGATAGAGTCCTCCTGCGAAAAAGAAGAGGGTGATGGCCAGAAAAAGGATATAGAGGACGTTGACCAGACCAAAGCTTCTGACCTCCTGTTGATAGCCCTCGCTTTCCGAAGTAGTCCACTTGGGTCTGGCTTCTTTCTCATCTGCCTGATCCAGTAGCAGATAATCCGTCGTCACCTGAAAGATTTTGCTCAGTTCGATGACCTTCTCGATTTCCGGCAGGGCCTGAGCAGATTCCCACTTGGAGATGCTCTGCCGGGAGACATTGACCTTTTCCGCCAGTTGATCCTGAGACCAGCCTCTTTCCTTTCGCAGTTCAAAAATTCGTTTATTGATTTGCATTTGCTAAATCTCCTTTCATATTTCTCTACTTGTATTGTACCATGATTGAGAGAACTTGAACATATAGCCAGCTTTCCTTTTTGTCAACCGGAGGTTGCGCTTTTATTTGCAGTTTCTGCGCTCAGAATATGATATACTAAAAGGGTTGAAAAGGAGAAGTCATGTACGAATATTTTAAAGGAATTTTAAGTAAAATCACAGCCAAATATATTGTAGTGGAGGTGGGGCAAATTGGCTATATCCTGCATGTGGCAAATCCCTATGCCTATTCAGGTCAGGTCAATCAGGAGATTCAAGTTTTTGTTCATCAGGTGGTCAGAGAGGATGCCCAGCTCCTCTACGGTTTTCGCACAGAGGATGAAAAGCAGCTTTTTCTCAATTTGATTTCGGTTTCTGGTATTGGACCTGTTTCTGCTCTTGCGATAATCGCTGCCGATGATAATGCCGGTTTGGTGCAGGCTATTGAGCAGAAAAACATCACTTATCTGACAAAATTTCCTAAAATCGGCAAAAAAACAGCCCAGCAGATGGTGCTGGACTTAGAAGGCAAGGTTGTGGCAACAGGTGTTGCTCCTAAGCAAGTTGCTGTTGCAGCTACTAGTGACAATCAAGAATTGGAAGAAGCCATGGAAGCCATGCTAGCTCTGGGATACAAGGCGGCTGAACTCAAGAAAATTAAGAAATTCTTTGAAGGAACCAATGATACCGCGGAAAACTATATCAAATCTGCCCTCAAAATGCTGGTAAAATAAAGGAGAAAAGATGAAACGATGTAGCTGGGTAAAAGAGAATAACCCTTTATATGTCGCTTATCATGACCAAGAGTGGGGGATTCCTTTGCATGATGAGCAGGCTTTATTTGAGTTGCTCTGCCTAGAGACCTATCAGGCAGGACTGTCTTGGGAGACTATTCTTAATAAACGAGCAGCCTTCCGACAAGCTTTTCATGGCTATGATGTTCATCAGGCGGCAGTCATGACAGATGCGGAGTTAGAAGGCATTTTACAAAATCCTGCCGTCGTCCGAAATCGTCGAAAAATCTATGCAACACGTGCCAACGCCCGAGCTTTTCTGAAAATACAGGCAGAATTTGGCAGTTTTGATCATTATATCTGGTCTTTTGTAGACTTTACACCGATTGACAATCCTGTCAAGGACTACAAGCAGATGCCCTCCAAGACTCCATTGTCTGAAAAACTGGCTAAAGATATGAAGAGACGAGGCTTTGAATTTGTAGGACCAGTCTGTGTCTATTCTTTCCTGCAGGCGGCAGGTCTCGTCAATGACCATGAGGAGACTTGCGAGTTTAATCCAGCAAGAAAAACAATCAAACGATTTTAATAGCTTTGCTATCTTTTATGTGAGCAGTCAGTGCAATATTTATTGACCGATACTGTTTTATATTTTTCGTAATATTGTTGTATTTATGATGATATGACATCACTACAAAACCATGACCAAAGTTCCAATCGTAATCAAAATGCTGCCAAACAAGGATTTCATAGTAAAATCCTCGTGGAGAAAGATAAAAGCAAGAATGAGTGTGAGGACAACACTAAGTTTATCAATAGGAAGACCTTGGATGCTTCTCCCTCCTGCAATGCTCGGTAATAACAGAGCCAGGAAGCGCCCGTCGCCAATCCATATAAAATCAAGGAAATCCAACTTTTCTTGCTGATGTTAGCAAGACCGAGTTGCCCTTTGGTCAAAAAGACCATACCCCCAAGCCATTAAAACAACGACCACTGTCCGAATAGCTGTCGCTAGATTAGAATTGACGCCAGAAATCCCGATTTTGGCTAAGATATAAGATAGATGTTAGTGCTGCAAATAAAGCAGAAAGAAATGCAAAAACTGCCCACATCATTAAATCTCCTTAAATGTTTTGTTTTCTTTATTTTATCACATTTGATTCTATCTAACACAGCAAACTAAAGGCACTCAGGCAGTACAAAATTGTCTGTTTTTTTATATAAACCCTAGTTTTGCTAAGCTAATCCTCATTTTTGAAGAGGCTGGGCGAAAGTCTCCAACTTCAAAGTATATAAAGCGATAAATCAATGATGTAGTAGCTGATTGCTCAAAGCACGGCTTTGTGGTGATGCGAAGCAAGTCTCAGGGTATTAGCTTTTCAAGCTCGCAAAAACACTTTTGACGAAAACTTTATTTTCTTTATCCACCGTCTCAACAGTCTCCCAGACTGTTGAGCAAGCTTGCGGAGGTGAGATTACGAACTAAAAATTTTCAAGATGAGTTCTACCTCACTCCCATAATCGAGGTAATCATATTATTGATGTGACACAATTATAGTTATAAATTAGAAGGCTGGCAATTCCAGACTTTTTCTTTTTGAAAAATTCTTAGTCTTATCAATTTGCTTACAGATTCTTTTCTTAAAATGAAGTTTTTAAGATTTTTTGTGATAAAATAAAATCAATTGCGAATAGTAAGGTAGGAGGTTCTATGAAAGCAGAAATTATTGCTGTGGGTACTGAAATTCTGACAGGTCAGATTGTCAATACAAATGCCCGATTTTTATCGGAAAAATTAGCGAGTCTGGGTGTAGATGTGTATTTCCAAACAGCGGTTGGAGATAATGAAGCTCGTCTGTTATCCATTTTAGAAATTGCTCGAAATCGTAGTAATTTGGTCATCTTAACTGGAGGATTAGGCCCAACAGAAGATGACTTGACTAAGCAAACTTTGGCAAAATTCTTAAATCGTAGGTTGGTATTTGACCGAATGGCTACGGAGAAATTGGACCACTTTTTCGCAAGTCGACCGGATTATGCTCGAACACCAAATAATGAGCGGCAAGCTCAGATAGTGGAAGGATCGACTCCTCTCCAAAACGAAACCGGACTTGCGGTGGGAGGCGTGATTGAAGTCGGTGGTGTGACTTATGTTGTTCTCCCCGGACCGCCTAGTGAATTAAAGCCTATGGTAGATAATGAGCTGGTTCCGCTGTTAGCAACTGGTCAAAAATTGTATTCAAGAGTCTTGCGATTCTTTGGTATCGGTGAAAGTCAATTAGTAACCCTTTTAGGAGATTTAATTGATAATCAGACCGATCCGACCATTGCTCCTTATGCTAAGACGGGAGAGGTGACATTGCGATTGTCCACCAAGGCTGCTAGTCAAAATGAAGCAGATATTAAGTTTGCCCATTTAGAAAAGAAAATTTTAGCTGTACAGACTTTTGAGAAACAACATTTAGCAGATCTTTTCTATGCTTATGGAGATGATAATTCTCTGGGACAAACAGCTTTTGAACTGTTGAGAAGAGCAGGAAAGACCGTCACAGCAGCTGAAAGTTTGACTGCAGGACTCTTTCAAGCAACTTTGGCAAACTTTGCTGGAGCCTCCAATGTTTTTAGTGGTGGCTTTGTTACCTACAGTATGGAGGAAAAGAGCCGAATGCTGGGCATTCCCTTGACAGACTTAGAAAAGCATGGGGTAGTTTCAGCTTTTACAGCGGAGAAAATGGCTGAGCAGGCAAGAAAATTGACCGCTAGTGACTATGCGGTGAGCTTGACAGGTGTGGCAGGTCCAGACAGCTTAGAAGGACATCCAGCAGGGACAGTTTATATCGGTTTAGCAACCACAGGGGATGTTCAGTCTATTAAGGTTAATATTGCCGGTCGCAGTCGGACAGATGTACGTAAAATAGCCGTTCTGCATGCTTTCAATCTGCTACGAAAAACTTTATTAAAAAACGAAAATATGCTACAATAATTAGATAGGCAAAAAAATAATTTATCATTATACAGGAGAAATAAATGGCGAAAAAACAAAAAAAATTAGAAGAAATTTCAAAGAAATTTGGCGAGGAACGTCAAAAAGCGCTAGACACTGCACTTAAAAATATTGAAAAAGATTTTGGTAAGGGAGCAATTATGCGCCTAGGTGAGCGTGCTGAACAAAAAGTTCAAGTCATGAGTTCAGGTAGTTTGGCATTAGATATCGCTCTTGGTGCAGGAGGGTATCCAAAGGGGCGGATTATTGAAATCTATGGACCAGAGTCTTCTGGTAAGACGACCGTAGCTCTTCATGCGGTGGCGCAGGCTCAAAAAGAAGGCGGTATTGCAGCTTTTATTGATGCAGAACACGCTCTTGATCCAGCTTATGCGCAGGCTCTTGGGGTTAATATTGATGAACTCTTACTTTCTCAACCTGACTCAGGCGAGCAAGGCCTTGAAATTGCTGGTAAATTGATTGACTCTGGTGCGATAGATTTGGTAGTTATTGACTCCGTGGCCGCCCTCGTACCGCGTGCTGAAATTGACGGAGACATTGGAGATAGCCACGTTGGCTTGCAAGCGCGGATGATGAGTCAAGCTATGCGTAAATTGTCTGCTTCTATTAACAAAACGAAGACAATTGCGATTTTCATCAACCAATTGCGTGAAAAAGTTGGTATTATGTTTGGAAATCCAGAAACAACACCTGGTGGTCGTGCCTTGAAATTCTATGCGTCTGTTCGTTTGGATGTTCGCGGAAATACCCAAATCAAGGGAACTGGTGATGAAAAAGATACCAATGTTGGTAAGGAAACTAAGATTAAGGTTGTGAAGAATAAGGTTGCTCCGCCATTCAAGGAAGCTTTCGTAGAAATCATGTATGGTGAAGGAATTTCTAAAACAGGCGAGTTGATTAAAATTGCGACAGACCTTGATATTATCAAAAAAGCGGGTGCTTGGTATTCTTATAATGATGAAAAGATTGGTCAAGGGTCTGAAAATGCTAAGAAATACTTGGCGGATCATCCAGAAATTTTTGATGAAATTGATCATAAAGTTCGAGTGCATTACGGTTTGATTGAGGATGATGCTGAAGATGAAAAAAATGCAGAAGCAACCAAATCAACAAACAAAGTAGAGGAAGTCACACTAGATTTGGATGACGCGATTGAGATTGAGGAATAATTTTTTAAAAATAGGTCGCAAGACGGAGGGATTTTGTGGTATAATATAGTATGATAATAGTACCGTGTGGCGAAAGGAGTACTTACATGATTACAATTTATACTGTCTCAAGTTGCACTAGTTGTAAAAAAGCAAAAACATGGCTCAATGCTCACCAGTTAACTTATAAAGAACAAAATCTTGGTAAAGAAGGGATTACAAAAGAAGAGTTGTTAGATATTCTAACAAAAACTGAAAATGGAGTTGCAAGTATTGTGTCTTCAAAAAATCGTTATGCAAAAGGTTTAGGCGTAGATATCGAAGAATTGAGTGTGAGTGAAGTGATTGATTTGATTATGGAAACGCCACGTATTTTGAAAAGTCCTATTCTAGTAGATGATAAACGTCTTCAAGTAGGATACAAAGAAGATGATATTCGTGCATTCTTACCTCGCTCGGTTCGTAATGTTGAAAATACAGAAGCGCGTTTACGCGCAGCCTTGTAAAGAGTGGAATTTCCACTCTTTTTTTATTTCGATGTTTATTGATATTAAAAATATGATAAAATAAAGAATGAGGAGGAGTTAATCTATGAAAAGAAGCCTGATTCTATTAACCATTATTCTTACAGTCTTAGCAGGATGTGGTCAAAAAAAAGAAACAAAATCAAAAACAAGCAAGCAATCAATTGATAGTACGTTGCCAGTTATTGCAAACGCTGAAAAAGAAACAGTTGTGACAAAAACCTTATCATTCCCTAAAACAGCTGAAGGGATTCAACAAACACAAACAATTACTTACAAAGGCGATCAATTTTTAAGTTTAACGATTGAGCAAATCATGCCGATGAAAGAAGAAATGAAAAAAGTAGTTGCGGAAGTTGGAGTTGCTGAAGCGCAAAAATTATTGGAGAAATCTTTGGCTGAAGATGAAAAATTTACACAAGCAAAAAGTTTGGAAGGTTTTTCGACCTCTTTGGAAATTATAAATGATCAAGAATTGAAGCGAGTTCATACTTTTGATTTTCAAGTTTTGGATGTTAATAAGGCCGCTGATACTGAATATTTAAAAAATATGAAATTAAAAGAATTTTTAAAAATGAAACCAAAAGAATATGTTGAAAATCAGATTGCGAGTGGTGCAACGGAAGTCAATCAATAACTGTCAATCATTGGTTGCCTTTTTAGACAGGCCGTTTTGACAACGCTTACAAAAGATGGTATACTATTCTTATAAAGCTCTAAAATACAAGGAGGATATTTTTATGAGAAAATCGGTTGTTTTGTTAGGAGCAAGTTTGTTGCTGCTCACAGCTTGTGGTCAAAAATCCGGTCAGAATCAGTCAGGGGATAGTAAGACTGGTTCGAGTGTTGTGAAAAAGGATTCTGTTGTGACCAAGTCTTTTCAACAAAAACAGACTGTCCAAGGGATTGAACAAACACTTACGCAAACTATTTCTTATGAAGGAAAAACCTTTAAGAAGTTTGTGATAAATCTTGAACAAATACTTCCTGAAAATATGAAGAGTGTATTAGCGGGTCAAGATTTAGAAAGCACTAAGCCGCACTTGATTTCTGCTTTTGAAAAGGCCGCAGGATTGGATAAATTTAAGTCTTTGGGCGGTGTTGATGTTAAAACAGACATTACAAAAGACTATATTATTAAAGTTACAATCAATATTGATATGAGCAAAATCAACCTTGATGAAGCATCAAAACTAGATACATATGGCTCTATGTTTTCAACTATTAAAAATTTAACACCAAAACAATATATTGAGTCTGTCAAGGCAGCTGGAGCTAAAGAAGTTGCAAATCCATGATTTTATAGGTGTATAATGAAACAAAAAGAGGCTGGGACAAAAGTCCTTAACCTCGT
>NZ_KV811160.1:26061-65409 GCF_001813035.1 Streptococcus sp. HMSC071H03 | reverse complement strand
TTCGAAATTACCGATTTTTGTCCCACTCCCTTTTTCAACCTCTTTCATTTGTGAAAAGTATTGAAATGTGCTATAATATGGATATTCTAGTGAAAGAAGGTGTAATTGTGGGATTTACAGATGAGACAGTACGTTTTAATCTTGATGATTCAAACAAAAAAGAGATTAGTGAAACATTGAAAGATGTCTATGTGTCGCTGAATGAAAAGGGCTATAACCCAATCAACCAAATCGTAGGATACGTGCTTAGTGGTGATCCTGCGTATGTACCTCGCTACAATAATGCACGAAATCAAATTCGTAAATATGAACGTGATGAGATTGTAGAAGAATTAGTTCGTTATTATTTGAAAGGGCAAGGCATTGATCTCTAATGAGAATTATGGGGTTAGATGTTGGTTCAAAAACAGTTGGTGTCGCAGTTAGTGATCCACTTGGTTTTACAGCTCAAGGACTTGAAATTATTCCTATTGATGAAGAAAAAGGGGAATTTGGTTTTGATCGTTTGAGTGAGCTTGTAAAAGAATATAAGGTTAATAAGTTCGTTGTAGGACTCCCTAAAAATATGAACAATACAAGCGGACCACGTGTAGAAGCAAGTCAAGCTTATGGTGCTAAGATTGAGCAATTATTTCATTTGCCAGTTGAATACCAAGATGAGCGTCTAACAACGGTAGCTGCGGAAAGAATGCTGATTGAGCAAGCGGATGTGAGTAGAAAGAAGCGAAAAAAAGTGATTGATAAGCTCGCAGCGCAGCTCATATTGCAGAATTATTTAGATCGAAATTTTTAATAATAAAGGAGAAAACATGGCACACGATCATAACCATGACCATGAACACGAAGAGCGTGAGTTGATTACGCTAGTAGACGAGCAAGGAAATGAAACTTTGTTTGAAATTCTCTTGACCATTGACGGAAAAGAAGAATTTGGTAAAAACTATGTTCTCTTAATTCCAGCTAGCGCAGAAGAAGATGAAAATGGCGAGGTAGAAATTCAAGCTTACTCGTTTACTGAAAATGAGGACGGAACAGAAGGCGATTTGCAACCAATCCCAGAAGATTCAGATGCTGAATGGGATATGATTGAAGAAGTTTTCAATAGCTTTATGGAAGAATAAAAATTGCGTACACTAGCTTTTCGTATTCCAGACGATGAAGAGATTAAAAGGCTGTGTGAATCGTTATTTTATGGTATACGAATGAGTGGTTGGTTAATTCCCATGTGGAGCAAGAGTTCCAGCCATTCAAGTAAATTGTGGGGTGTGACATGAACCAAAGTCTGGTTCTGTTTCACTCCCTTTTTGCTGGGAGAAGAATATGAATGAAATTGAAACGTGGCTAGAGAGTCGCATTGGTTTAAATTTTCGCTCTGGTTTAGAGCGAATGAGACAGGCTATAAGTCTTTTGGATCATCCGGAAGAAAATTATCCCATTATTCATGTGACAGGAACGAACGGAAAAGGCTCAAGCATTGCTTTTATGAGTCAATTATTTGCAGAGCATAAAAAGAAGGTGGGAACCTTTACGTCACCTCATATGGTGAGCATTTATGATCGGATTTGTGTCAATCATAAACCAATCTCTGACAAGGATTTTGTTAGAATTGGGCGTCGTATTCAAGCAATGGAAAGGCAACTTTTGCGGACACAAGATTCATTATCTTATTTTGAAATTTTAACACTCATAGCTTTATTGTATTTCGAAGAAGAGCAGGTAGATGTGGCTTTAATTGAGGTGGGAATTGGTGGACTTTTAGATGCAACAAATGTAGTGATAGGAGATGTTGCGGTTGTAACGTCTGTAGGATTGGATCATCAAGAAACATTAGGAGACTCCATAGTAGCAATTGCGGAGCAGAAAGCAGGAATTTTCAAGAAAAAGGAACGAGCTGTTATCGGGCCGCTGGCTGAAGAAGCTAGAAGGGTCTGCGAATTGCGCGCAGATGAGTTGGGAGTCGTTTTGTATGAACACGGTAGGGATTTTTCATTTTCAAAAGGACAATTTTCTAATCAAGATAAAATGATAGTTGGCTTACAGCTGGGTCTCAAAGGTACTTATCAGGAAGAAAATGCAGCTGTTGCTTTGCAAAGTTTTCTTTTATTCATGAAACAGCAAAATTGGCAACCACAAGTAAAATGGATACGCAAGGCTTTGCAAGAGACCCATTGGGCAGGGAGACTGGAATATTTTGAGAGAGGAATTTATTTGGACGGGGCTCACAATTTACCCGCTTTGTCACGTTTGGTGGAGTTTATTCGCCAGCAAGGACAAAAAGAAATCTTTCTCTTATTCGGTGCTTTGAAACGCAAAAATTATCAGGGGATGCTGTCTTATCTTCAGCAGGAATTGCCTCATGTGCAGTTGTTCGTAACGACTTTTGAGGATGACGGTGCAGCAAATGAACAGGACTTTACAAATGGTCTCTACATTGCCTCTTATCAGGACTTTATCGAACAATTTATTAAAAGCGCTAATGACAATCAGCTCCTTTTTGTAACAGGTTCTCTTTATTTTATTGCGGAAGTTCGTGCTTTTCTTTTGGAGAAAGAAATTGACTGATTAGAATGGTGAATGGTATAATAGAAATGTAAGTAAAGGAGGATAAAAATGGCACAATTAAAGAAATTCAGCTACGTCGCATTTTTTCTGATAGGACTTATCATTTTGACATCGTGTACCAAGTCTAACCAAACTTCACCGTCCTCTCAATCTGTCTCAAGCAGCCAATCAACTACAGTCTCAAGTGAGAGTAGTGATTCGCCAACTATTGCAGAAAATTCGTCAGAAAAATTAGACGGTACTTATAAAGGTATGGACGAAGAAGATGAGATTACTTTGGTTATCAAAGGAAATAGTGGTACGTGGACAGAAAAAGAGCCAAACGGTAAAGAGAAAGTAAAACAGGTGAGCATTGATCCGACAAATCAGCGAATGACGATTGGTGATGACATTGAGCGTTATATGATTGATGGCAAACGGTTAACGATTGAGGATATTGAGCAAGAAAATGGAGAAAATGATACAGTCGTTTTAACGAAGCAATAGCCTGTCTGGGACTGGAGCAAATTTTAGCCACTCTCCAGATTGTTGAAGCATGCGGGAGTGAAAAGGGAACAGGCAATATGTCAGTTAGCACTTAGAATAAGGGAGTGAGGAAAAGTTGATGGTTACGAACCACAACTTTTCTTTTACTCTTTTTTGCTCTAATGAAAAAATACTTTGAATATCGAATAATGAGTGATTCTGGCTTGATTTATTAGGAAATCCCCGTTATACTAGTACTAAGTAAAAACAGGGAGAGAAAATGAATCTTAGGAAATTTCAGCTATTGATGTCAAAATATGGTTTCAGTATTATTATCATGGTACTAGAACTTGCACTCATTTTTTGGTTTTTCTTTTGGCTTGGTCGCTGGACACCTACTTTATGGATTGTCTTTGTGATTTTATTCAGTCTGGCAACGATTTTAGCGATTGTCAATCGCTCAATGACACCAGAAAGCAAAGTAACTTGGCTCTTGGTAGCGTTTGTTCCAGTCATTGGTCCCTTGCTTTATTTGATGTTTGGTGAGCGCCGATTGTCCAGAAGTGAGCTGAAACAGTTGAAAAATATGGATCAGATGAAATTTCGTGAGGACAATAGCTATGAGTTGCGGTTAGACTTGAAAAAGACAGATAAATCAGCTTACGGGATTATTAAGTCGCTTCTCAGCATGGATCATAATGCGGATGTTTACGACGGCACGGAATCGCAATTTTTCCCTTTGGGAGAAGAGATGTTCCAGAAAATGCTGGAAGATTTACGCAAAGCAGAAAAATTTATTTTTTTAGAATATTACATTGTGGAAGAAGGTATCATGTGGAATAGTATTTTGGATATTCTGCGTGAAAAGGCAGCCCAAGGTGTGGAAGTGAAAATGCTCTATGATGACATTGGCTGTATGGCAACTCTTCCGGGAGATTATACTAGCCGATTGCAGGCTATGGGGATTGACGCTCATAAGTTTAACAAAGTGATTCCGCGGATGACGGTGGCTTATAATAATCGAGATCATCGTAAAATTCTCGTCGTTGACGGGCAGATTGGCTATACTGGTGGCATCAATCTGGCAGATGAATATATCAATCACATCGAGCGATTTGGTCACTGGAAAGACGGTGGGATTCGTCTGAACGGGCGCGCTGTAAAAGCCTTGACACGGCTGTTTCTGATGAACTGGTATATCAACCGTGGGAAAATCAGTGATTTCGATCGCTATCATTTGGACAACAAAGCTGTAGATGCGTCAGGGCTCTATATTCCGTATGGAAGCGGCCCGAAGCCCATGTATAAAGCTCAAGTGGGTAAAAATGTCTATCAAAATATAATCAGCCAGGCGACAGATTATGTGTATATTGCCACGCCGTATTTAATCATTGATTATGATTTGACGGAAGACATCAAAAATGCTGCTATGCGGGGGGTAGATGTCCGCATTGTGACACCTTATATTCCGGATAAAAAAATCATTCAGCTTATTACGCGAGGAGCTTATCCTGATTTAATGGCGGCTGGGGTTCGGATTTATGAGTATACACCGGGCTTTATTCACAGTAAGCATGTAGTGGCTGATGATGATTTTGGTGTTGTCGGAACAATCAATTTTGATTACCGCAGCTTAGTTCATCACTATGAAAATGCTGTTTTGATGTATAAAACGCCTTCTATGTTTGACTTGAAGCGAGATTTTGAGGAATTGTTTGAAACCTCACAAGAAATACATGAAGATACCATTAAAAATACCTGGTATCAACGCTTGATTAAAGAAATTGTCGAATTATTTGCACCGATGCTATAAAATTCTTCTTGCAATAAGAGGAATTTTTCTTTTTTACGAATAATCTAGTAAAAGGAGGCAGAATGGTTATCGATTTAACAAGTGAAGAAAAGGAATTTTTGAAAGAGTATGCGGCTGTAAGTTATCATCGTTTTCGAGAATTGGAATACTACACTTTACTTTTGCAAAAGATGCAGAACCTGTCAGAATCAAGCTGACAGATAGGGAAGATTTTGATATACTAGATAAGACTGATATCAAGGAGAATCTTTATGTACGATACAATGCCTGAACAAGAGATGAAAGAGACAGTAGTAGAGACGCTTCACGAAGAGAACGAAAAAAAATCGGTTTTTATAGAGCCAATGTCGACTCCTTTTGTCGTTTTATTTTTGTGGAGCTTATTATTGAGCGTTTTAAGTGTTGCCAATCCATTTTTGACCAACCTTGCTACTAATCTGCAATCTCAAAATTTATATGCAGGTTGGGCAATGGCGCAAGGGCAGGTTATTTATGGAAATATTTATGGAACGAGTGGTCTGCTTTATTATCTAGCTAATTGGGCGGGTAGTCTCTTCATGGGCAATATTTTCTTTGCGGCAATGCAATGCTTGGCTTTGTTTGTTGCAGGAATTTATCTGTTTAAAATCGTATATCAATTAACAGCTGTAAAAAACACTTCTATCAAAATCCTTTCTTTATTCTATTGTTTGACGCTCGCTTTAGGCTGGGGCGGCTTATACTCTAGTATTTTTGCTTTCCCATTTGTCTTTGGGTCGCTGTACTTTCTGATGCGTTATGTGACAGGAGAAGCAAGCGACAGAGGTTTTATTGGCTTTGGAGCACTTGGTGCGCTGATGTTTATGATTGATCCGGTGACGAGCCTTGTATTTTATTTGGTGACTTTCCTTGCTCTGCTAGTTTATAATATTTGGGCAAAGAAAAAAGCGCACGGTCTGTATCAATTATTTGCCATTTTGGTAGGATTCTCGCTTGTATTTTATCCGCTAGGTTATTATACGGTTTTGAATGGCAGTTTTGGGCTCGCCGTTAGTCAGATTCTTTATCCTTGGGATAGCTTGCATTTTTCAGGACAGCATTTATTGTACAATGGTTTGCTTTATGGTGGGCTCATTATTGGGCTTGGCGTAGTTGTGACTTGGGTGAGAAGTTTTTCATTGCCAACGAATTCTTTAGAACAATTTCTACAACTCTTTAGTTTTTTAGCCTCTCTCTTTCTTGTTGTGTTTGTTTTCTTTTTGCCAGATCGGGGAGCTTATCAACTGTTGCCGATTTTGCCATTTTTTATGGTTCTAGTCAGTATATGGCTTGGGAAACAGTCATTCCATAGAGGTGGAAGGCACAGTAGAGTTCAAAAATCTTCGTCTGCTTTCGGAACTTATATCACAAAGAATGCTTTTTTACCGCTTCTAGCCATGATTTACTTAATTGGTTCTCCGTTTGTCAATCAGTATGTTTTATCGACAGGCGAAACAAGTGAGCGTATTTCTGCGGCAAATTATATCAAGAGCAAATCAAAGAATACTGATAAAATCTATGCTTGGGACACAACGGCAGCTCTCTACCAAGCGAGTGGGCGCCTATCTGCGGTACCGATTTTAACCCCTAGCTTGTACCAAGGAACAGATGAAAATCAAATGTCCCTAGTGAATAGCTTGAAAGAAACGATACCAACTTATATTTTGGTCAACAATCAAGTACCTCTTCTGCAAGATATCAAAAAACAATTAAAAGAAAATTATCAGCAGACAGACCTAAAACTCAATCATTTCAAGCTCTATAAGTTGAAATAACAAATCAATATCTTGTGTTTAAAATAAAATTTAAAGTTTTTCACCACAAGATATTGAATTTTTTTATTGGAGTGATATAATATGTTTTATACGAATGGAGGAGCTCATGATTGCATTAAAAGAAGAAACAGTACAAGGATTTGCTGATATTTATGTAGAAAAGCGTGACGGTCGTCGTGTGGCGTTTGACGCAGACAAGATCTACAAAGCTCTTGTCAAGGCTAGCCAAGAAGTAACGACGATGACTCCGTTGTTAGAAGCAAAACTTGAAGGTATTACCAATAAAATCGTAGCAGAAG
Source organism: Streptococcus sp. HMSC071H03 (assembly GCF_001813035.1). NCBI lineage: Bacteria > Bacillati > Bacillota > Bacilli > Lactobacillales > Streptococcaceae > Streptococcus > Streptococcus sp. HMSC071H03. Next base: position 58,477 of record NZ_KV811160.1, on the reverse strand, counting down.
TGATTTCACGTTTTCCTGCGGGCGTTAAAATCTATGAAATTCAAAATATCGTGGAACACGAATTACTGAATGCCAATGAATACGCCATTGCAGAAAGTTATATTACTTACCGCACACAACGTGATTTTGCGCGCTCAAAAGCAACAGATATTAACTTTACAATCGGAAAATTGCTTAACAAAGACCAAGCAGTTGTCAATGAAAACGCCAATAAAGATAGCGATGTTTTCAACACCCAGCGTGATTTGACGGCGGGAATTGTTGGGAAATCGATTGGTTTGCAAATGCTGCCACCACATGTGGCAAATGCACATCAAAAAGGAGACATCCACTATCACGATTTGGATTACAGTCCTTATACACCGATGACGAATTGCTGTTTGATTGATTTTAAGGGCATGTTGGCAAATGGCTTTAAGATTGGAAATGCTGAAGTCGAAAGTCCAAAGTCGATTCAAACTGCGACTGCGCAAATCTCTCAAATCATTGCCAATGTTGCATCTAGCCAATATGGTGGTTGCTCTGCTGACCGAATTGATGAAGTTTTGGCGCCTTATGCTGAAAAAAATTATGAAAAACATTTGAAGGATGCGCGTGAATGGGTGCTTCCTGAAAAGCAAGAAGAGTTTGCCTGGACAAAGACTAAAAAAGACATTTATGATGCCATGCAATCTTTGGAGTATGAAATCAATACCTTGTTTACATCAAATGGACAAACGCCATTTACCTCACTTGGCTTTGGGCTTGGAACCAATCGTTTTGAGCGTGAAATTCAAAAAGCTATTCTTCAAATCCGCATCAAAGGTCTTGGCTCTGAGCACCGTACAGCCATCTTCCCTAAATTGATTTTCACGCTGAAGCGTGGATTGAATTTAGAACCCGGTAGTCCAAACTACGACATTAAGCAGTTGGCCTTGGAATGCGCTACGAAGCGGATGTATCCGGATGTCTTGTCTTACGACAAGATTGTGGAATTAACGGGTTCTTTCAAAGTTCCAATGGGTTGCCGTTCTTTCTTACAAGGTTGGAAAGATGAAAATGGTCAAGAAGTCAATTCTGGTCGTATGAATCTTGGGGTTGTAACTGTCAACCTTCCAAGAATTGCCCTCGAATCTGAAGGTAATATGGATAAATTCTGGGAAATCTTCAATGAACGGATGAACATTGCTGAAGATGCCCTTGTCTATCGTGTGGAACGTACAAAAGAAGCGACGCCAGCTAATGCTCCTATCCTTTATCAATATGGCGCTTTTGGGCAACGTCTTGGTAAATATGACAAGGTAGATCAACTCTTTAAACATCGCAGAGCAACGGTTTCTCTTGGCTATATCGGTCTGTATGAAGTAGCGACTGTCTTTTATGGTGGTGAATGGGAACACAATCCAGAAGCTAAGAAATTTACAGTAGACATTGTTCGTGAAATGAAACGCCGTGTCGAAGAGTGGTCTGACCAATATGATTATCACTTCTCAGTTTACTCCACACCGTCTGAAAGTCTGACCGATCGCTTCTGTCGTCTGGATACAGAAAAATTTGGTCTGGTAAAAGATATTACAGATAAGGAATACTATACGAATAGTTTCCACTATGATGTCCGTAAAAATCCGACACCGTTTGAAAAATTAGATTTTGAAAAAGATTATCCAGCGGCGGGTGCGTCAGGCGGCTTTATCCACTACTGTGAATATCCTGTTCTACAACAGAATCCAAAGGCGCTTGAATCAGTCTGGGACTATGCTTACGATCGTGTGGGCTATCTGGGAACCAATACTCCGATTGACCATTGCTACAAGTGCGATTTTGAAGGGGATTTCACACCAACAGAGCGCGGATTTACTTGTCCAAACTGTGGCAATAGCGATCCAAAGACAGTTGATGTTGTCAAGCGGACTTGTGGTTATCTTGGTAACCCTCAAGCTCGTCCAATGGTGAATGGGCGCCACAAGGAAATTTCAGCTCGTGTTAAACATATGAATGGCTCAACGATTAAATTTGAAGGACATCATGTAGAAAAGTAGGAACTTTCATGGGAAAATATCAATTAGACGATAAAGGAAAAGCACAAGTGACACGCTATCATGAAAAGCATTCCAAAGGCGGAGTCAATAAAAAAGATCTTGTTGCAAATTTGCGAGAACAATTCTTACAAAAAACAAAGAAAAAATAGGAGAAAGAGTGAGGTTTGCATGAAGCTAGTCTCACTCTCTTTCTATCAAGGTGAGAAAAATGGAATTAAGACGACCAGGATTAGAAGATAAAGAGGCGGTGATAGACCTCATACTAGAATTTGAAAGGTCGAATGCTGCACACGATGGCGGTTTTTGGGACAAGGAAAATTTCGTTTATGAAGATTGGATTGCTGGAAACCAAGATGCGGAAATGGGTCTCAATATTCCTAATACATGGGTGCCGGCTATACAGTTTGTTGCCTTTGATAAAGGACAGGCTGTTGGCTTTCTAAATTTACGCTTGCGTCTGAATGAACATTTACGCGGACATGGCGGTCATATTGGTTATAGCGTTCGTCCAACTATGCAGGGGAAGGGCTATGCGACCGCTATGTTGAAAGAAGGGCTTCTTGTCGCTGCTTCAAAGAATATCCACCGAGTGCTAGTTACTTGTGCGGAGGACAATTCTGCTAGTAGGGCAGTTATTTTAAAAAACGGGGGCATATTAGAAGACATCCGACAGGGCACCGAACGCTATTGGATAGATTTGAATTAGGAGTAATTTATGGAATTACGAAGACCAGAATTGGCAGATAAAGAAGCGATACTTGAAATGATTGCAGAATACAAAGAGCAGGGGCTTCTCATGAATGGCGGTGTAGAAAGCACTTGGGCATGTGCAGAAAATTACGAAGATTGGTTGCAAATCAATCGTGATCAAGAGGCAGGACTGAATTTGAAAGAAGGGCGTGTTCCAGCTATTTTGTTTGCTTCCTTTGCAGATGATCGTGCATTAGGTTTTTTAGGGCTTCGTATGACACTAAATGATTTTTACTTAGAGTTGGGCGGGCATATTGGCTATGGCATTCGGCCTAGTGAGCGGGGGAAAGGGTATGGTAAACAACAATTAGCCTTGGCTTTACTTGAAGCCAAAAAATTAGCGCTCTCTCCCGTTCTGATTACTTGCGATATGGATAATGCTGCTAGTCGAGCAGTGATTTTGGCCAATGGTGGAGTGTTGGAAGATGTACGAGCTGGGAAAGAGCGTTATTGGATAGAGTTGGGGTAGAAAAATGACATGGAATACACCGAAACCAGGTGAGTGGAAAAGTGAAGAGTTAAGCAAGGGGCGCATTATTGATTACAAAGCTTTTAATTTTGTAGATGGCGAAGGAGTGCGTAATTCCCTCTATGTCAGCGGCTGCATGTTTCATTGTGAGGGCTGTTACAATGTAGCAACTTGGTCTTTCAATGCAGGGATTCCTTATACGCATGAGCTGGAAGAGCAAATTATGAAAGATCTAGCAGAGCCCTATGTTCAAGGGTTGACTTTGCTTGGCGGAGAGCCTTTTCTCAATACAGGTATTCTCATTCCCTTGGTTAAGCGGATTCGTAAGGAATTGCCAAATAAAGATATTTGGTCTTGGACGGGCTACACATGGGAAGAAATGATGTTGGAAACACCCGATAAGCTGGAACTGCTGAGTCTTATTGACATCCTGGTCGATGGACGGTTTGACAAAGCCAAGAAAAATCTCATGTTGCAATTTCGCGGTTCTTCTAACCAACGAATCATTGATGTGCAAAAGTCTCTCAAAGCTGGGAAAGTGATCATTTGGGATAGACTGAATGATGGCACAGAAAGTTTTGAACAAGTTAATCGAGATAAAACAGAATAAATTTGAACCAAGGCAGGACTGAATGTTCCTGCTTTTTTGTTGTTTAAAATGTAATGGCGAAAGATTGCATTGAAAACGTATTTATAGATGAAAGTTTTAAGAATTTTTAAAGAACGTTTAACATTTAGTTATTTTATGCTATAATAGGGATAATAAAATGAATATTTTTGCATAGGAGTTTCAAATGGTCCAAAAAAGATCGCGCTCTTCTAAGAAGAAAAGCAATCGGATCTTAAATGTTGCTTTGCTAGTCATCTTTGTATTGTTAGCAGCATTGTTGATTTTTTCAATGTTTCGGTATAACATTCTAGCATTTCGGTACTTGAATGTTTTACTATCAATCTTGCTAGTAGCCGTAGCACTAGTGACTGGCTTTTTAATTTTTAAAAATAAAGGGCGTGTCACAACGACTATTATTCTCATTTTGGCTATTTTAGTTAGTTCAGGTGCGATGTATGCCATTAAAGAAGTACTGGATTTGTCTAATGGTCTAAATGCAACATCCAACTATTCTGAATATGAAATGAGTGTGGTGGTACCGGCAAATAGCGACATTAAAGATATTAGCCAAGTGAAAAATGTTCTAGCACCAACGGCAAATGATGCAAATAATATCAAGGCATTGACAAATAACCTAGCGCAAACTAAAAAAGTGAACCTGACGGTTGACCAGTCATCTTCTTATCTGGCAGCCTATAAGTCTTTGATGAGCGGTGAAGCGAAGGCTATGGTGCTAAATAGCGTCTTTGAAAGTGTTATCGAAAACGAATATCCAGACTACGCTTCAAAAATTAAGAAAATCTATACTTACAAGATTAGTAAAAAGATTGGAAACGCTCAGTCACCAGCTACTAATAACGATGTCTTTAACATCTATGTCAGTGGTATTGATACTTATGGCCCCGTTTCGTCTGTTTCTCGCTCTGATGTGAATATTATCATGACGGTGAATCGCAAGACGAAGAAAGTGTTGTTGACAACAACACCGCGTGATGCCTATGTGCCGATTGCTGATGGTGGTAACAATCAAAATGATAAATTAACGCATGCTGGTATTTATGGCGTGGAGGCGTCCATTCACACGTTGGAAAATCTCTACGGCATCAAAACGAATTATTATGTTCGTCTCAATTTCACTTCTTTCCTTAAACTCGTGGATTTGCTAGGTGGTATTGACGTTTATAATGATCAAGAGTTTACAAGCTTACACGGTAATTATCATTTTGGTGTAGGAGATGTTCATCTAAATTCTGAGCAGGCTCTAGGCTTTGTGCGAGAACGCTATTCATTGAGTGGTGGCGATAATGACCGTGGTAAAAACCAAGAAAAGGTCATTGCGGCTATTATTAAAAAATTGACTTCAACAAGTGCTTTGAAGAATTACAATGCTATTATTTCAGGACTACAAGATTCAGTTCAAACCAATATGAGTCTTGAAACCATGATGAGTCTAATCAACACGCAACTGGAATCTGGTGGTAGTTATACCGTGACTTCTCAGGCAGTTACAGGAGAAGGTCGGACGGACCTTCCGTCTTATGCCATGCCGGATGCCAATCTTTACATGATGGAGTTAAATCAAGATAGCTTGAATGCAGCCAAAGCGGCAATTCAGAAAGTGATGGAAGGGAAATAAGATTGATCGATATTCATTCGCATATTGTGTTTGATGTGGATGACGGTCCCAAGACACGTCAGGACACACGAGAGCTTTTGACAGAGAGTTATCGTCAAGGAGTTCGAACGATTGTTTCAACGTCTCATCGTAGAAAAGGGATGTTTGAAACACCTGAAGAAAAAATCGCAGCAAACTTTCATGAAGTTCAGCAAATCGCTAAAGAAGTAGCAGATGATCTCACTATTTTGTATGGGGCTGAAATTTATTATACCAGCGATATTTTAGAAAAACTCGATAAGAAAATCATCCCAACTTTAGGCGGAACGAGTTATGCTTTAATTGAATTTAGTATGACGACACCATATAGGGAAATCCACAGCGCTTTAAACAATGTGCTCCGTTTAGGAATTACACCAGTTGTAGCTCATATTGAGCGTTATCATTGCTTGGAGAATGAAACGAAAAAAGTGCAGGATTTGATTAACATGGGTTGTTATATGCAAATCAACAGCTCTAGCGTCCTCAAGCCAAAGTTATTTGGTGAAAAGTATAAATTCATGAAGAAGCGGGCACAATTCTTTATGGAGCAGGATTTAGTGCACTTTGTGGCGAGTGATATGCACAATTTAGGTCCACGTCCTCCTTATATGCAGGAAGCCTACCAAATCATCTCTAAAAAGTACGGCAAAGCATATGCTAATGCACTATTTCGCGAAAATCAAGAAATATTATTAAAAGACGAATTAATTTAGGAGAAGAAATGAAAAATCAAGATAATCAGACGGTGGAAATTGATGTTCTATCATTAGTTAAGACCCTCTGGAGACGAAAATTTCTCATCATTGTGACTGCTTTTGCAATGGCTATTGTTGCTTTAGGCTATAGTACCTTTATTATAAAGCCGAATTATACTAGTGCAACTCGTATTTACGTTGTAAATCGACAAGCCAATGAAAATTCCACTCTTACCAATCAAGACCTTCAAGCTGGGACATACTTGGTAAAAGACTACAAAGAAATTATTTTATCTCAAGATGTGTTAGCAAAAGTGATTGATGACTTGAAGTTAAATGTACAACCAAGCGCATTAGCTAAAAAAATCAATGTCACTGTCCCAACGGATACGCGTATTGTGTCTATTGCTGTTTCAGATGGGGATGCCAAAGAAGCTGCGCGTATTGCTAATAGTTTGCGTCAAATTGCAGCTGAAAAAATTATTGCTGTTACCAAAGTATCCGATGTAACAACGTTAGAAGAAGCAGAAGTACCAAATTCCCCTTCTTCACCAAATATTAGACGCAATACCTTGATTGGTTTTCTTGCAGGAGGGGTTTTAATCTCAGTTGTGATTCTTGTCGTTGAAGTGTTAGATGACCGAGTGAAAAAGCCAGAAGATGTGGAAGAAGCGCTGGGAATTACTCTTCTTGGAGTTGTGCCAAATATGAATAAACTATAAGAGGGGAAAATAATGCCGAGTTTAGAATTAGCTAAAAATAAAGAAAAAACGATAAAGAAAACAGAAGAATACTACAATGCCTTAAGAACTAATATTCAGCTTAGTGGGGATAATATTAAGGTCATTGCTGTCACTTCTGTACAGTCCGGAGAAGGGAAGTCAACGACTTCTACAAATCTAGCCATTGCTTTTGCACGTTCAGGATATAATACTTTACTAATTGACGCAGATATTCGTAACTCTGTCATGTCAGGGATTTTTAAAACGCGTGATAAAATCACAGGTCTGACAGATTATCTAGCTGGTGCGACAGATTTGTCAAACGGTTTATGCGAAACAAATATTGACAATCTATTTGTGATTGAAGCTGGACAAGTCTCACCCAATCCAACAGCTTTATTGCAAAGTAAAAACTTTGGTATCATGATTGATATTCTCAGAAACCATTATGATTATATCGTTGTTGATACACCACCGATTGGACTGGTCATTGATGCGGCTATCATTACTCAAAAATGTGATGCTAGCGTTTTAATCGTTGAGTCAGGAAATGTAAAACGGAAAACATTGCAAAAGGCAAAAGAACAATTAGAACAAACCGGAACGCCATTTTTGGGAGTTATTCTAAATAAATATGATATACAGTTAGAAAAATATGGCTCCTACGGAAATTATGGCAATTACGGAAATTACGGAAAGAAAAAGTAGAGATTAGCATTTAGGAGTAGGGATGTTTGAAAATAGAAATGAGTTGCAAAAAACAGGAATTGCTTTTATTCAACTAATTACAGTTTTTGTTGTGATTATGATCATAAATTTAATTTCAAACTTTAGTCTAACTAATAAAGATATTGTGATGTTAATGTTGCTACATATTGTTGCTTTTTATATTAGCAATTATAACTATCATTTTTTTCAACGTGGCTATTTAATTGAATTTACCGAGACACTGAAATACAGTGCTTTTTATGCAGTCATTATCACATTTTCTTCTTTTATGTTGGGAGGCAACTTTTCATTATCCCGTAGCAATCTCATCTTTTTTATCTTGTTGAATGCTTTGGGTGTTTATTGCATTAATCTATTAATCAAGCAATATTATGCACGAGTACATCCAAGATTAAAAAGCAGTAAAAAAGTACTCATCCTTACGGTTTCCAATCGTCTAGACAGAATTTTAAAGCAATTGACCGAAGCGCACACATTTAATGAATGTATAGTAGCTATTTCGGTATTTGATAACTCGCGTTACCAACATCCGACAATCCAAACGATACCAAAAGAATGTCTCATCGAATTTGCAACTCGCTCTGTTGTAGATGAAGTTTTTATTAGCTTGCCGAGTGATGACTATTCTATTGAAGATTTGGTTGTTCAGTTTGAGAATATGGGAATCACCGTTAATGTGAATATTAACGCCTTGGATTTTCAAATTGGTGAGAAGAAGCTTCAAGAAATTGCTGGCTTTAGCGTGGTCACTTTTTCAACAAATTTCTACAATTATAGTCACATCATTGCTAAAAGAGTTTTGGATGTCATTGGTTCTCTCTTTGGACTTCTTATATGTGGAATTGCAGCGCTTTTCCTAGTTCCAATGATTCGTAAAGATGGCGGACCAGCAATTTTTGTTCAAGAACGTGTTGGAAAAAACGGTCGGATTTTTAAATTTTACAAATTTCGCTCTATGTACGTAGATGCCGAGGAGCGCAAAAAAGAGCTGATGGCACATAATACCATGAGTGGTGGGATGTTCAAAATGGATGATGACCCACGGATTACACCTATTGGAAAATTCATTCGGAAAACCAGTCTAGATGAGCTTCCACAATTTTGGAATGTTCTTAAAGGTGATATGAGCTTAGTTGGTACGCGTCCGCCAACTGTGGATGAGTATGAAAAATACACACCTGAACAGAAAAAACGTTTGAGTTTCAAACCAGGCATCACAGGCCTCTGGCAAGTCAGCGGCCGCAGTGAAATCACGAATTTTGATGATGTTGTAAAGCTAGATGTGTCCTATATTGATGATTGGACTATCTGGTCAGATATTAAAATTTTACTAAAGACTGTCAAAGTTGTATTAATGAAAGATGGAGCGAAGTAGGTGAGACTTCGCTTCCTTGATAGGAGAAAGATGAAGAAGTCAGTTTATATCATAGGCTCAAAAGGAATCCCTGCCAAGTATGGTGGCTTTGAAACCTTTGTTGAGAAATTAACAGAATATCAGCAAGATAGTAGTATACAGTACTATGTAGCCTGTATGCGTGAAAATTCAGCTAAGTCTGGAATCACAGATGACCAGTTTAAGCATAACGGGGCAATTTGTTTCAATATTGACGTGCCTAATATTGGGCCAGCTAGAGCCATTGCCTATGATATTGCTGCTGTAAATAGAGCGATTGAAATCGCTAAAGCAAATAGGGATGAGGCTCCTATTTTCTATATTTTAGCTTGTCGTATTGGGCCTTTTATCGCTGGGCTCAAGAAAAAAATTAAAGCTATCGGAGGCAGTTTATTTGTCAATCCTGATGGACATGAGTGGCTCCGATCAAAATGGAGTTTCCCCGTCCGTAAGTATTGGAAATACTCAGAGCAACTCATGGTCAAGCATGCGGACTTATTGGTTTGCGATAGTAAAAATATCGAAAAATATATCCGAGAAGACTATAAACAGTATCGGCCCAAGACGACTTACATCGCCTACGGGACAGATACAAGTAAGTCTGTTTTAAAACCTGAGGACGAAAAAGTTCGTAGTTGGTATCAGGAAAAGGGTGTTGCTGAAAACGGATATTATCTAGTTGTGGGACGATTCGTTCCCGAAAACAACTATGAGACCATGATTCGTGAATTTATGAAGTCTAATTCTAAAAAAGACTTTGTTCTCATTACAAATGTGGAACAAAATAAGTTTTACGATCAGTTGCTCAAGGATACAGGCTTCGACAAAGATCCGAGAGTCAAATTTGTTGGGACTGTCTATGACCAAGAATTGCTCAAGTACATTCGTGAAAATGCTTTTGCCTATTTCCATGGGCATGAGGTTGGAGGGACCAATCCTTCTCTACTGGAAGCTCTAGCATCTACAAAACTGAATTTGTTGCTAGATGTTGGCTTTAACCGTGAGGTTGGTGAAGACGGGGCTATTTATTGGAAAAAAGACGAGTTGGCACGCGTCATTGAGGAAGTAGAGGGATTTGATCAGGCAGCAATAACTGACTTGGATTTCAAGTCAAGCCGAAGAATTCTCTCAGCTTTCACATGGGAAAAGATTGTTACAGACTACGAAAAAGTATTTAAAGGATAGAAATGCAGAAAATTTTATATCTCCATGCTGGTGCCGAAATGTATGGCGCCGACAAGGTTTTGTTGGAGCTTATTAAAGGTTTGAATAAAGACGAATTTGAAACGCACGTTATTTTACCCAATGCTGGTGTCTTGGTGGGTGCTCTGGAGAATGTTGGTGCTAAAGTTAAAGTTATCGATTATCCAATCTTGCGCCGTAAATATTTTAATCCTAAGGGGATTCTTGAGTATTTTGGCTCATATAACCGTTATTCAAAGCAAATCGCTGAATATGCTAAGGAAAATGGAATTACTCTCATTCACAACAATACTACTGCAGTACTTGAGGGAATTTATCTCAAACGTAAGTTGAACCTTCCTTTGATTTGGCATGTTCATGAAATTATTGTCAAACCAAAAGCAATTTCAGATTTTATCAACTTTTTGATGGGACGTTATGCTGATACGATTGTGACGGTTTCAAATGCTGTAGCCAACCACGTCAAGCAGTCTCGCTTTGTAAAAAATGACCAAGTTCAAGTCATCTATAATGGTGTTGACAATGCCGTCTATCACGAAATGGATGCCACCGCCGTCCGTGATCAGTTTGGTATCGTACAAGATGCGCTTGTCATCGGTATGATCGGACGAGTTAATGCCTGGAAAGGTCAAGGCGACTTTTTAGAAGCTGTGACTCCAATCTTGAAGGCTAATCCAAAAGCAGTTGCCTTTTTGGCAGGTAGTGCATTTGAGGGTGAAGAGTGGCGTGTGGATGAGCTGGAAAAAACCATTTCAGACTCACCAGTAGCTAGACAAATCAAGCGAATTGACTATTATAGCAAGACGACAGAACTCTATAATATGTTTGATATCTTTGTCTTGCCAAGTACCAATCCAGATCCATTACCAACAGTCGTCCTCGAATCTATGGCTTGTGGCAAACCTGTAGTGGGATATCGTCATGGAGGTGTCTGTGAGATGGTCAAGGAAGGGGAAAATGGTCTTCTTGCTACACCGAATCAGCCTGCAGAATTGTCTAAAGCTATTCAAGAATTGGCTGACAATACCGAGAAGAGAGAGCAATTTGGTAAGGCCTCTGTCCAACGCCAAAAAGAACTCTTCTCCTTACAAAGTTATATTCGGAATTTTTCGGAGTTGTATAGGAAATACTAAGATGAATACTGAAAAAATTAAGAATAAATTAAAACCAATTATTTATCCAATTATTAACTTTATTCCTAGACGAAGACTAAAGAATAAAAATTTTACGATTATTTGTGATAATTGTTGGGCTGGAAAGGTTTATCAAGAATTGGGCTTGCCTTACCCAACTCCATTTGTAGGGATGTTTGTCTTTTCTCCTGATTACATCAAGATGCTCAAGAATTTAAAACATTATTTGAGCGGGAACATCCCCTTGAAATTTGTTAAAGAATCAAAATATATCAAAGACTTTGATAATGCCTATCCTTTAGCACTACTTGATGATATTGAACTTCATTTCCTGCATTATGCAGATGAGGAAGAAGCAACTCAAAAATGGCAACGCCGTTTGGAAAGAATTTATTGAGATAATTTGTATTTTAAGTTCAATGATAATGATATTTGTACTTATGAATTGATGAAAGAGTTCGAAGAATTATAGTGATTTACCTTCCTTGATTCATTTTAAATCAGCCGAGAAGCAAGGGCATGTTGGTATCGATTTGAAGACTTACCACCGATATTTTAATGCTGTTACTTGGTTGAATAAGGGTGGGGAAGATTTAACATAAAATAAAAATTTAGGTGAAGAATCCATGAAACCACTTTTAACTGTTGTCATTCCAGTTTATAATGTTGAAAAGTATTTAAAACGTTGTGTAGAAAGCGTTCTTGTCCAAGAGTGGCATAATTATGATATTTTACTTGTAGATGATGGAAGTACTGATAGTTCTTCTCAAATCTGTGATGATTATGTTAAGGCGTATGACTTTATCTCAGTTATTCATAAAGAAAATGGAGGGCTTTCTGAAGCTCGCAATACTGGTATTTCACATGCTAAGGGTGACTATGTTTATTTCCCTGATTCTGATGACTGGCTGGAACCACAAACTTTTAAAGAATTAGCAGAGGTGCTGGAATCTCGAGAATTTGACATTATTTCTTTTAATCGTGAGTTTGTCAAAGGTGAAGAAGATGTTATAGTTTCGGATTCAGTAGTGACTCAAGTCTTTGAAGGTAAAGACGCTTTTGTCCAAATGCTCAAGCATAGTTATATCACAGGTTTTGCCAACGACAAAATATATAAAAAGTCTTTATTTGTTGATAATAATATTTCTTTTCCGAAAGGAAAATATTATGAAGACTTGGGAACGAATTACAAGCTCTTCCTCTCAGCTAAGAATGTCTTTGCTACCAATCAAAAGTATTATCACTATTTAATTGATAATCCTGATTCCATCACACAGTCTTGGAATGAGCAGAAGTTTAGAGATATGTTTGGGTTCTACAAAGAAGTTTTTTATTCTGATTTTGTTTGTTCACAATTAAATCAAGAAGAATTACAAATTTCACAGCTATATTATGTGAATGGCTTGACTCATATCTTGGCAAGTTTATATAAATCTAAATTAGATAAAAAATATATAGACATTACTAATGAAGTGAAACAAGAATTACTTAAGAATAGTGTTTCTCTTTCTCAAATGAAAGACCAACCAAATAAGTTAAAATATATACTGTTTAGACTTAAAGTATTAAAACTAGCCTTCAGTATTCAAAACATTTTCTGATATGATATGGGAGTTTAATTTGAAATACTCTGTTATTATTCCAGTCTATAACGTTGAGAAATACATTGATCGTTGTTTAAAAAGTGTTATTTCTCAGAATTATGATGACTTGGAGATTATAGTGATAGATAATGGTTCTACAGATCGTAGTGGTCATATCTGTGAAACTTATGCTAGCCAATATGATAATATTTCAGTCTATCATATTGAAAACCACGGTGTTGGTTCTGCCCGTAATTTTGGCTTATCCAAAGCTAAGGGAGAGTTCATCTACTTCGCTGATAGCGATGATTATCTTGTAGGAAATCTCTTTTCGGACTTTGCTGATAAGTTGGTATCAGACTTAGATTTAGTGGTATTTAGTTATTACAATTCTTTTGAGCAAGAGTTAACTGAGAAGTATCGTACGAAAAAGTGTCTTCCTCATAGTGGATTATACGATAAAAATGATTTTATCACGATATTTACAGATTTATTTTTATCAGATATGCTTTATACTGTGTGGAATAAAATTTATCGTAGAGAGTTTCTTCTTGAAAATAATATTTCTTTTGAGAAGTATGAGTTGGGTGAAGATGTGCGCTTCAATCTGAATGTTTATCGTAATGTGAACAGGGTTTATCTTTCTCAAGAGTCCTACTATGTTTATGTCATCGGCAGGAAGGGTTCTGCTATGTCGGGCTATAACCCTAAGCGTCTTCAGTATCAGCTTCAAGAGTTGAAGTTGGTTGATAACTTATTAAAGGATTGGCATATAGATAGTTCAAATCTTGATAATACTGTAAAGGCAAGAATATTGATGAGCAATATTCACAATATTTCTAAGCAAAAATTACCAGTTACAAAAAAAGTTAAGCTCGTTAAAGAAATTTGTAAAAGCAAAGATATGGCAGATTTTATTAGGAATGATTCTTCACTATTAAATCCCCTCATAAAAATGCTGTTAAAATGTCGAATTTATATTATTTTGATTTACCTCAAGAAAATGCAGATGATATTACAGCATTAATAAGAATAATTGAAAGGTATGGAAAGTACTTGTGAATAGCAGTCGCTTTATTTCAGAGAAAATCTATTTATTTACACTCTTTGTTTGGGTATTATTTGCATCTCTGGTAACTACAACTTATTTCGTTAGACTAGACGGTTTCTTGGCACTTTATCGTATATTACTTTATTTTACGTTAGTAATGATTGCGATAAAAGAACTCATCAACCTTCCTAACACAATTAATTATTTCAGATTTCACTTGAAGGAATTATTAGTTTTCTTATTATTTACCCTAACAATGTTAATTGTGTCAAAAAATCGTGATGGTCTTCCTGATATAAACGTCTTACTGTTAGTATTTTCAGCTAGGGATATAGAGTTCAAGAAATTATTAGGTACCTTCTCCTTAGCGACATTCTCAGTTCTCATTGTCACTATTTTGGCTAGTAAGATGGGAATTATTTCAAATATGTTGATGAGTGCAGATGGTGGTTATCGTTATAGTCTTGGATTTAACTATGTTTCCTTTGCTTCTCAACGTATGTTCTTTGCATTATGTAGTTATCTTATGTTTAGAGGGAAGAAGATTTCCTACCTTGAGTTGTTAGCTCTGTTGATGTCTACCATTTATATGTATCAACAGACTTCGACATCTAGTCCATTTTACTTAAGCATTTTGATACTAACCTATGCTTTGTTGAGTATTAAAATCTTTAAAAAAGAGTTTATCATTGGAAACTTCTGGACAAAGACACTTGTGCAGTACGGTTTTATTTTAGCTTTAGTGATTGTCTTGTATTTTTGTTTTTATTCATCTGGGAATTTATTTCACTTAGTCGATCAATTTACGCATAATCGCTTGCGTCTCAGTGTCAATGGTTTTCAAAATTTTGGGGTATCTTGGTTAGGGCAACCAATTTCCTTTACAACTCTTGATATGTTTGGAAATTTCACTAGTAATTACAATTTTATTGATAGCTCTTTTGTTCAATTATTGGTTATTGATGGCTTGATTGTCAGTGCATTTATGTTGTTTGCATTGACAAAAGTGATGCGTTATTTTGTGTCTATTCAAAAAGATATCGTACTGGCTTGCTTAGGAATTATGATTATCCATGGTATGTTTGATCCTCAGATGTTAGTTCTTCGTTATTCTCCATTAATCTTATTTATCAGTCGCCTATTTATTGTGAATGAGGATACAAAAATTGAATAAAGAAGAGTATTCGTCAAATTCAAAGGAAGGCTAAAACAAGTTATTGTACTTATGAAAGTTTTAAAAAATTACGCCTACAATCTCTCCTACCAGCTGCTGGTGATTATTTTACCGATTATCACCACCCCGTATGTCACTCGGGTATTTAGCTCTGAAGATTTAGGAACTTACGGCTATTTCAACTCCATTGTTACCTACTTTATCCTTTTAGCGACTTTAGGAGTGGCCAATTACGGTACTAAGGAAATTTCAGGACAACGGAAAGACATCCGAAAAAATTTTTGGGGGATCTATACCCTCCAGTTAGTCGCAACATTTGTATCTCTCCTCCTTTATGCTTTGTTTTGCTTGATGCTTCCATCCATGCAAAATCCTGTAGCCTATATTTTGGGACTCAGTTTGGTTTCAAAAGGGCTCGATATCTCCTGGCTTTTTCAGGGCTTAGAGGACTTCCGCAAGATTACGGTGCGAAATATTACGGTTAAGCTAGTCGGAGTCATCTCCATCTTCTTGTTCGTTAAATCTGCCAATAATCTTTATCTCTATGTATTCTTACTAACCATCTTTGAGCTGTTAGGTCAGCTGAGCATGTGGTTACCTGCCCGCGAATTTATTGGGAAAGCCTATTTCGATATGGCCTATGCACGGGTGCATTTAAAACCGGTCATTCTGCTCTTTTTACCGCAGATTGCCATTTCCCTCTATGTTACTCTTGACCGGACCATGCTGGGGGCTCTCGCCTCTACAAAGGATGTCGGGATTTACGACCAGGCTTTAAAACTCGTCAATATTTTGTTGACCTTGGTGACGTCTCTGGGAAGTGTCATGTTGCCTCGGGTATCAAGCCTCTTGTCCTCAGGAGATCACAAGGCTGTCAACAAGATGCACCAGATGTCTTTTTTGATTTATAATTTGGTCATTTTCCCGATTATTGCTGGCATGCTGATTGTCAATGATGACTTTGTTCAATTCTTCCTAGGGAAGGATTTCCAGGATGCGCGTTATGCCATTGCCATCATGATTTTTAGAATGTTCTTTATCGGATGGACCAATATCATGGGGATTCAAATTCTCATCCCGCATGATAAAAACAAAGAATTTATGCTATCCACCACCATTCCTGCTATTGTCAGTGTGGGGTTGAATTTGCTCTTCTTGCCTCATTTTGGTTTTATCGGCGCGGCTATTGTATCAGTTCTAACGGAGTCACTGGTATGGTTCATTCAATTGTACTATACCCTTCCTTATCTTAAGGAAGTACCGATTCTTGGGTCTATGGCAAAAATTGTATGCGCATCTGCTATGATGTATGGCTTGTTGCTATGTGCAAAACCATTCTTGCATTTTTCACCTACTTTAAATGTTCTTGTGTATGCAGTGCTTGGCGGCCTCATTTACCTGTTTGCTATTCTAGCTCTGAAAGTAGTAGATGTGAAAGAATTAAAACAAATAATAGGGAAAAATTAGAAATGAAGAAAATACGTAATATAAACTTAGATTTGATTAAAATAATTGCTTGTATCGGAGTTGTTTTGCTTCACACTACGATGCCAGGGTTTAAGGAAACAGGGCAATGGAATTACTCATCTTATTTATATTATTTAGGTACTTATTCAATTCCCTTGTTTTTTATGGTGAATGGTTATTTATTATTGGGCAAAAGCAAGATAACATATCCCTATATACAACATAAAATAAAATGGGTTCTAATAACAGTGTCGTCATGGACTGTTATCATCTGGTTACTTAAAAGAGACTTCACAATTAATCCAATTAAAAAAATTTTGGCTTCTTTGATACAAGAGGGTTATTTCTTCCAATTTTGGTTTTTTGGCTCATTGATACTAATTTATTTATGTTTGCCGATATTGAAGAAGTATTTACATTCAAAAAGAAGTTATTTGTACTTTCTATCTGTATTAACAATTATTGGTTTGTTTTTTGAATTGATAAATTTTTTGCTTCAAATGCCAGTGCAAATTTATGTTATACAAACGTTTAGATTATGGACTTGGTTCTTTTACTACATTTTAGGTGGTTTTGTAGCACAATTCAATATAGATAATTTAAAATCAATCTTTAAGGGATGGATGAAAATAGTTAGCATACTTTTGTTATTGATTTCACCGATAATATTATTTTTCATAGCAAAAAATATTTATCATAATCTTTTTGCTGAATATTTTTATGACATTCTTTTGGTAAAAGTAATTAGTTTAGGACTATTTCTTACCTTATTGACGCTAACCATTGATGCTTCTAAACATAGAATGATCTACTTGTTATCAGTCCAAACGATGGGAGTATTTATTATACATACCTATGTTATGCAAATATGGCAAAAGTTGATAGGGTTTAACATAGTGGGTGCATACTTATTTTTCCCTGTTTTCACATTAATGATTAGTTTTCTAATAAGTATGACATTAATGAAAATCCCTTATATCAATCGAATAGTTAAATTATAAAAAGGAGTTTATAATGTACGATTATCTTATCGTTGGTGCTGGTTTGTCTGGAGCAATCTTCGCACACGAAGCTACAAAACGTGGCAAAAAAGTAAAAGTGATTGACAAGCGTGATCACATTGGCGGAAATATTTACTGTGAAAATGTTGAAGGAATCAATGTTCACAAGTACGGTGCCCACATTTTCCATACCTCAAACAAAAAGGTTTGGGATTATGTCAACCAATTTGCTGAATTTAACAACTATATCAATTCCCCTATTGCTAACTATAAGGGCAGTCTTTATAATCTTCCATTTAACATGAATACCTTCTATGCTATGTGGGGCACTAAGACTCCGCAAGAAGTTAAAGACAAGATTGCTGAGCAAACGGCTGATATGAAAGATGTTGAACCTAAAAACTTGGAAGAACAAGCAATCAAGTTGATTGGTCCAGATATCTATGAAAAATTGATCAAAGGATACACGGAAAAACAATGGGGACGTTCTGCAACAGACCTTCCACCATTTATCATTAAACGTCTTCCAGTTCGCTTGACCTTCGATAATAACTACTTTAACGACCGTTACCAAGGGATTCCAATCGGTGGCTACAATGTCATTATTGGAAATATGCTTGGCGACGTAGAAGTTGAATTAGGCGTTGACTTCTTTGCCAACCGAGAAGAACTGGAAAGCTCAGCAGCAAAGGTTGTGTTTACGGGTATGATTGACCAGTATTTTAATTATAAACACGGAGAGCTTGAGTATCGTAGCCTGCGTTTTGAACATGAAGTTTTGGATGAGGAAAACTATCAAGGAAATGCTGTAGTCAACTATACAGAGCGTGAGATCCCTTACACTCGTATCATTGAGCATAAGCACTTCGAGTATGGAACCCAACCGAAGACGGTCATCACCCGCGAATACCCAGCTGATTGGAAACGTGGAGATGAGCCATACTACCCAATCAATGATGAAAAGAACAATGCTATGTTTGCCAAGTACCAAGAAGAAGCTGAGAAAAATGACAAGGTCATTTTCTGTGGACGTCTAGCAGACTATAAATACTACGACATGCACGTGGTCATTGAGCGTGCTTTGGAAGTCGTAGAGAAAGAATTTACTAAATGACAGAAGATAAGATTGATATCGTGGTTCTCTGGGTTGACGGGAGTGATCCGGAGTTTATCCGTGAGAAACAAGCTGTGACTGGTCAAGTGGCAGATTTGGACCAAGAAATCGACGGAGAGCAGCGTTATCGTGATTACGGGATTTTTAATTACTGGTTTCGAATGATTGAAAATCATGCTCCTTGGGTAAATCGTGTTTACTTAGTCACCAATGGCCAAAAACCGGAATGGTTGAACTTGGAGCATCCAAAACTCAAGTTGGTCACTCATAAGGAGTTTATCCCTAAAGAGTATCTACCTACCTATAATTCAGCGGCTATTGAACTCAACCTCCATCGGATTGAGGGCTTGTCGGAGAATTATTTGTATTTCAATGATGATGTGTACTTGATTAGAGATAGTCAACCTTCGGATTTTTATAAGAATGGGCAACCTAAGCTTTTAGCTGTATATGATGCTTTAGTTCCTTGGTCACCATTTACGAATACTTATCACAATAATGTTGAATTGATTTATCGCCATTTTCCTAATAAGAAGGCACTAAAGTCCTCGCCTTGGAAATTTTTCAATCATCGTTATGGGTATTTAGTTTTGAAAAACTTGCTACTTTTGCCATGGGGGCCAACAGGCTATGTGAATAACCATTTAGCTGCACCTATGAAAAAGAGTACCTTGGCACATTTATGGGACATTGAGGGTGAAACATTAGATAGAACGTCACGAAATAAAATTAGAGACTATGGAGTAGATGTTAATCAATACATCTGTCAGCATTGGCAGATTGAAAGTAATCAGTTTTATCCTATGTCAAAGAATTTTGGAGAGTCGATAGACCTGAATCAAGTGGATCGATTAGAGAGTATCTTTAAAGATAAACATAAAAAACTGCTTTGTGTAAATGATGATGTTGACTCTAAAGAGGAGAATATCATTCGTTTTAAGTAAATATTGAAAGAACGCTATCCTGAAAAATCAGCTTTTGAAAAATGAGAAATAAGAGATGAAATACTATTTAAAAGAAGAATTTTTACACGATAATAATGTTAAAAATGCCGGTAATAAGGCACGTAATGATGTTGAAGAAATTGTAAAGAGAGAAGGTTATCAAGCCTTGGTTCTTTCAGTTGATAATTGGTACGAGATGAGTACACTTAAAGCACAGCTTCATAAATCCAAGGCTTTTGGTCAGGCCTTGGCTCAACTAAAGCAAGGTGATGAGTTATTGATCCAGTTCCCAATGCTTCATCATAGTTTTTTCACAACACATCATGTAAAGAAAGCACAGAAAAAAGGCGTAAAAGTTCATTTTATTATCCACGATTTAGAAGCTCTTCGTTATGTTAATGTTGAGAATTTTCCTTTGAAGCATAAGATTCGAGTTCAAATTCAAGAGTCAGGTCTGCTTGGTGCAGCTGATGGGATTATTGCCCATAATCCTATTATGAAATCTGTTTTGGTAAATAAAGGAGTTGCAGAAGATAAGATTGTGAGTCTTGGAATTTTTGATTATTTGATTCCAAATTTCCAAGAAAAAAGTGGACTGACAAAAGACCAGCCAATCATTGTAGCTGGCAATTTGGCTCAGGAAAAAGCTGGTTATCTTTACTCTCTTCCTGAAGAACCTGCTTATAACCTTTATGGTGTTGGCTTCGACGAGAGCAGAGCTCTTGCGAATGAGACTTACTTTGGGTCCTTCTTACCTGACGAGTTACCAGCAGCTCTTGAGGGTGGTTTTGGTCTTGTCTGGGATGGTGATAGCGCTGAGACATGTAGTGGTGTATTTGGTGAGTACCTTCGCTATAACAACTCGCACAAGGCTTCACTTTATTTAGCGGCAGGCTTCCCTGTAGTTGTTTGGGAAGAGTCAGCACTGGCTCATTTTGTGATAGATAAACAGTGTGGTCTAGTTGTTTCTTCTCTTTCTGATTTAAAAGAAAATTTAGATACCTTGTCAGAAGAGCAATACAAAGAAATGTTAGAAAATGCTAAACAAATTGGTAGTAAACTTCGGCAAGGGCAATATTTGAGGACTGCACTATCAAAATTGAAGTGAGATTGTTATTATGAAGTGATAGTCTTATAAGACAGATTTTAATCATAGGTGGTGCAGGTTATATCGGTAGCTACATAGTAGTGGAATTATTAAAAAGTGGCTATGATGTTGTAGTTGTAGATGATTTTTCAAATAGTTCGCTTCAGGTCTTAGATAGATTAAAAACTATTACAGGTGTGACGGTTCCTTTTTATCAAGGTTCTATTGCAGACAAAAAGTTTATGAGTCAGGTATTTGAGGAAAATCATATTGATGCAGTGATTCATTTTACAGTTTATGAGGCAGTTGGTGAGTTTGTGCAAGAACCATTAAAATATTAGCCAATCTCAAATTTCAACATAGTAAAGTATTTAATCGTAAATGATTATCAAAAAGGTTACTCCCCAACTCCCAAATGTCAAAATTCTTCCCTGAAATGTCACTTTCTAGCGCCCTACCTACCTTTTGGCTCTAAAATGAGACCAGATATGTTTCTTGTCCCGAAACCTCTCCTTTTTGCGCTAAACTAGTGTTAAAGCAAAAAGATTGGAGTTATGATGGAAATTCAAGAAATTTATAATCAATTCAGAGATTACTATGGGGAGCTTGAGGCTGAGTATGCCCATTGTCAAAAGGCTAGCATGGAGTGGGAAAGCCTGCGTCTGCACTATCTGATATACTACCTGATACGCTACGGTATCGGGGAGATGAAGTTTTTTAATGCCTATCATTATCGGGCAGCTTATCGCTGGTATTTGCAGTCCTTGATGCTGAGCTCGGCTTGATATTTAGAGGCTGGGACAAAAGTCCTAGCCTCTAAATTGTCTTTGGATTGTCGAGCAAGACGCAGTGGTTGAGTGTAACCGCCCAATAACAAGGTATATTGAAAAAACGTTCCAAAGTTGATTTGACTCTGGAACGTTTTCTATTTGCACTTTTCCTGAATAGTTTCAGCCCATGGTAAATAAGGGCTCTTTTCTACCATTTTTTCTACCATTTTTCAAGTCTATCAAGGCTTTAAGTAAAAAAAGAGATAAGACAGTAGCTATTCTGAGGTTACTGTCTTATTTTTAACACTTTTTGATCCATAAAATGGCATGCTAAAAAACACCTCATCTGGTATTTTTTGAAACAAGGTGTTACAATAATACGACATAGACAGCCTTATCGATTTTGGGTCAAAGAATAATCGAAAAGTTTGTTATGCGTAATGAGGTAATACATTGTTCGAATGAGACGATGTATAGAGGCAATCGTATGTGGCTTAGTTGAAGCTATTGTCGATTGTCTTTTTCGTTTCTCATAAAAGTCAGCGATATGGCAGGGATTGGTATGACTAGCTGAAGCGATGTTGTGAATGCACTTGAACAAGATTTTTCTGGCATAGGGATTACCTCGTTTAGTGATGTGTTCCTTAGCGAGAAAGTTCCCAGATTCATAGTGTCTCAGGTCAATGCCAATAAAGGCGTTGATTTGATTGGCAGAATGAAATCGACGAATATCTCCCAATTTGCCAATGATAGATGTCGCTGTGGTTTCTGCGATGCCAGGAATTGACCGTAAGATGTCATACTCTGGTAAAGGCTGAGCTAGAGCTACCATGTCGTTTAAGACAACTTGTCTGCGTTCAGAAAGACGAAGCAATTCTTGAGCATAGTAACGAACCTCTTCAAGCATTGGAGAGGTTTTCTTGACCGCACAAAAAGATTGTTTAGCGAGTTTTATAAGTTTATCAGTCAGGTAAGCAATACGCTTTTCAGAGATGCGTTTGGAGGTAGATTGACGGATAATCTCATACAAGTCACTTTGAGATAGGCTTAATACAAACTCTTTACATGGAAAAGCCATCACTAAGTTCCAATATTGCTCTCCAGTTGGTGTGGATAAGAGATTTTCCAATTCAGGAAAGGTGACTTGTAGAACCTTGTGCAGACGGTTTTTAGCTCGAACAAGATCTTCAGTCATATTTTGATAGAAACGGCTTAAATCACGCAGGTGTTGATAAACTTCTTCCTGCACGTAAGTTGGTTTACGATTGTGCACAAGCTGAGATTTAGCCAACTTTTCAGCGTCAATTTTATCTGTTTTACGAACTCGCAGACTGTCCAATTGCTTCTTAGCTTCCAGTGGATTTAGCCGTGTATAAGCGTAACCACATTCCTCAAGAAAAGCCTGAAGACGTCGAGAATAGACGCCTGTGGCCTCAAATATAATCTCAGGGTTATGAATAGTTTTCAAGTCCCCCAACAGGCGATTGAATCCAATGGCATCATTGAGTATGGAGTAGCCATGAACCTTCTCACCGTTGACTAAAATTGCCACCTCAGAACTTGTTTTACTTACATCAATTCCAAATACTGCACGCATGACATTACCTCTTTTGTCTTGAATAATTCCATGTTTTAGTGATTTTATTTTCAATACGCGACGTTTAGCGTCCCACATACTTTGATCAAACTCCACCTAAAACAAGGTGTCTTGCCAGTTTGTCAAGCGACGTCTAGCGCCATAGAGCCCTACGACTTTACAAGACACCACTACTTTAACATAAAGAAAAAGTAGTGAGTACTCTCTCCCGTCGGAGATTTCTTCACTACTAATCTTAGTATGTTTTCTTCTAATTCTTGCAGAAATGATAGAGCTCGGTTTTGAGCTATGAGATTTGATTCGCCACCCGGTAGAGAACTGTCAGGATTTTGCCAAAGTTGCTTGAGTGTAGTTTCAAATGTTTGGTCGGAAACCGACTGACTGCTTAGCTTTCGTTCAATCAATCGCTTATCCAGTTGAATCGGAAGTCCAAAGGTTAGTGCCAAAGGCTCAATCGTTTCAATTGCTCGTTGGTAAGGACTAGAATAAATAGCAGAGATTGGCTTATTCTCTAGTATTTTTAATTGTGAGAGGGAAGCGAGTCCCTTTTGTGACAAAGGGCGTGTCCATTCGTCAGGTGTGTAAGTCGAATGTGCATGGCGGACAAAATAATAGGTGTTGTTCATGTAATCTAGTATATCACAACATGTGAAAATTCTATACATAAGCAAGAAATAATGCTTATTTAAGAAAAATTTTAACTTTGTCTTACGGATAGTTAATAAGAGCTTGGTAAACTTTAATCAACCATTAAAAATAAATCAAAGGAGTAAATAATATGGTTGACAAAAATCATCGTCCAGACAATCAAAGATATACAAGATGGTCGATCCGTCGGTTAAGTGTAGGTGTTGCTTCCGTAGTTGTGGCAAGCGGATTCTTTATTCTCATTAGTAATCCTGTAAATGCACAAGTTGGTTCGCAAAACAAGGTGGTGACAACAACCCCTTCAAATAGTTCGACAGACTTTGGTAAATCCATACTTGATTCGAAAGTAGGGCAAATAGAAAGCCCGTCAGCTGAAAAGAAAGAAACACCAAATACAACAAAAACCTCACAAGACTTGTCTGGCAAAACAATTCAAACACCAGATAAAAAGGTGCAAGAAAAACAAGAAATTACAAAAGAAAACAAAGTAGGCAAGTCCACCGCGGAAGCTGCGAAAAAAATCCAAAAGGCGACAGAAACGGTTATAAAAGAAGCAACTCCAAAAGCCCAAGAAGATCCAACTCTTGCTCAAGCTAAGCAATCTGTAGCGGATAACATCAAAGGTAGTACAGATGTACCAGCTTCCTTCTTACAAAACGCGACCCACCCTGGTCCCTTTACGGCAGGCGTGAACGAAGTCATTCCGTATGAACTCTTCGGTGGTGACGGTATGCTGACACGTCTCTTGTTGAAATCTTCAAATGGCGCCCCATGGTCAGATAACGGCACGGCAAAACACGCTGGCTTACTACCCTTTGCCAACATTCCAAAAGGTAAATATTTCTATCAAGTGTCACTCAATGGTAAGGCAGCCGGCAAACAAGGTAAAGCACTCTTGGATCAATTGAAAGCGAACGGTACACAAAGTTACACCGCTACCGTAACAGTTTATGGTTCAAAAGATGGTAAAGTTGACTTGAGCAATGTGATTGCGACTCGTCAAGTGACGATTAACCTTAATAGTTTGAAATCTAAAGCAGATCCTTCATTAGAACAAGCGAAGAAATCTATTTCAGAAAATATTAAAGAAAGTACGGATGTCCCAGCGTCCTTCTTAAAAAATGCGAACCATCCTGGTCCATTTACGGCAGGCGTGAATGAAGTCATTCCGTACGAACTCTTCGGGGGGGATGGGATGCTAACGCGTCTTCTACTCAAATCCTCAAATGGAGCGCCATGGTCAGATAATGGCACAGCAAATCATGCAGGCTTGCCTCCGTTTGCAGGCATTCCAAAGGGCAAATATTTCTACCAAGTTTCATTGGATGGCAATGCAGCAGGCAAACAAGGTAGGGCACTTTTAGACCAACTGAAGGCCAACGGCACTCATACTTACACTGCGACTGTTAAGGTTTACGGTGCAACCAAAGATGGCAAGGCCGATTTGAACAACGTGATTGCGACTCGTCAAGTAAAATTGAACTTAAATGGCACAACAACAGCGGACCAAATTAAGAAATCCGTCTTAGAAAACATTAAAGAAAGTACAGATGTTCCAGCGTCCTTCTTACAAAATGCGAACCATCCTGGACCATTTACAGCTGGTGTGAATGAAGTGATTCCGTATGAACTCTTTGGTGGAGATGGCATGTTGACTCGTCTTCTGCTCAAATCATCAAACGGAGCACCATGGTCAGATAATGGCACAGCGAATCATCCAGGCTTGTTGCCATTAGCAGGCTTAGGCAAAGGCAAATATTTCTACCAAGTATCACTCAATGGTAATGCGGCCGGCAAACAAGGTAAAGCGCTCTTGGATCAATTGAAAGCCAACGGTACGCACAGCTATACTGCAACAGTCACAGTTTACGGTGCAACCAAAGATGGCAAGGCTGATTTGAACAATGTGATTGCGACTCGTCAAGTAAAATTGAACTTAAATGGCAGAACAACAGCAGAACAAATCAAGAAATCTGTTTCAGAAAATATCAAAGATAAGATTGATGTTCCAGCAAGCTACTTGAAAAATGCAGTCTTTCCTGGACCATTTACAGCCGGTGTCAATCAAGTGATTCCGTATGAACTCTTTGGTGGTGATGGTATGCTGACTCGTCTTCTGCTCAAATCATCAAACGGAGCACCCTGGTCAGATAATGGCTCAGCTAAGCATCCAGGTCTATTGCCACTAGCGGGCTTAGGCAAAGGCCAATATTTCTACCAAGTTTCATTGGACGGTAATGCTGCAGGTAAACAAGACAAAGCTCTGTTAGAACAGTTAAAAGCCAATGGAACACATTTGTATAAAGCGACTGTTACAGTGTATGGAGCAACCAAAGATGGCAAAGCGGACTTGAAGAATGTCATTGCGACGAAATCTGTGACGATTAACCTAAAAGGTGAAAAGAAAGCGGACTCTAAAGGACAATCTCAACAAGGTCAAAATGATCAGGTACAAAACCAAGGTAAAAAAGCAGATCATGACGGAAGCAAGCATTCAAATAAAGGTGGCACACCTTCTGCAACAACTTCAAAAGGTGGACAAGCTACAGCAAGCAAAAAATCGCTTCCTAATACAGGTCAAAAATCCTCTCTTGGCTTGACAGTCCTAGGACTTCTTGGATTAAGTGCAGCAGCTATTTTAGCACTTGTTGGCATGAAACGCAGAGAAAAGAAGTAATTCTCGCATTTGTGAGCAATAACGCTTGAATCAAGTATAGAAATAGTGTTATACTTTTTCGTGGTATAACACTATTTTTCACAATAGAGGTAAGAAAATGACGAAGAGAATTTTGTTAGTAGATGATGAAGTAGAGATTACCGAGATTAACAAGCGTTATTTAACACAGGCAGGTTATGAAGTCAATGTGGCGCATGATGGGCAGGAAGCTTTGGAGCTTTTTAAGAAATATCCGACTGATTTGATTGTCACCGACATTATGATGCCCAACATGGACGGGTATGATTTGATTGGCGAAGTGCAGTATCTTGCTCCGGAGCAACCTTTCCTTTTTATCACTGCTAAAACATCTGAACCGGATAAAATTTATTCCCTCAGTATGGGAGCGGATGATTTTATTACCAAACCTTTCAGTCCGCGGGAGTTGGTGTTGCGGGTGCATAATATCTTGCGGCGCATTCACCGCAGTGTGGGAGCAGATGAAAAACTCCAACTAGGGGATTTAGAAATAAATCATGCAACGCGCGAAGTGACAGTGCACGGACAATCGTTGATGATGACCATTAAATCTTTTGAGTTGCTATGGATTTTGGCCAGCAATCCTCAGCGGGTCTTTTCTAAGACAGAATTGTATGAGAAAGTCTGGCAAGAAGATTTTGTAGATGATACAAATACGTTGAATGTTCACATTCATGCCTTGCGGCAGGATTTAGCTAAGTTCAGTACTGAAAAAACGCCCACAATTAAGACCGTCTGGGGCTTAGGGTATAAGATAGAGGTT
This sequence comes from Streptococcus sp. HMSC071H03, assembly GCF_001813035.1. NCBI lineage: Bacteria > Bacillati > Bacillota > Bacilli > Lactobacillales > Streptococcaceae > Streptococcus > Streptococcus sp. HMSC071H03. The sequence goes on along the minus strand of NZ_KV811160.1, from coordinate 31,204 downwards.
TAAAATGAAATTAAAACACTTTATTATTGTTGGATACCTCATTTCCACAACGATCACGGTTGTTGCAATCATCTGGTCTGTCAACACCATGCTGATTTCAAAAAGTGATATTTATTTTATTATTGGTATTAGCATTCTAGCTAGTATTACAGGGGCATTGGTTAGCCTTTTGCTGTTGAGCCGCGTTTTCCTCTCTTTGGATAAATTAAAACAGCTCATAAAAGGAATTTCTGACAAGAAGTTTGCAACAGTAAATGATATAAAAAATCCAACTGAATTTAAAGAGCTGGCAGATGCTTTTAATAATATGTCAAGAAACTTGCAAAGTACCTTTACTTCGTTGGAAGAAAGTGAGAAGGAAAAGGGTTTGATGATTGCACAACTATCGCATGATATCAAGACTCCTTTAACTTCCATTCAGGCAAGCGTGGAAGGAATGCTAGACGGTGTGATTGCGGCAGATGAGCAGCAGTATTATCTCAAAACCATCAGTCGGCAGACCGATCGGTTGAATAAGCTGGTCGAGGAGCTAAGTTTTATCACTCTGAATACGATGAATCAGCCAGATGTACCGCTTGAAAAAGAAGAAATTTTCCTTGATAAGCTTTTGATTGATATTATGTCGGAGTTCCAATTGGTGATTGATAAAGAAGACCGAGATATTCAGATTTCGGTGCAGCCAGAATCAGCAAAAATCGTGAGTCATTATGATAAGCTGTCACGGATTATTCTCAATCTGGTCAGCAATGCTTTTAAGTATTCAGAAGCAGGCACTAAGCTTACTATTGATGCGGCGGTTGACAATAAGCGCTTGACTTTAACGGTGGCAGATGAAGGTCAGGGCATTAAGTCAGAGGATTTGGAGAAAATATTTAAACGACTTTATCGGGTAGAATCTTCTCGCAATATGAAAACTGGCGGGCACGGTCTAGGGCTCTATATTGCACGTGAATTGGCACGCCAATTGGGTGGTGATATTTTCGTGCAAAGTGAGTATGGACAAGGTAGCAGTTTTTCACTTGTATTAGATTTATAAAATGAAAGTGAGATAGACTAGAAAAATGAACATTTCGGGTTATCTCATTCTTTATTTTTATTAGTTAGTTTGCAATCTTTGAAAAATCCGATATTTCCTACTGCATGGCATATGCTCCGAAGGATGTCCAAAAAGCGGCGACGTATGTAGTGGATCACTTTGCAGATGCGGTGAAACATTTGGAGAAATTGTTGTATCAAAATATATAAGGGATTAAGAAATTTTTCTTAAGTCTTTTGCGTGCGGTCATTATCCTTAATCAGAAAATTTCTTTGGTTTCATGGTATAATAAGTCTATGGAAAATAAGAATAAATTACTATTGATTGACGGCTCGTCCGTTGCTTTTCGTGCTTTTTTTGCACTGTATAATCAAATTGACCGTTTTAAGAGTCCGTCTGGGCTTCACACTAATGCCATTTACGGCTTTCATCTTATGTTGAATCACTTGATAGAACGTGTACAGCCGACTCATATCTTGGTGGCATTTGATGCGGGGAAGACCACCTTTCGGACAGAGATGTATGCTGATTACAAAGGTGGTCGAGCTAAAACGCCGGAGGAATTTCGTGAGCAGCTTCCTTTTATCCGAGAAATGCTGGATAAGTTAGGTATTCGTTATTACGACTTGGATCAGTATGAAGCTGATGATATTATTGGAACTCTGGATAAAATGGCTGAAAACACGCCTGTACCCTACGATGTGACAATCGTGAGCGGAGACAAGGATCTAATCCAGCTGACCGATGATAATACTATTGTGGAAATTTCTAAAAAAGGTGTGGCTGAGTTTGAGGAATTCACACCAGCCTACCTCATGGAAAAAATGGGAATTACACCCACACAATTTATTGACCTTAAAGCTCTCATGGGGGATTCTTCGGACAATATCCCTGGTGTGACGAAAATCGGTGAGAAAACGGGACTCAAGCTCCTCTTGGAATATGGCTCTCTGGAAGGCATTTATGACAACATTGACCAAATGAAGCAGTCTAAGATGAAGGAAAATCTCATCAATGACAAGGACATTGCTTTCTTATCTAGAACACTTGCCACCATTGACACTCAAGCTCCGATTGAAATCGGTTTAGAAGATATTCTCTATCGAGGATCAGATATTAAACAACTAGGTAGATTCTATGATGAAATGGGCTTTAAACAATTTAAGCAAGCGCTGGAAGCGGAAGTAGAGCCAGAAGAGGCGGCTGACATTGCTTTTGAGGAAGTGACGGAAGTCCGTCCAGAAATGCTCAGTAAAGATGATTTTTTCTACTTTGAAATGTTGGGGGACAATTACCACATAGACGAGATGGTGGGCTTTGCGTGGGGAAATGCACAGCAGATTTATGCCAGTCAGGACATCAACCTCTTGCATCAACCAGCTTTCAAAGAATTTTTGGAAAACACAGCCCTCAAGGTTTATGATTTTAAACGCTCCAAGGTCTTGCTCAGTCGCTTAGGCATTGAGCTTTCGCGACCTGCATTTGATAGCCGTTTAGCTAAGTACCTTCTTTCAACCGTTGATAACAACGAAATCGCAACAATTGCTGGTCTTTATGGCAAGACCAAACTCGCCGAAGATGAGGCGGTTTATGGGAAAGGCGCTAAGCGGGCACTGCCTGAAAAAGCTATTTTATTGAGCCATTTAGCCAGAAAAGTCACAGTTCTCGTTGAAACGGAAAAGCCTATGACAGACTTGCTGCGCCAGCATGACCAGCTTAATCTGCTGTACGAAATGGAGCAACCTTTAGCCTTTGTACTAGCTAAAATGGAAATTGCTGGTATCAAGGTAAAGCGCGAAACATTGCAAACCATGCAGGCTGAAAATGAGGTGCTTCTTACCCAACTAACGCAGGACATCTATGAGCTTGCTGGCGAGGAGTTTAACATTAACTCACCTAAACAGTTGGGGGGCATTCTCTTCGAAAAATTAGGTTTGCCAACGTCTTTTACTAAGAAAACCAAAACGGGCTATTCTACGGCAGTAGATGTATTGGAACGTTTGGCACCAATCGCGCCAATTGTGGAAAAAATTCTGGACTATCGGCAAATTGCTAAGATTCAATCAACCTATGTCACGGGACTACAGGACTGGATTCTAGCAGACGGAAAGATTCACACTCGCTATCTTCAAGATTTGACTCAGACAGGACGCCTATCAAGTGTTGACCCTAATCTGCAAAATATCCCAATCCGCCTAGAGCAAGGTCGCTTGATTCGGAAAGCTTTTGTGCCAGAGTGGGAGAATAGTGTCTTACTTAGCTCTGATTATTCGCAAATTGAGCTGCGGGTTTTGGCGCATATTTCAGGTGATGAGCATCTGATTGAGGCATTCAGACATGGGGCAGATATTCACACTTCAACAGCCATGCGGGTTTTTAATATCGAAAGACCAGAAGATGTGACACCAAATGACCGCCGCAATGCCAAAGCTGTCAACTTTGGTGTTGTTTACGGAATTTCTGACTTTGGACTTGCCAACAATCTGGGGATTAGCCGTAAGGAAGCGAAGTCCTATATTGATACTTATTTTGAGCGCTATCCTGGAATTAAGAATTATATGGAAAATGTGGTACGAGAGGCTCGAGATAAAGGCTATGTAGAAACTCTCTTTCACCGTCGTCGGGAGATCCCGGATATTAATTCTCGTAACTTCAATGTCCGAGGATTTGCAGAACGGACAGCTATCAACTCACCGATTCAAGGATCGGCTGCAGATATTCTCAAAATTGCAATGATTCGACTGGACCAAGCTCTGATAGATGGGAATTTTAAAACCAGAATGTTGCTGCAAGTTCATGATGAAATTGTGCTAGAAGTGCCCGAAAACGAACTGACCGCTATCAAAGCGCTGGTCAAAGACATCATGGAATCTGCCATTGAACTTTCTGTTCCCTTGAAAGCGGACGAAAGTGCGGGTAAGACCTGGTATGAAGCAAAGTAAAAACAAGGTGCTAAGTTCATAAGGACAACGAGAGGTTCTTGTGTCGTTCGGCTTCTTAATGGTTATAACTGTGTTTCGGATTCAAAAGGATCAGCATGACTCACAATACATAAAAATTACGGAGAAAATTTTATGACCTATCATTTCAAAAATCCCAGCGATGGAATTGTCAAACATTATTTAGAAAACAGCAAGGTGATTGCAGTTGTTGGTTTGTCAGATCGCGAAGAGGCAACCAGCCACCGTGTATCCAAGGAGATGCAAGAACGGGGCTATCGGATTATTCCGGTCAATCCGCGAGCAGCCGGCGGTCAGATTTTAGGAGAAACCGTCTATGCCAGTCTCAAGGACATTCCTTTTTCGGTGGATATTGTTGATGTCTACCGTCGCAGTGAGTTTTTGCCAGATGTGGCGCGTGATTTTCTGCAAGTGAATGCTAAGATTTTCTGGGCACAATTGGGCTTGGAAAATGAAGAAGCCGAGCAAATCCTTCGTGCAGTTGGGCACGATGATATTGTCATGAACCGCTGTATCAAGCAGGAGCATACCCGTCTGATTTTAGGAGGGTAAATTCCAACGTTGGTGATATCAGAGGTAATTCTGGTTCAGGAAAAACGAGTCTGGCAAAGAAATTGCAAGAGTATTATGGACGAAGGACACTTGTCATTTCTCAAGATGTCGTTTGCCGTGACATGCTAAAAGAAAAAGTCGGGCCGGACAATTTGTCAATCTCTTTGACGGCAACCATTGCCCGTTATGGCTATGAGCGAGATTTGTTGGTTATCGTTGAAGGATTTTATGAAACAGACATTTACAGGCAAATGCTAGAAGAACTGCGTGACCTCTTTTATCCAAAAGTTCTGTCTTACTATTATGATTTGACTTTTGAAGAAGCGGTTCGCCGCCATCAAACAAGGAGCAAGAAAGTAGATTTCAGTCCAGCTGACATGAAACGTTGGTGGAAAGAATGTGATTTCTTAGGTTGGGAAGTAGCAACTTTTACAGATCAAGATTCGCTGAAAGATGCCTTTCAAGAAATTTCTAAAAAAATCAATTTGTTCTAAAAAATTAAGTTTGGTTTAAGCTAACTTGGTTATACTATATTTATCAAATGAAGACCTCCTAACTTTGTTTGATAGAAATCCTAAACTTTTTCATAATAATC
>NZ_KV811160.1:6570-25961 GCF_001813035.1 Streptococcus sp. HMSC071H03 | reverse complement strand
GATAGAAATCCTAAACTTTTTCATAATAATCTCCCTAATAAAGTCACCCAATTGGTGGCTTTTTTGTGTAGAGTTTATGATACTGCGCGTTAGTTGAGTGATTGTGCGAGATAAAAATAGAATGAACTTAAAAGACCTGAACAACTGTCCAAGTCTTTGTGAGGTTAATTTTATTTTTCAGAGTTAGAAAAATTAAGAAAAAATCGGAATTTGTTCTTTTTCCTTTCTGACAGCTTCATAGAAAAGAGTCTGAGCTGTATAAACGTAGGGATAAACATAAATAGAAGCAATTCCAAAAGTAAGGGCACTTAGCAAGTACCAACCGATAAAGGTTAAATCAAGAACAAATCTCTTTCCCTTGTAACCTTTCATCATCTGACGACTCGCACGGATTACTTTAAAGGCGCCATCGTAGCTATTGTTTTCCAAGCTGTCAAAGAGGATAAATTCCACTTGAGAATAGGCATAGTACTGAGGGAGTGCAATCAGAACGCCTATAATCATCAAGAGAAAACCGATAAGAATGTAGAGCAATAAAGTTCCAATAGTTGTTTGAAGCGCAACGTTTTGTGAGATATCTTGAGAATTGGGGAGGAGTTTAATGATACTAAAACTAGCAAGAATCATCATGCCGCTCCCAATCCAGACGAAAATATTCCACAGAAATAGCAATACGCGTTTGAGCAAAAGCGTCATGAAAACAGGACCGATTATTTTACTGTCAAAAGTCCGAATGGAATCTGAAAAATGCACCTCTTGTCGTTTTCCACGAATGACTTCCAGTAAGGTCCAAAAGGCAGCAGTTAAAAAGAAAGATACGATAAAACTAATCGCTACTGGGAACAATGAGCGATTGATCCCGTGGACAACCGTATTTTGGATGCCATATTGTAAGATATTATTGGACAAGGTGTCTGAAGAATAATTGTAAACAACGGAAACAATCGCAGTCACAATTGGCACTAAAAAGAGTGCGTAGATTCCCTTGGTTTGGCGTTGGATACGACGAGCTTCTGCTCGCAATTCACTTAAGTTCATATTTGCCTCCTATATTGAAAAATATTATACCATATTCTTCTAAGAGAAAGAAAAGTTTTTATCTACTTTATCTTTCTTCCTTTTTTTGATAAAATCATACAGGATGTTGTGAGTCAAATGAATTCACACACTGTAAAATGAAGGTCTGGGACTGTTTTTCCCAGTATCGGAGGTAAAAATGTCAGATTCACCGATTCAATATCGTTTGATTAAAAAAGAGAAGCATACAGGTGCTCGTTTGGGAGAAATTATCACGCCGCATGGCACTTTTCCAACTCCCATGTTTATGCCGGTTGGAACCCAGGCGACCGTCAAGACCCAGTCGCCAGAAGAACTCAAAGAAATGGGTTCAGGGATTATTTTATCCAATACCTACCATCTCTGGTTGCGGCCGGGTGATGAGCTGATTGCGCGTGCTGGTGGACTTCATAAATTTATGAACTGGGATCAGGCTATTCTGACAGACAGCGGTGGTTTTCAAGTTTATTCCTTGGCAGACAGCCGTAACATCACCGAAGAAGGGGTGACCTTCAAGAATCACCTGAACGGCGCAAAAATGTTTCTCTCCCCAGAAAAGGCCATTTCTATTCAAAACAATCTAGGCAGTGACATCATGATGTCCTTTGATGAATGCCCGCAGTTCTATCAACCGTACGATTATGTCAAGAAATCCATTGAGCGGACCAGCCGCTGGGCAGAGCGTGGACTCAAAGCGCATCGCCGTCCGCATGACCAGGGTCTCTTTGGGATTGTGCAGGGTGCTGGTTTTGAAGATTTGCGCCGCCAGTCAGCCCATGATTTGGTTAGTATGGATTTTCCAGGATATTCTATTGGTGGTTTAGCTGTAGGTGAATCTCATGAAGAGATGAATGCCGTATTGGACTTTACAACTCCGATGCTGCCTGAAAACAAGCCTCGCTATCTCATGGGAGTTGGAGCGCCAGACAGTCTGATTGACGGGGTAATACGTGGTGTGGATATGTTTGACTGCGTGCTACCAACACGAATTGCCAGAAATGGTACCTGCATGACCAGTGAGGGGCGTTTGGTCGTGAAAAATGCTCAATTTGCAGAGGATTTCACACCGCTCGATCATAACTGTGATTGCTACACCTGCAAAAACTATACGCGCGCTTATCTTCGTCATTTGCTCAAAGCTGATGAAACCTTTGGACTCCGCCTAACCAGCTATCATAATCTCTATTTCCTCATCAATCTGATGAAAAATGTCCGCCAAGCTATTCTAGATGACAATTTGCTTGAATTTCGTGAAGATTTCATCGAGTGCTATGGTTACAATCATTCAAAGAGGAATTTCTAGATGAATCACGGTGAGAAGTCGTTAGTAGAAGTAGTCAAGAATTATTTGCTGGATGGGAAAAAACATACTCTTGCGATTTACGGACACGGTGCTTCTGGAAAATCTACTTTTGCCAAACGTTTAGTAGAAAGTCTGGGGCGAGAGCGAGTTAATCTGCTTGTGGCTGATCTTTATATAATAGACGGGGAATATCGTGACTTGCTGGCGGTTAAAGAATTTCCTGAGCAAAAAGTGACAGCCTGTCTTCCAGTGGCTCATGAATTGAAGAGCTTGGAACGTGATATAAGAGCTTTGCAATCTGGCTGCGATATAGTGACGATTGACCAGCCTTGGGCACCAAGTCAGCGACTTTCAGCGGAAAAACCAATTCTAATTGTGGAAGGCATGTCAGTTGCTTTTCTGCCGAAAGAGCTGTTTGATTTGTCTATTTGTTTTTACACCGATGCAGCAACGGAATTAGAGCGTCGCTTATCTCGTGATGTAGCAGTACGCAATCGGCAGCCTGAGTGGATTGAGAGAACGCACCAAGCACGTCGTGAGCAATACGAGCGTTATTATAGACCTTATCAAGACCTTGCAGATATATTGGTCTGTCAATCGGGGAATACTTTTAAGGTTAAAAATCTCTATTTTAAAAAATAAAGTTACGTTAAGCTAGTTTTAAGGTTGAAAAGTTATTCTATATTTATCCTAAAACTTTTCTTTTTCATAATCTCCCAAATGCCACTACATCATGTTAGTGGTGTTTTTGTTTGGGAAATGTTCTTTGCGATTGATTGGTTTAGTGTTACAATTAGAACAAATAATCAAAGAGATAAAAATGAAATTAAATTCACTCGATTTTAAAATCGTTGTCTCAGTTATGTTTTGTATTGTAAGTGCCTGGCTCATTCCTTTTTTAGGTATTTTACCAGCTTCTTTTTCGGCTTTGCTGTGTGTACAGGAAGAGGGTCTGACCAGCAAAAAGAGTGGATATCATCGGATTTTAGCAACTTTGATAGGTGGTCTAGCGGCTGTTCTTCTGATTTACTGTTATCATTTCATCCCAAGTAAGATAACGTTATTCTGTCTGTTAATGTTAGCTATTCTTGGAACTCTATATGTTAGCAAATCAGTTGTCTTACCTCCTTTCTTAGCGAGAATTGCAGTTTTAACATTATTGATTGTTGCGATTATGGGAAAAGGAGACTTGCTTTACGCAGCAAATAGACTGTTATCCACTATCTACGGAGCGATTGTTGCTTGGGGTATATAGTACCAATAAAGCAAGACAAAAAATAATATTCAATACTCATTATTTAGAAAACATGAACCAGAGAAATTAGCAAGTTTTCTCTGTTTTTTTAACTATTCGCTGAGCTAAATTCGTTTTTTGTCTTGCGAAGTCTCTTTTTGTCAAAAAAATCTCAAAAAAAATTCTCAAATCCCTTGCAATCATTGAATCTTTGTGTTATTCTATTATGGTGCTGTGAAAAACAGTCTGTAGCTTTGATGCAAGAGGTTGCGACACGCTCGGTTGCATTGCCACGCAATGGCGTCTCGGTTTTCTTGTGGAGCTAGCCTATTATCTTAAATAGACGAAAAGGAGAAAAAGATGGCAAACAAAAAAATCCGTATCCGTTTGAAAGCATACGAACATCGTACACTTGATACAGCGGCTGCAAAAATCGTAGAAACTGCTACTCGTACAGGTGCAGAAGTTGCAGGACCAATCCCACTTCCGACTGAACGTAGCCTCTACACAATCATTCGCGCGACTCACAAATACAAAGATTCTCGCGAACAATTTGAAATGCGTACACACAAACGTTTGATTGATATCATCAACCCAACTCAAAAAACAGTTGATGCTTTGATGAAGTTGGATCTTCCAAGTGGTGTGAACGTAGAAATCAAACTATAATCAGATGCAAGGTAAAAGTATTCGGGCTTAACTGAATACGGGCTAAGAGCTCTGCAAAAAAGATGAACTTCCTAGTGTTCGTCGAACACTGCGTCAGTTTCCTATTTTTGCCAGACTCTCTTAACGCCCTTAATATCTTAATCTTGAGCATAAAAAACGCTCGTTAAAAACTTTTTGAAAAAATATAGAAAAGGAAACATTTTCTCATGACAAAAGGAATCTTAGGGAAAAAAGTGGGAATGACTCAAATCTTCACTGAAGCTGGCGAATTAATCCCTGTGACTGTTGTTGAAGCAGCTCCAAACGTTGTTCTTCAAGTGAAAACAGTTGAAACAGATGGTTACAACGCAGTTCAAGTTGGTTTTGACGATCTTCGTGACGTATTGAGCAACAAACCTGCTAAAGGACATGTAGCAAAAGCTAACACGGCTCCTAAGCGCTTCATTCGTGAATTCAAAAACATTGAAGGCTTAGAAGTTGGTGCAGAAATTACAGTTGACACTTTCGCAGCCGGCGATGTTGTTGATGTAACAGGAACTTCAAAAGGTAAAGGTTTCCAAGGTGTTATCAAACGCCACGGTCAATCTCGTGGGCCAATGGCTCATGGTTCTCGTTATCACCGTCGTCCTGGTTCAATGGGACCAGTTGCGCCTAACCGTGTTTTCAAAAATAAACACTTGGCAGGTCGTATGGGGGGCAACCGTGTGACGATTCAAAATCTTGAGATCGCACAAGTTGTTCCAGAGAAAAACGTTATCCTTATCAAAGGTAACGTACCTGGTGCTAAGAAATCTCTTATCACGATCAAATCAGCAGTTAAAGCTGGTAAATAATAAGGAAAGGGGAAATCAGTCACAATGGCAAACGTAAAATTATTTGACCAAACTGGTAAAGAAGCTGGTGAAGTAGTTCTTAATGATGCAGTGTTTGGTATCGAACCAAATGAATCAGTTGTATTTGATGTTGTCATCAGTCAACGTGCAAGTCTTCGTCAAGGAACTCACGCTGTTAAAAACCGCTCTGCAGTATCAGGTGGCGGACGCAAACCATGGCGTCAAAAAGGAACTGGACGTGCGCGTCAAGGTTCTATTCGCTCTCCACAATGGCGTGGTGGTGGTACCGTATTTGGTCCAACTCCTCGTTCATATGCCTACAAACTTCCACAAAAAGTTCGTAGATTGGCACTTAAATCAGTTTATTCTGAAAAAGTTGCTGAAAACAAATTCGTAGCTGTAGACAGCCTTTCATTTACAGCTCCAAAAACTGCTGAGTTTGCGAAAGTACTTGCTGCGCTTAGCATTGATTCAAAAGTACTTGTAATTCTTGAAGAAGGAAATGAATTTGCTGCACTTTCAGCTCGTAACCTTCCAAATGTGAAAGTTGCAACTGCAACAACTGCAAGTGTTCTTGACATCGTAAATAGCGACAAACTTCTTGTTACTAAAGAAGCTATCTCTACAATCGAGGAGGTTCTTGCATAATGAATTTGTATGACGTAATCAAAAAGCCTATCATTACAGAAAGCTCAATGGCTCTTCTTGAAGAGGGTAAATACGTATTTGAGGTGGACACTCGTGCTCATAAGCTTCTTATCAAACAAGCAGTTGAAGCTGCTTTTGATGGAGTAAAGGTTGCAAACGTGAACACAATCAATCAATGTAAAACCAAAAGCAAAACGTGTAGGGCGTTATACTGGCTTTACAAACAAAACTAAAAAAGCTATCATCACTCTTACAGCTGATTCTAAAGCAATCGAGTTGTTCGGTGCTGAAGCAGAATAATCTAAGGAGGAAATATCGTGGGAATCAGAGTTTATAAACCAACTACAAATGGTCGCCGTAATATGACTTCTTTGGATTTCGCTGAAATCACAACGAGCACTCCAGAAAAAACTTTGCTTGTTTCTTTGAACAACAAAGCTGGTCGTAACAACAACGGTCGTATCACGGTTCGTCACCAAGGTGGTGGACACAAACGCCATTACCGTTTGATTGACTTCAAACGTAACAAAGACGGTGTTGAAGCAGTTGTTAAAACAATTGAATACGATCCAAATCGTTCGGCAAACATCGCTCTTGTACATTACACTGACGGTGTGAAAGCTTACATCATCGCTCCTAAAGGTCTTGAAGTTGGTCAACGCATCGTTTCTGGACCAGAAGCGGATATTAAAGTCGGAAATGCTCTTCCACTTGCTAATATCCCAGTTGGTACATTGATTCATAATATTGAATTGAAACCAGGACATGGTGGTGAATTGGTACGTGCTGCTGGAGCTTCTGCCCAAGTATTGGGACAAGAAGGTAAATATGTTCTTGTTCGTTTGCAATCAGGCGAAGTTCGCATGATTCTTGGAACTTGCCGTGCAACTGTCGGTGTTGTTGGAAATGAACAACATGGATTGGTTAACCTTGGTAAGGCTGGACGCAGCCGCTGGAAAGGCATCCGCCCAACAGTCCGCGGTTCTGTAATGAACCCGAACGATCACCCACACGGTGGTGGTGAAGGTAAAGCACCAGTTGGTCGTAAAGCACCATCTACTCCATGGGGCAAACCTGCTCTTGGACTTAAAACTCGTAACAAGAAAGCGAAATCCGACAAACTTATTATTCGTCGTCGCAACGAGAAATAGGCGGCTGAGCAGAAGTTTGGCGGTTTAGCTACCAAACTTCGTTGCGAAACCTTGGCAAAGTTGATTAGATGTGTAGCAAGGCTTGTAGCTATAGCTAACTAGCAATCAACCACTGCCCCTCGTGAGTTGTTACATACTTATAATTAACGAGCTAACTCGCAAAATTCCGCCAGCTCGGTAGCGCTGATTGTCAGTGCAAGCCGTTGTGGTACATATTTTAAAGGAGAAAACATAAAAATGGGACGCAGTCTTAAAAAAGGACCTTTCGTCGATGAGCATTTGATGAAAAAAGTTGAAGCTCAAGCTAATGACGAAAAGAAAAAAGTCATCAAAACTTGGTCACGTCGTTCAACGATTTTCCCAAGTTTCATCGGATATACAATTGCAGTTTATGATGGACGTAAACATGTTCCTGTTTACATCCAAGAAGACATGGTAGGACACAAACTTGGTGAATTTGCACCAACTCGTACTTACAAAGGTCACGCTGCTGACGACAAGAAGACACGTAGATAAGAGAGGAGAAAAACATGGCAGAAATTACTTCAGCTAAAGCAATGGCTCGTACAGTGCGCGTTTCACCTCGTAAATCTCGTCTAGTTCTTGACAATATCCGCGGGAAAGACGTCGCTGACGCAATCGCAATCTTGAAATTCACTCCAAACAAAGCTGCTGGCATTATCGAAAAAGTGTTGAACTCAGCAATCGCTAATGCAGAAAACAACTTTGGTTTGGAAAAAGCAAACTTGGTAGTATCTGAAGCTTACGCAAACGAAGGGCCAACAATGAAACGTTTCCGTCCACGCGCAAAAGGTTCAGCTTCACCAATCAACAAACGCACTAGCCACATCACAGTGGTCGTTGCAGAAAAATAAGGAGGTAAAATCGTGGGTCAAAAAGTACATCCAATAGGTATGCGTGTCGGTATCATCCGTGACTGGGATGCCAAATGGTATGCTGAAAAAGAATACGCGGATTACCTTCATGAAGATCTTGCAATCCGTAAATTCGTTCAAAAAGAATTAGCTGACGCAGCTGTTTCAACTATTGAAATCGAACGCGCAGTAAATAAAGTAAACGTTTCTCTTCACACTGCTAAACCAGGTATGGTTATCGGTAAAGGTGGAGCAAACGTTGATGCACTTCGTGCAAAACTTAACAAATTGACTGGTAAACAAGTCCACATCAACATCATTGAAATCAAATCACCAGATTTGGATGCTCATCTTGTTGGTGAAGGAATTGCTCGCCAATTAGAACAACGTGTTGCTTTCCGTCGTGCTCAAAAACAAGCAATTCAACGTACCATGCGTGCGGGAGCTAAAGGAATTAAAACTCAAGTATCTGGCCGCTTGAACGGTGCTGATATTGCTCGTAGTGAAGGGTATTCTGAAGGAACTGTTCCGCTTCATACGCTTCGTGCAGATATTGATTACGCTTGGGAAGAAGCAGATACTACTTACGGTAAACTTGGTGTTAAAGTCTGGATTTACCGCGGAGAAGTTCTTCCAGCTCGTAAAAACACTAAAGGAGGTAAATAACCAATGTTAGTACCTAAACGTGTTAAACACCGTCGCGAATTTCGTGGTAAAATGCGCGGTGAAGCTAAAGGTGGTAAGGAAGTGGCATTTGGAGAATATGGTCTTCAAGCAACTACTAGCCATTGGATCACAAACCGCCAAATCGAAGCTGCTCGTATCGCTATGACGCGTTACATGAAACGTGGTGGTAAGGTTTGGATTAAAATCTTCCCACACAAATCATACACTGCCAAAGCTATCGGGGTTCGTATGGGATCTGGGAAAGGTGCTCCAGAAGGTTGGGTTGCACCAGTTAAACGTGGTAAAGTGATGTTTGAAATCGGTGGTGTGCCTGAGGAAGTTGCTCGCGAAGCGCTTCGTCTTGCAAGCCACAAATTACCGGTTAAAACAAAATTCGTAAAACGTGAAGCAGAATAAGGAGAAGGCATGAAACTTAATGAAGTAAAAGAATTTGTTAAAGAACTTCGTGGTCTTTCTCAAGAAGAACTCGCGAAGCGTGAAAGAGAATTGAAGAAAGAATTGTTTGAACTTCGTTTCCAAGCAGCAACAGGTCAATTAGAACAAACTGCACGCTTGAAAGAAGTGAAAAAGCAAATCGCTCGTATCAAAACTGTTCAATCAGAAATGAAATAATAGACTTGGGAAAGGAGAAATTCTAAAATGGAACGTAATCAACGTAAAACGCTTGTTGGACGCGTCGTTTCTGACAAGATGGATAAAACAATCACAGTTGTAGTTGAAACAAAACGTAACCACCCAGTCTATGGTAAGCGTATTAACTACTCTAAAAAATACAAAGCGCATGATGAAAATAACATCGCTAAAGAAGGCGATATTGTTCGTATCATGGAAACTCGTCCGCTTTCAGCTACAAAACGCTTCCGTCTTGTAGAAGTTGTAGAAGAAGCAGTTATTATCTAATCAAACCAGAAAGGAGAAAACTTAAATGATTCAAACAGAAACTCGTTTGAAAGTTGCTGACAACAGCGGTGCCCGCGAAATCTTGACAATCAAAGTTCTTGGTGGTTCAAAGCGTAAATTCGCTAGCATTGGCGATGTCATCGTTGCATCTGTAAAACAAGCTACTCCTGGTGGTGCGGTTAAAAAAGGTGACGTTGTAAAAGCGGTTATCGTTCGTACTAAATCAGGTGCTCGTCGCAAAGATGGTTCATACATCAAATTTGACGAAAATGCTGCAGTGATTATCCGTGATGATAAAACACCTCGCGGGACACGTATCTTTGGTCCAGTAGCACGCGAATTGCGTGAAGGTGGATTTATGAAGATCGTCTCACTTGCTCCAGAAGTACTTTAATCAAAAACAAACTAAGTCCCCTATCTTTGATAGATAGGGTGCCCATCAGGGCGTAAGAAATCAAAGGAGAAACCAATGTTTGTAAAAACTGGCGATAAAGTTCGCGTGATTGCTGGTAAAGACAAAGGCGTTGAAGCTAAAGTCGTTGCCGCACTTCCAAAAGTAAATAAAGTTGTTGTTGAAGGTGTAAATATCATCAAGAAACACCAAAAACCGAATAACGAAAACCCTCAAGGTGCTATCGTAGAAAAAGAAGCACCAATCCATGTATCTAACGTTCAAGTGTTGGACAAAAATGGTGTTGCAGGGCGTGTTGGCTACAAGTTTGTAGACGGCAAAAAAGTTCGTTACAATAAAAAATCAGGCGAAGTGCTTGACTAATCACGAAGGAAAGGAGAAGTATAATGGCTAATCGTTTAAAAGAAAAATATCTTAATGAAGTAGTTCCTGCTTTGACTGAAAAGTTTAACTACTCATCTGTTATGGCTGTGCCAAAAGTGGATAAAATCGTTTTGAACATGGGTGTTGGAGATGCTGTATCAAACGCTAAAAATCTTGAAAAAGCTGCTGAAGAGCTTGCTCTTATCTCAGGTCAAAAACCACTTATCACTAAAGCTAAAAAATCTATCGCCGGCTTCCGTCTTCGTGAAGGTGTAGCGATTGGTGCTAAGGTAACTCTTCGCGGCGAACGCATGTATGAATTCTTGGATAAATTGGTTACTGTATCACTTCCACGTGTTCGTGACTTCCACGGTGTTCCAACAAAATCATTTGATGGACGCGGAAACTACACACTTGGTGTGAAAGAACAATTGATTTTCCCAGAAATCAACTTTGATGATGTTGACAAGACTCGTGGTCTTGACATTGTTATTGTAACAACTGCTAACACGGATGAAGAATCACGTGAATTGCTTACAGGCCTTGGAATGCCTTTTGCAAAATAATCTAGGAGGTAAATAAATTGGCTAAAAAATCAATGATTGCTAAGAACAAACGCCCTGCGAAGTTCTCTACGCAAGCTTACACTCGTTGCGAACGTTGTGGTCGTCCACATTCAGTTTACCGCAAGTTTAAACTTTGCCGTGTTTGCTTCCGCGAGTTAGCATACAAAGGACAAATTCCAGGCGTTACCAAAGCTTCTTGGTAATTATAGCTTCCATTTTCGCCGTGAGTCGTCGTTATTCGCTCTTGTCTAACCTAAGTTATGCTTGCGAGCGAATGCCTAGACTCACTTAGAAAATGAAACCTATAAATAAAATAATATTCTGAGCCTAGCTCAATCATTAACTAGCAAGTGAATTATCAAACTACTAGTAAGAGGAGAAAAAACAAAATGGTTATGACTGACCCAATTGCAGACTTTTTGACACGTATTCGTAATGCGAATCAAGCAAAACATGAAGTGCTAGAAGTACCTGCATCAAATATCAAAAAAGGGATTGCTGAAATCCTTAAACGCGAAGGTTTTGTGAAGAACGTTGAGTACATTGAAGATGATAAACAAGGTGTTATTCGTGTATTCCTTAAATACGGTCAAAACGGTGAAAAAGTTATCACTGGTTTGAAACGTGTTTCAACACCAGGACTTCGTGTTTACAAAAAATGTGAAGATCTTCCAAAAGTCTTGAATGGACTTGGAATTGCGATTATCTCAACATCTGAAGGCTTGTTGACTGACAAAGAAGCACGCCAAAAGAATGTTGGTGGGGAAGTAATCGCCTACGTTTGGTAATTGCATGATACAAAGAGCGTGACGGACAAAGTGAAAATAGGAAATCTAGCGATGAATGCCTGCATTCAAGATAGATTTATCTTTTTCACACAGGCCGTAGCTCGTGTTCAGATTGGCAAAACTAATTTGAATGATATATTTGAATAAAACGTTAGAACTATCATACAAACTGCTATGATAGTTCCCCCGTGAAAACTGGCCGTCCTCGGACGACCTGACAATTTAACAGGAGAAAAAATAACATGTCACGTATTGGTAATAAAGTTATCGTATTGCCTGCTGGTGTCGAATTGACAAACAAAGACAATGTCGTAACTGTAAAAGGACCTAAAGGAGAACTCACTCGTACGTTCTCTAAAGATATTGATATTCGTGTGGAAGGAACTGAACTAACTCTTCACCGTCCAAACGATACAAAAGAAATGAAAACAATCCACGGAACAACTCGTGCTCTTTTGAACAACATGGTTCATGGTGTATCAGAAGGATTCAAGAAAGAACTTGAAATGCGTGGGGTTGGATACCGTGCTCAACTTCAAGGTAAAAAATTGGTACTTTCAGTTGGTAAATCTCATCCAGATGAAGTGGAAGCTCCTGAAGGTATTACTTTTGAACTTCCAAATCCAACGACTATTGTTGTGAACGGAATCTCAAAAGAAGTAGTTGGACAAACTGCTGCTTATATCCGTAGCTTGCGTGCTCCTGAACCATATAAAGGGAAAGGTATCCGCTACGTTGGTGAATTCGTTCGCCGTAAAGAAGGTAAAACTGGTAAATAATGTTATAAGGTTGTTTTTCAACCAAGATATTTATTTCCAACTTTGTGCTTAAGCACACAATAAAATTAAGAGGTGAAAATTGTGATTTCGAAACCAGATAAAAATAAAGTCCGCCAAAAACGCCATCGTCGCGTTCGCGGAAAACTCTCTGGAACTGCTGATCGCCCACGTTTGAACGTATTCCGTTCTAATACAGGCATCTACGCTCAAGTAATTGATGACGTAGCGGGTGTAACGCTCGCAAGCGCTTCAACTCTTGACAAAGAAGTTTCAAAAGGAACTAAAACTGAACAAGCCGTTGTTGTCGGCAAACTTGTTGCTGAACGTGCAGTTGCTAAAGGTATTACTGAAGTGGTGTTTGACCGCGGTGGATATCTATATCACGGACGTGTAAAAGCTTTGGCTGATGCAGCTCGTGAAAACGGATTGAAATTCTAATAGGGAGGACACTAAAAAATGGCATTTAAAGACAATGCAGTTGAACTTGAAGAACGCGTAGTTGCGATTAACCGTGTTACAAAAGTTGTTAAAGGTGGACGTCGTCTTCGTTTTGCAGCTCTTGTAGTTGTTGGTGACCGTAATGGTCGTGTTGGCTTTGGTACTGGTAAAGCTCAAGAAGTACCAGAAGCAATTCGCAAAGCCGTTGAAGATGCAAAGAAAAACCTAATTGAGGTACCAATGGTTGGCACAACAATTCCTCACGAAGTAACATCTGAATTTGGTGGAGCTCGTGTCTTGTTGAAACCAGCTGTAGAAGGTGCTGGAGTAGCTGCTGGTGGTGCTGTTCGTGCCGTCATTGAATTGGCAGGTGTAGCAGATGTAACATCTAAATCACTTGGTTCTAACACTCCAATCAACATCGTTCGCGCAACTGTTGAAGGTTTGAAACAATTAAAACGCGCTGAAGAAGTTGCTGCCCTTCGTGGTATTTCAGTTTCTGACTTAGCATAAGAAAGGAGATTCACATGGCTCAAATTAAAATTACTTTGACAAAGTCTCCAATCGGACGCATTCCGTCACAACGTAAAACTGTTGTAGCACTTGGACTTGGCAAATTAAATAGCTCAGTTATCAAGGAAGATAATGCTGCTGTTCGTGGTATGATTACAGCAGTATCACACTTGGTAACTGTTGAAGAAGTTAAGTAAGTAATCATTTTGCTAACAAAACTTTAAATTGAAATAAACTAGGGGATGAGAGGATTTTCTCAGCCCCTTAAACTAAATATATGTATAGGCGAGTTTATACTGGGAACACCTTTTTCTCAGTATAAGCGCTAGCATTTTACAAAAGAGGAGAAAAAATATAATGAAACTTCATGAATTACAACCTGCTACAGGTTCTCGTAAAGTCCGTAACCGTGTTGGTCGTGGTACTTCATCTGGTAATGGTAAAACAGCTGGACGTGGTCAAAAAGGGCAAAAAGCTCGTAGTGGTGGTAAAGTTCGTCTTGGTTTTGAAGGTGGACAAACACCATTGTTCCGTCGTATGCCAAAACGCGGTTTCTTGAATATCAATCGTAAAGAATACGCAATTGTAAATCTTGATCAATTGAATGTTTTTGAAGACGGGACAGAAGTAACTCCAGTTGTCCTTATTGAAGCAGGAATTGTAAAAGCTGAAAAATCTGGTGTTAAGATTCTTGGTAACGGCGAATTGACAAAGAAATTGACTGTGAAGGCAGCTAAATTCTCTAAATCAGCCGAAGAAGCTATCACTGCTAAAGGTGGTTCAGTGGAAGTCATCTAAGCGAGGTGACCTATGTTTTTTAAACTATTAAAAGATGCATTAAAAATCAAACAGGTTCGTTCAAAAATTCTCTTTACAATTTTTATTGTATTGGTATTTCGAATTGGTACGACGATTACTGTTCCAGGTGTTAATGCAAAAAGCTTGGAAGCTCTTAATGGGCTTTCATTTCTAAACATGCTCAGCCTTGTGTCAGGTAATGCTTTGCGAAATTTCTCAGTATTTGCATTGGGAGTTAGTCCGTATATTACCGCCTCTATTGTTGTTCAATTGCTACAAATGGATATTTTACCTAAGTTTGTAGAATGGGGCAAGCAAGGTGAAGTTGGACGAAGAAAGTTAAATCAAGCAACGCGCTATATTGCCTTAGTCTTGGCGTTTGTTCAATCTATCGGTATTACAGCAGGTTTCCATACCTTGTCTAGTGCTAAGTTGGTGGCAACGCCTAACTGGCAAACTTATTTGCTGATTGGTTTCCTTTTGACAACAGGTTCTATGATTGTGACTTGGTTAGGGGAACAAATCACAGATAAAGGCTATGGTAATGGTGTTTCTATGATTATCTTTGCAGGTATCGTAGCAGCAATTCCAGGAATGATTAAGAGTATATATGTAGACTACTTTGTCAATGTACCAAGCAGCCGTATTACTTCATCTATCATTTTTGTGACTATTCTGATTATAGCTGTTTTGCTCATTGTTTACTTTACAACATTCGTTCAACAAGCAGAATACAAAATTCCAATCCAGTATACAAAGATTGCGCAAGGTGCGCCTTCTAGCTCATACCTTCCTTTGAAGGTCAATCCAGCAGGTGTTATTCCGGTTATCTTTGCAAGTTCAATTACTGCCGCACCCGCAGCTATTTTCCAATTCTTGACAGCTACAGGTCATAATGCACAGTGGGTTCGAGTGGCTCAGTCCTTGTTTGCAACAACAACCGCAAGCGGAATTGTGATGTATGCACTCTTGATTATTTTGTTTACATTTTTCTATACATTTGTACAAATTAATCCAGAGAAAACTGCAGAGAATTTGCAAAAGAGCGGTGCCTATATTCATGGTGTCCGTCCGGGTAAAGGTACAGAAGAATACATGTCCAAGCTGCTTCGCCGCCTGGCGACAGTTGGTTCACTTTTCTTGGGCTTTATTTCGATTTTACCGATTTTAGCAAAAGATTTGTTTGGATTGACAGATGCTGTTGCTTTAGGTGGTACTAGTTTGCTGATTATTATTGCAACTGGTATTGAAGGAATGAAACAGCTTGAAGGTTACCTTCTGAAGAGAAAATATACTGGCTTTATGAATACAACAGAATAGAAACAGAGTAAAGAAAGATATTCTATACTTTCAAAAGCAATTTGCGTTAAAGTACGAACGCAGTGGTTGATGATGAAAATGAGTTTTTGTTTTCATCCTGAATCAACTATGTTGCGGGGTGGGAGAGCAAATCGAAAATCATAGATTTTCTGAAGTCTGTCCCACTCTTTCTATTTTGTTTTTAAACAAGTTTATTAAGAATTTGTAATAGATTTATTTAAAAACAAAAAAGGAGAAGGATCATGAATCTTTTGATTATGGGCTTGCCAGGTGCAGGCAAGGGTACTCAAGCGGCCAAAATCGTTGAGGAATTTGGTGTTGCGCATATCTCAACAGGGGATATGTTCCGTGCAGCTATGGCAAACCAAACTGAAATGGGTGTACTTGCTAAATCATACATTGACAAAGGCGAATTAGTACCTGATGAAGTGACCAATGGAATTGTCAAAGAACGACTATCACAAGATGATATTAAAGAAAAAGGCTTTTTGTTAGACGGTTACCCACGCACCATTGAGCAAGCTTATGCGTTGGATAAGATATTGACTGCCCTTGGTCTTGTTTTGGATGGGGTTGTCAATATTGAAGTAGATCCGAATAGTCTACTAGAGCGCTTGAGTGGACGGATTATTCATAAAAAAACGGGAGAAACTTTCCATAAAGTATTTAATCCACCAGCAGATTATAATGAAGAAGATTATTACCAACGTGAAGATGACAAACCTGAAACAGTAAAACGTCGTTTGGATGTCAATATTGCTCAAGGAGTACCAATTATTGAGCACTATCGTTCTCAAAGCTTGGTTTATGATATTCAAGGAAATCAAGAGATTGATGATGTATTTAAAGATATTGAAAAAGTCTTGTTGAAGTTAAAATAAAAGCGTTTTTACACTTGCAATATTTGACAAGTAGTGATACAATGAATTAGTCTGACTTATAATTGTTACCTCTGTGCTCAGAGGAATGAATCGAAATTTAGGGGGTGCTTTTGCGTGGCAAAAGACGATGTGATTGAAGTTGAAGGCAAAGTAGTTGATACAATGCCGAATGCAATGTTTACGGTTGAACTTGAAAATGGACATCAGATTTTAGCAACAGTTTCTGGTAAAATTCGTAAAAACTATATTCGTATTTTAGCGGGAGACCGTGTTACTGTCGAGATGAGTCCTTATGATTTGACACGTGGACGGATCACTTACCGCTTTAAATAATCGAAATACTTGGAGGGATAAGAAATGAAAGTAAGACCATCGGTCAAACCAATTTGCGAATACTGCAAAGTTATTCGTCGTAATGGTCGTGTTATGGTGATTTGCCCAGCAAATCCAAAACACAAACAACGTCAAGGATAATAGAAAGGAGAAAAAATGGCTCGTATTGCTGGAGTTGATATTCCAAATGACAAACGTGTAGTTGTTTCACTGACTTATGTATACGGTATTGGTCTTCCAACATCTAAGAAAATTTTAGCAGCTGCTGGAGTTTCAGAGGATATTCGTGTGAAAGATTTAACATCTGATCAAGAAGACGCTATCCGTCGTGAAGTGGATGCTATCAAAGTTGAAGGTGACCTTCGTCGTGAAGTAAACTTAAACATCAAACGTTTGATGGAAATTGGTTCATATCGTGGAATCCGTCATCGTCGTGGACTTCCTGTACGTGGACAAAACACTAAGAACAACGCTCGCACTCGTAAAGGTAAAGCTGTTGCGATTGCTGGTAAGAAAAAATAATATAAGGAGGTAAAAAGTCTTGGCTAAACCAACACGTAAACGTCGTGTGAAGAAAAATATCGAATCTGGTATTGCTCATATTCACGCTACATTTAACAACACTATTGTTATGATTACTGATGTGCATGGTAACGCAATTGCTTGGTCATCTGCCGGAGCTCTTGGATTTAAAGGTTCTCGTAAATCTACACCATTTGCTGCCCAAATGGCATCTGAAGCTGCTGCAAAGTCTGCACAAGAACACGGTCTTAAATCAGTTGAAGTTACTGTTAAAGGTCCAGGTTCTGGTCGTGAGTCAGCTATTCGTGCTCTTGCTGCCGCTGGTCTTGAAGTAACAGCTATTCGTGATGTGACTCCTGTGCCACACAATGGTGCTCGTCCTCCAAAACGTCGCCGTGTATAATCATAAACCATTACACTGCTTTTCGTTTAAGAGGGAGTAACTAAATGATTGAGTTTGAAAAACCAAATATAACAAAAATTGATGAAAATAAAGACTATGGCATATTTGTAGTAGAACCACTAGAACGTGGTTATGGTACAACGCTTGGGAACTCACTTCGCCGTGTACTTCTTGCATCTCTACCAGGTGCTGCTGTGACATCTATCAATATCGAAGGTGTTCTACACGAATTTGATACAGTTCCAGGTGTCCGTGAAGACGTCATGCAAATTATTTTGAACGCCAAAGGGATTGCTGTAAAATCTTACGTCGAAGACGAAAAGACAATTGAGCTTGATGTTGAAGGTCCTGCAGAAATTACTGCCGGTGATATTTTGACAGATAGTGATATTGAAATTGTAAATCCTGATCATTATCTCTTTACAATTGGTGAAGGTGCTAGCTTAAAAGCTATTATGACCGTAAATACAGGTCGTGGTTATGTACCGGCTGATGAAAATAAAAAAGATGATGCACCAGTAGGGACGCTTGCGGTAGATTCAATCTATACGCCGGTGAAAAAAGTTAATTATCAAGTTGAACCAGCTCGCGTTGGTAGCAATGATGGTTTTGATAAATTAACTCTTGAAATCATGACAGATGGGACGATTATTCCAGAAGATGCTCTAGGGCTTTCTGCGCGCATTTTAACGGAACATTTAGACCTGTTTACTAACTTAACTGAAGTAGCAAAATCTACTGATGTGATGAAAGAAACAGAAAAAGTTTCAGATGATCGTGTGTTGGATCGTACAATTGAAGAATTAGATTTGTCAGTTCGTTCGTACAACTGTTTGAAACGTGCTGGTATCAATACTGTATTTGATTTGACAGAAAAAACTGAACCTGAAATGATGAAAGTAAGAAATCTAGGACGTAAGAGTCTTGAAGAAGTGAAAGTAAAACTTGCTGATCTCGGTCTTGGATTAAAAAATGATAAATAAAGGAGGAAAACATGGCTTACCGTAAACTAGGACGCACTAGCTCACAACGTAAAGCAATGCTTCGCGACTTGACCACTGACTTGATTATCAACGAATCAATTGTGACAACAGAAGCTCGTGCTAAAGAAATCCGTAAAACAGTTGAAAAAATGATTACTTTGGGTAAACGTGGTGATTTGCATGCTCGTCGTCAAGCAGCAGCTTTTGTTCGTAACGAAATTGCATCAGAAAACTATGATGAAGAAACAGAAAAGTATACTTCAACTACTGCTCTTCAAAAATTATTCTCTGATTTAGCTCCTCGTTATGCAGAACGTAACGGTGGATATACTCGTATCCTTAAAACTGAACCACGTCGTGGTGATGCTGCTCCAATGGCAATCATTGAATTAGTATAATTTTTATCAATTTTGTTGAGTGTTATGATGATGGAGTAATGTTACTCTTAGTCTAGCTCTGGTCTACCGCTAGGATTTTTCCTAGCGGGAACACTCATCTTATGATAAGAAACGTAGACGCTTGTTTACGAAATTGCTTTTACAAAAAAACAATTTCGTAAGCAGGCGTTTTTTAGAATTTCATAATCGATGCTTCACTACAGAATTATAATGCTGAATTTATCACAGCTACTAGTTTTAACTTTATCTGCTGAAAAGTATGTAAAAGTATCTGAAGAGATAGCTAGGTGTATTAAGAAGCACGAAATAGAAACCAAAAAGAGTAGAATAGCTACCAGAAAACCAAAGGGTTCTCCTTCATGTTATCCTTAAAAGGTAAGTAAAAGGAAGGAGAAGGAAATGGAGTTCAAGGAGTTATATGGCAAGGTGAGAGGAATTGTGCTGAAGTGTCGGAGGGAATATTATGTCCACCTGTGGGAATTAAGCGATTGGGAACAAGAGGGGATGTTGGTGCTCTATCAGTTGGTGAGTCGCTATC
>NZ_KV811160.1:0-6470 GCF_001813035.1 Streptococcus sp. HMSC071H03 | reverse complement strand
CTCAACTGAGCCCAGAGAAACAGGAGCAGTACGAGCGCTTACTAGCCGACGAACGGTTCAAAGGCCGCCAAGCCATGATTCGAGAATTAAGAGCCTACTTAAAAGATTATAGTGATTAAGATAAGTCAGGACTTTCCCTTTTAAAAGGTTATAAATTTCGAATGATTCTCTTCGTGCATTTGGCATGAAAAAGCAGAAACCCTCTTGTAAAATGGAAGAAATTTTGATATGATAATAAATGTCGTGTAATCGGCAAATACTCATTTCAGATGAATTGTGAAGCCGTTGCCTACGGGTGGTTTTGCGAGTTGAAATCTGGGAGAGGAAAAAACAAAAAAGGAGACATTACTCATGGCAGTAATTTCAATGAAACAACTTCTTGAGGCTGGTGTACACTTTGGTCACCAAACTCGTCGCTGGAACCCTAAGATGGCGAAGTATATCTTCACAGAACGTAACGGTATCCACGTTATCGACTTGCAACAAACTGTAAAATTTGCAGATCAAGCATACGACTTTATGCGTGATGCGGCTGCTAACGATGCAGTTATCTTGTTTGTTGGTACGAAAAAACAAGCTGCTGATGCTGTAAAAGAAGAAGCAGAACGTGCTGGTCAATACTACATCAACCACCGTTGGTTGGGTGGAACACTTACAAACTGGGAAACGATTCAAAAACGTGTTGCTCGTTTGAAAGAAATCAAACGTATGGAAGAAGACGGAATTTTTGATGTTCTTCCTAAAAAAGAAGTCGCTCTTCTTAACAAACAACGCGCTCGTCTTGAAAAATTCTTGGGTGGTATCGAAGAAATGCCACGTATTCCAGATGTGATGTATGTTGTGGATCCACATAAAGAACAAATCGCTGTTAAAGAAGCTAAGAAATTAGGTATTCCAGTTGTAGCGATGGTGGATACAAATACAGATCCAGATGACATTGATGTCATCATTCCAGCTAACGACGATGCTATTCGTGCTGTTAAGTTAATCACTGCGAAAATGGCTGATGCAATTATCGAAGGCCGTCAAGGTGAAGATAACGTTGAATCAGTAGAAGCAGAATTAGCTGCAACTGATTCACAAGCAGATTCTATCGAAGAAATCGTTGAAGTTGTCGAAGGCTCAAACGAATAATCAAGTAACGAACTTATGGGGCGGGGCCTAGCCCTCCCCTTTTTATTAAATAAAACCGTAATATCTTAATTGGAGGATCAAAATGGCAGAAATTACAGCTAAGCTTGTAAAAGAATTGCGTGAAAAATCTGGTGCTGGTGTCATGGACGCTAAAAAAGCACTTGTAGAAGTAGATGGCGATATCGAAAAAGCAATTGAATTGCTTCGTGAAAAAGGTATGGCAAAAGCTGCTAAAAAAGCAGACCGTGTTGCTGCTGAAGGATTGACTGGTGTCTATGTAAACGGCAATGTTGCCGCTATCGTTGAAGTGAACTCAGAAACAGACTTTGTAGCAAAAAATGCTCAATTCGTTGAATTGGTAAACGAAACAGCTAAAGTAATCGCAGAAGGCAAACCAGCTAACAACGAAGAAGCTCTTGCTTTGACAATGCCTTCAGGTGAAACACTTGAAGCTGCTTATGTTAGTGCAACTGCTACAATCGGAGAAAAAATCTCATTCCGTCGTTTTGCAGTTGTTGAAAAAGCCGATGATCAAGTATTTGGAGCTTACCAACACAATGGTGGACGTATCGGTGTTATCACAGTTCTTTCAGGCAGTGACGAAGATCTTGCAAAACACGTGGCAATGCACGTTGCCGCTATGAAACCTTCTGTTCTTTCATACAAAGAATTGAGTGAAGAATTTATCCATGATGAATTGGCTCAAATGAACCACAAAATTGATCAAGACAACGAAAGTCGTGCAATGGTTGGTAAACCAGCGCTTCCACACTACAAATTTGGTTCTAAACTTCAATTGACGGATGAAGTGATTGCACAAGCTGAAGAAGACATCAAAGCTGGTCTTGCAGCTGAAGGTAAACCAGAAAAAATCTGGGATAAAATTATTCCTGGTAAAATGGATCGCTTCATGCTGGACAATACAAAAGTTGACCAAGCTTACACATTACTTGCGCAGGTCTATATCATGGACGACAGCAAGACTGTTGAAGCATTCCTTGAAAGTCAAGGTGTGACAATTGCAAGCTTCACTCGTTTTGAAGTAGGTGACGGTATTGAAAAAGCTGCCAACGATTTTGAATCAGAAGTAGCTGCAACTATGGCTGCTGCACTTGGACAAAACTAAGAATAAAAAAACAAACATATAAAATAACATGAGATAGGATTCCTGCTTTTCCCTGTTTTGTGGTATTTATAAGAAGTCTCATATGAATCTTTCCAAAGCTTTGTTGCTTTTAATGGTGATTCGTATGAGGCTTTTTCTAAATTTGGAATATGTGATAGATTCCTCATTGTCCAGAGCCTTTCGTTTTAATAAAATACTAAGAGTTCTGGGATTAGGGAACCTATTTTAGAAAACTGAAGTTTACATTGTGTCAAAAAAACACTTACGAATATATGGACTTTCTATTTATTTGAGGTATAATAGTAATTGTAGTATAATATTGATATTTATGCTCTAAGCTTATAAAAAAATTAGAAGAAGGAGAAATTTGTAATGAAGGCAAAGAGATGGATAGGCTTCTTTTTATCTTTACTAACGATTTTTACTGTTTTAGGATTTTGGAACGTCCAGCGGGTTTCTGCTGCTGATGTTACGAGTAAAGTCAAAATAGACAACTTGAAGATTACTATAGCATCCACAGGAAGCGAGACTGAAGGAATTCATGGTTCAAATGATACTTCGATGAACTTGAAATATTCAGGTGAATTCTCATTTCCCAATGTGGCAGCTAATGAAATCAAGAATGGTGATTACTTTATCGTAAAGGCTCCAGATAACTTGAGTTTGAAAGATGGTAGTCTGGATTTGATTGATTCGACATCACATACCCAAATGGGGACTGTCCAGGTGAATAATGCTAACCATCAGCTGGTATTTACTTTCAACGAAAAGGTGGAGGGCAAGCAAAATATCCGTGGGAACTTTGTTGCAGAAGCAACTGAAACGCTCAAAAAAGAGGGAAAAACGGTTACCTATGTTTTACCAGATGGTAAAAAACAGACCATCACGTATAAAGTGAATAAATATGAAAAGACTGACGTGATTGGAGAAACTATTACAAAGTACGGTTATAACGATAACAATAAGGCGATAGCACATTTTCAAATGAAAATTAATCGCGCTAAGAAAGATATGACTGGACATGTGGTGAAGATTACAGATGACGTCTCAAAGGAAGCCTTCGCTAGCTACATAGAAGGTACTTTCTCTATGCATGAAGTGGAATTTGAGACGACGAATACGAATTCGTCTGCTCTTAAACATATAGGTGATAAATACGAAATCACAACCGATCCGAAGGTATACAAGGCTGACTCAGATAAAAAGGCTTTGTTGACCTTTGTCAATGGGAAACGAGGATTTGAGTTGCTCATGCCGACCAATATGGGAACAAAGAGCTTTTTCTTAACGTATGATACGTCATCACCAGCAGATACTTCAACGATAAGTAACTCAGCGCAGTACCTGATTGATAACCAACCACAACTTATTTGGGAAAAATACGGAGGTAGTACCGGAACTAAAACAGAAGCAACGTTTAATTTAAAGACGGTTAAATCTGTTGGTGCATCAGTCACAGCTGATATTGCTGGTAAAATTAAAATCACAAAATTCGACAAAGCTGATGCGGCTGTTAAGTTGGCAGGCGTTGTCTTTGAAATCATACGAAAAAGTGACGGGGTTAAAGTTCAGGAAGTAACAACTGATGCGGACGGGATTGCCGTTTCAAATCATCTTAATGATGGTAAGTATATTGTTAAAGAAAAGACTCCGAAATCAGGCTATCAGGTAAATAGTCAAGAATTTGAAGTGGAGATGAAAGGTGGAAAAGGTGTTCCCCTCAACATCTCTAATAAACGTGTGACAGTTGACTTTGAAGCCACTAAGACTTGGGTAGGTGGAAAGAAAACTGACTACAAAGAAGTCAAACTTGGCTTGTATGTCCATAAGAAAGGACAAACTGTTGCAGATTCAAAACCTGTCTCAGGGAACTATACTCCTGAAGTAACTGAGTCCAATGGTGTTTATACTTACGAGTGGAAAAATCAACTACCTAAGTACGATGTCGATGGAACAACAGAATTAGTTTATTCTGTTCGCGAACTTCAAGACCAGACAGACCTTCCTTTGCAAGAAGGAGAGAAAGTCAAAGTTGGAGAGAATAACTATGTCGTATCTTACAATGCAGACAAGACTCAAGTAACCAATACTTATGAAGTTCCAAAAACAAACGTGACGGCTAAGAAAGTCTGGGTTGGCGGTCAGGAACGTGTTCGTCCAACTACCTACTTCAAACTTTACCGCACACTAGAAGGTGGAACTGAAGAAGCAGCACCTAATGCTGAACTTAAAAAAGTTCCTACAACAGATGGTACGGTTAAATGGACAGGTCTTCCGGCTACAGATCAAAACGCTAAGAAGTACACCTATAGCGTGAAAGAAGTTGATGACAAAGGTGAACTGATCACTAAAGTGGATGGTTATACTCCTAGCCAAATAGACCCTCTTACTATCAAAAATACCTATAGCGCTTCACCAGCTGAGGCTGTAATTGAAGCTAAGAAAAAATTGGAAGGTCGTCCAACAGAGCTTCAAGACGAAGAATTTGAATTTATCTTGAAAGATAATGATGGAAAAGAAGTTCAAAGAATCAAGAATAAAGGTACTAATGCTGATGGAACTGGTCGCGTAGTCTTCAATCCTATTAAATTTACAAAAGAAGGACATTATCAGTACACCATTGTGGAAGCAAAAGCAGGTGAAACTGAAAATGGTATCACCTATGATAATAGAACAGTTCCTGTAATTGTACACGTCTATGATAATGGAAGAGGTCAACTGGTTGCTTGGGTTGAGAAATTCGAAATTTCTCAAGTAGCACTTCCAGCAGCTGATTTTTCAACTTCAGCACCTGGTTCTAATCTTGTACCACCAATCTCTGGTGCCATCAACACCATTACAGATGCCGGAATTCAAACATTCACAAATACGTACAAAGCTACCAAGGTCAAAGTGCCTGTTGCTGCGACGAAATCATTCATCAACAAGAACACTGATAAGCCAATTCAGCTTCAAGGTGGGGAATTCGAATTTGCCTTGTTTGAGAAAAATGGTACAGATCCAATTCAAACAACAACAAATGATGCAACTGGAAACATTAAGTTTGAAGATTTAGAATTCAAT
Source organism: Streptococcus sp. HMSC071H03 (assembly GCF_001813035.1). Lineage (NCBI taxonomy): Bacteria > Bacillati > Bacillota > Bacilli > Lactobacillales > Streptococcaceae > Streptococcus > Streptococcus sp. HMSC071H03. The sequence goes on along the minus strand of NZ_KV811160.1, from coordinate 1,147 downwards.
AAAGCTGACACTTATCATTACACCATCGTTGAAAAGAATGCTGGGACAACTGATAAAGGAATCACTTATTCTAACAAGACTATCGAAGTAACGATCAAAGTTGTTGACAACGGTAAGGGAGCGCTTGAAGCAACTGTTACCTATGACAATAACGACAGCACTTTCGAAAACACCTATAAGGCTGAAAATGCCAAAGCTGTTCTTGAAGTAGATAAGAAACTAAGTAATCGCAATCTCGAAGCTAACATGTTCGAATTTACATTGACAGACCAAGTTGGTAACGTTGAAAAAGCGAAGAATGGTGCTGACGGAAAAGTTAAATTCTCAGAGTTGACATTTGATGAAGCAGGTACTTACACTTACACCATCAAGGAAGTAAAAGCTGGCACAACGGAGAATGGTATCACCTACGATGCTAAGACCGTCACAGCTAAAGTAACTGTAACCGATGATGGTCAAGGTAAATTGCATGCGGCTGTTGAATACAGCAGTGATGGTACAGCTAATAGCACAACCTTCAATAATGTCTACACCCCAGCAGGTGACACATCCGTTACTCTTGGTGCGAAAAAAGTTCTTGAAGGTAAAACTCTTGAAGCAGGTAAATACAGCTTTGTCTTGAAGAAAGCAGACGGAACTGTTGTCGAAACAGTAACCAACGCTGCAGATGGAACAGTGACCTTCTCACCAATCTCATATAATGAGAGCCAAGTAGGAACTCACAAGTACACTATCTCAGAAGTTGCTGGATCTGAAACAGGAATCACTTACGATAAGACCGTTCAAGAAGTTGAAGTAACGGTTGAAAAAGTAAGCGCAACTGAATTGAAAGCAACTGCCTCAAAAGAAGCAAAAGATCTTGTATTTACAAACAAATACACCCCAGCAGGTGACACATCCATTACTCTCGGAGCTAAGAAAGTTCTTGAAGGTAAAACTCTTGAAGCAGGTAAATACAGCTTTGTCTTGAAGAAAGCAGATGGAACTGTTGTCGAAACAGTAACCAACGCTGCAGATGGAACAGTGACCTTCTCACCAATCTCATATGATGAGAGCCAAGTGGGAACTCACAAGTATACCATCTCAGAAGTTGCTGGATCTGAAGCAGGAATCACTTATGATAAGACTGTTCGAGAAGTAGAAGTCA
>NZ_KV811159.1:86533-124415 GCF_001813035.1 Streptococcus sp. HMSC071H03 | reverse complement strand
CTTGTCAATACCTTTTTTTATCTTTTTTTATTTTCTTAAACTTTTTCTTTCAATTTGATAGTTCTAAAATGAAGTTGGCCACTTCGAGTGTATGAAAAAATATCTCAAAGAGATATACTTGTAGTTCACCACAAACACAAGAAGATTCTTTAAGATGCCTACTCATTATACCCAAAAAGGCAAGCACTTAACAATAGCTAAGCGCCGTTTCATTGAAAAATGGAAGGACGAGGGAAAATCAAATCGTCAAATCGCTCTCTTGCTTGGAAAAGCACCTCAAACTATTCATAATGACATCAAGCGTGAGCTGGTTCGCCAACAAGTACTCAAGGGAAAGTTTGAACTGCTCTATTCTGCAGATACTGCTCAAAGTCGTTACGAATCAGCTAGAGAGAAGTTGTCCGAAAGTGTCGACTTGATAAGGCTACCAAGGAGAAAATCTTGCACTATATCAAGCAGAAATACTCTCCCGAAATGATGATCAATGCAAAGAAAGTCAATGTCCCCATATCTACCATCTACTACTGGATTCATCATGGACAGCTAGGACTGACCTACAAGGACTTGATTTACCCCAGAAAGCCAAAAACTGAAAAGTAGAGAGCTAGTCCACGGTTTAAACCTGCTGGGAAGTCGATTGAGGAACGACCTGAATTCATCAACCAACGTCTTGAAAATGGGCATTATGAGATGGATACCGTCATTCTGACCAAGCAGAAAAATCAGTGCCTTCTCACCCTCACTGACCGCAGAAGTCGGCACCAGATTATCCGACTAATCCCTGACAAAACCGCTCAGTTGGTCAACCAAGCTGTCACTGCAGTTATGGAAACGGATACCATCAAATCCATCACGGCTGATAATGGAACGGAGTTTAATAGACTAGCTGAGGTATTTCCACAGGACAACATCTATTACGCGCATCCTTACTCCTCATGGGAAAGAGAAACAAACGAGAATCATAACAGACTTATCAGACGATGGCTTCCTAAGGGAGTTAAGAAAACGACCCACAAACTGGTCGCTTTCATCGAAAATTGGATTAATAACTATCCTAAGAAAGTTTTAAACTACAAGTCGCCTCAGATTTTTTTGTTGACTGGCTAACTTCTACTTGAATTTTAGCACTTTTTCTTTCAAATTGATAGCTGGAAACGTTTATTTGTTAAAGAAGTTCCCATGGCTAAAAAATATGAACATCTAATTTTAGAAATGTCATATGAGATGGATACAATTATTAAAAAAAGGAAGCAAGTAACGGGAAATTAACTTATGACTTCTTTACTTTTAGGAAGATGGTGGCTGATATTTTTGAAGTCAGTTGGTTCAGCTAAACAAGTTTATCTTATTGTTACCTTAACTAAAGCAAGAAAAACTATCAATCCAACCTTTTCTTTGGCTTATCAAAATGATAATTTCACCACTTTAATGATTAAATTTAATCGGAAAACACTAAAATTTTACAAAGAGAAACCAATCTACACTCTTGACGAAAACGATTTTTTAGGATAAAATAATAAACGTTGTGGCGGTATAGCCAAGTGGTAAGGCACGGCTCTGCAAAAGCTTGATCGTCGGTTCAAATCCGTCTACCGCCTTTCAGTACCTGACTTATCAGGAATTAACCGAATAAAAAGCCCGTAAAGTCGGGCTTTTTTGATTTTCCGTCAGGTTAAATCAGGTTAACTTTAAAAATATTTTGGGGCGAATTTGGGGCGGACTATTTTTCCTACCTCATTTTTTGCAAAGTAATTATTTCTATTTTCATGATTTTTTATACACAAAAAATCGATCTATCATCATTGAAAAGTTCTTAAAATATTTTAGTTTTTATGACAAAACCTCTCTTGCATAGCTATACAATTTTTCGGCAGTCAATAACGTCATTTTATCCATGCTTGTTTTACCACTTCTTAAATCAGCTACAGTTGACCACGGAATCTCTGCTCCTTTAGCAATTGAGCTTGTACTTTCATTACTTTCAAGTAGTTTTTGGATTTCTTCTCTCATTTTGGAATCCTTTCTGATTTCACTTTCGTTTATCCTTTAGGATTACTATAAATACAAAGAACACGAGTACGAATATTGGTAAATATTTCATTTTTTCGTTTGATATGATATAATCAAAGTAGGAGCAGGGGCTTTCGCCCCTGACCTACAGAGCCTTATTTGAACCGCTTTGCTTTGCGTGGCTTGCGTTCTTTTGGCTCTTTTTTTATTGCCATGATAACACTTGCAATCCCTGTCAACAGGGTTCCGGTTGCTACCATTAAATCGGCAATCTCTGAGATTTTCATATCTTTCCTCCTTTCTGATTATATTATATCACGGTACGCCGTGAATGTCAACACTTTTTACCAACTTTTTTTATTTTTTTAAAATTTTTACAATAAAAAAGCCCTAGCCAAAGCTAGGGTTTACTGTTATCCATAAAGCAAATGATTGACATCCCAAACCGACAGCCAGATTTGACCGCTTGCTGCAAGTGTAACGTGTCGCCAATAGTAGCTACCAGAGCCATAAGCTCCCTCGCCGTCAGAGACAACCTTATCAGGATTGATGACAAAGTAGCTACCTAGTTTTGTCTCTTGGTCCGCTAGTACATTGCCATTGCTGTCCACAAGGTCAATGTCCGCAACATCAATACCATTGTCCGTCCAGTCAAAATCAACTGGACAGAGGTCATCACACTTGACTTGCCAGATGCCATTGACAAATTGCAAATCATTGACTTGATAGACCTTTAATTTGTTACCTGCTTGCGGTTTAGCTGGTGTAGCCTGCGCTTGTGCGTTTAAACGGTAGACGGTTTCGCGAGGTCGTCCGTTGATTTCCCAGATTTGGTTGTAGTCGTTTTCGGTCACGCCATCATATCCGTAGTTACAGTGAATCATGGTTGTAGGACTAGTCATAATCACAACATGCCCAAACGCACCTAACGAGCTAGACATATCACGAGGTCCCCAGACCACCACATCGCCCCTTTGAGCGTCAAAAGAGCCGTCTACACCATCGTAAACGCAATTGTACCCAATTGTAGGTAAATTGCTTTTGAGCGTCTCTGTGTTATTATTAAGGCTCAATCCAACCGCTTTACTGACCGCACTAGAACAATCATACTCAATTCGTCCGTCTCTGTCTGCGTCATTTCCATAACGGTCGCCCATGTCATAGTAAACAGGGGTAGCGGCTAAGTTGCGCATTTCTGCAATACTAGATTCAACACTCATGTCTATTCTCCTTCCGTTCCTGCTTCCGTCTTGTGCGGTTCTTCGTAACCAAGCGCTCGCTCTGAATCGCTAAATCCTGCCGTTGTAGGGTCGTTGACAATTCCAATCAAAACTAGCAATGCAAAAAGTACGTTAATAAATACTAAAATCTTATCAATCGTAACCCCAAAGTCTAGTTTGATTCCAAAGATGTCTGCTCCTGCTTGTAGCAACAAAGCGATAGCTGGCACAAGAGCCAGCCAGAAATTTTTATTTTTCAGACGTACAGTCCAGTTAATTTTATTCATATTTTTACCTCTAATCTTTTATTTTTAACGTTTGATATTCTTGATACAAACGTGTGATGTAGCCATTACCGCCTAAATTGCGATAGTTTTTATACATTCTGGTGATGATGCTAAACTCTTCGCCACTAGTATAGCCACATTCTAAAGCGTGTTTAATGTCTATTTCTAGCCGTCGATACATAACCCCTAAATGCGATTCTGTGTGTAATTCCAGCTTATCATTGGCATCATCTATTTTTTGATTATTATCATCACCCGTCCGTTTGATATGTTCAATACTCTTTTTCATATCGCTCATTTCGCTCGAAATCTGTCTAAACTGGCTTTTATTCAGATTTCCTGATTTTGCAGCGCGATAACCAAACCAACCAGTAGCCATAACGCCTATTGTCGGCGCTAAATGGTCAATAATTAAAATTAAATCCACATTCTATCGCTCCTATTTCTCTTTTTTCCCGGATTCTAACTCTTGAATAATAGCGTCCTCTACTTCGTAGATTTTATTTTGAAACTCAGCTTCTTGCTTGCGAATTTCGCGACGATTAGCAGCGTATAATTCTACGTTATTTATCCACTCGCTGATAGTGGAGATTCCCTTTTCGTTAATATCAGCTGTAATTGATTTGACGACAGTATCATCAATTTTGATATTGCCTACAAGTTTAGTCGTCTTGATAATTTCTAATGTCATGATTATTCTCCTTCTTCTGTGGCTGGTTGTGTTTGTTTTTCAAGCAGAGCTTCCAGCTCATCCACTCGTGCCTGAAGTTCGTCTTTTTCTTGAGCCAATCTTTGGCTGGCTTGTTCAGCTTCAGTCAGCTGAATAGCCAATAAGTTCTTTGTCGTTGACTCGTTAGTCAGCTGTGTTGTTAGTTCGTTGATAGTCAAGCGTAAAGCTTGATTGAGTTGTTCTGTGTTCATTTTATACGTCCTTCTAAATATCACGTAAGCTATAGCTATAGTCTGAGCGAGTTGTTTTATGTTTATGTAATAATCTTAGATTCTCATAAATGTTTTTTAAGATGTCATGAAGCGATGAGTAATACTTGCCGTCGTTTTGTAAGTAAAGCCAGATATCACCGATTTCAAGGGTTGAGTTGCGTCTGTCTTGTTGTCGTTTCGGTTTGATTTGTAATTTACCAGTTGTGGTAACTGTCCAACCATCAGCATTCTCGTAAGCAGAGCTGGCTAAACTGATATCATCTCCAACTAAATCCAAACTATCAACTCCATTCCCGTTCCAAGCACGCATTCCAACAAATCCTCCATCATTGGAACTCTCTGTTCCGTAACGATTCGAACCCACGACTGTTACTCCTGCTGCTGTTGTTCCGTTGACGTTCCCTGTTGCAAATTTGACAAACTGTGTAGGATAACCGCTTAGAATTCGCTTCATGGCTGCTTGATCCGTATAGTAATGGATTTGTCCATTGGTTAGGTTAATTTGCATAGCACCGTTAGTTGCTGCAAGAACACCGCCAACGATTTTAGATGCGGACATTGTGACCGATTGAACAGATGTAATAAAAGCGTCTTTAGAGAACAGCTGCCTTAAATAAGCGTAGTTCGCTGATAATTTATCAAAAAACGCTTGGTCAACTACCAGCTTATCCGCAGTTACAGCCCCTGAAGCGAGTATTTGCGTGGTAACAGAACCTGATTCAAAGTTTGCGGTTTTTAGCTTATCAATCATAGCGGATTTAATGACTGCGTTATCAATCAAGGTCTGGCCTGTAATGTGCGTCAGTCGTCCGTCTAGTCGATTAACACCATTTGCACCCAAATTTAAGCCAGAAATCAAATCACCAGCAGAATTGATGTTCTGCACCGCCCACGAACCTGCGAGTTGAGTCATTTTTGTCTGCGTTGCTTCAAGCGTCTTGTCTGTCTCTAAGGTCGCATCTTCGGGAGCAGGTTGCCAGAGACGGTCAGTCATACCCTCATAAAAATCAAGTTCGGTCATAAATAGACCGCCCCATCTGTTCAAGTCTTGTTTTTCATATTCAAATTGTAAAAAACCTTCGTCAAAATCTTCCACATTAAATTTAAATGACTTCTTGACTACTTGCGAACTACTAAAAGCAGGGCTTCCCGTGCTTACAAAAACGACTTGTTTTTCTTGGTATTCCGGGATCGCTCCTTTTTTTCGTTTGCAGAAATAGATTTTAAAACTCTTTGAATTAGCGTCAAACCCAAGCATATTTAACATATACTCACCGCCACGCTTAACGATAAAACGTGGACTTTTAACGACTGCACCCGGTCTCAACTCAAATATTCGTTTTTGACCATTAAAATAAAATGTGTGAGTTGTAAAACTCAAGCGTCCGTCTGCTTCCGTCCAATATTTCAAGCCATCATCTGCCCTCGAATTTCGAAGCATATTTGGGCCGCCAACGTTGGCATATTTCCCAACCTCGACCTGGAAAAGTTGATTGGTCAGAGCCATACGAGCAACCTTATTCGAAATGTCGTCCTCGTTACTACCGATAATTCGCTCATAGAGTCTACTGGTCTCTTGAACGCGCTGAAAATCAGTCTGACTAGCTTTGCCTGCTATCTGCTGAGAGATGGTGGTAAACCGACCCTCGACCGACTGCTTGTATTCCGCTAGATTAGTCTCAGAGCTGGTCTTCAGCTCCTCAAAGCGGTTTGTCAGCCCTCGCACATCTTCCGTGTGCTGGGCCTTGGCCACGTAGCCAGCCTCGATAACCTTGCGCTCGGCTGTCAGCTGACGTGCTGTCTCCTCGCGAGAGTAAGTACGCAGAGCCTCGGCTCTCGTACCGTCTGCGTTGACGTAGGATTGGACAGCAGTGAGATCTGTACGCAGTCCCTGAGCTGTTCGCTCGAACGTAGCCTTGGCTTCTGTGATTAGGCCTTCTGCGTCTTCAGGAGCAGGCGACCAATTCGTAAACACTGACCCGCTCTCAACTTTTGCAAGTCTCCATTGAAGCGACCCACTAGCGATAAAATCAGTTCTAAACATCCAATTCCAATAGGCGTTTTTCAGATGATTTTCGGTAATTTTAAAGGAGTGTTCAAATGTGATTTCTCCGCTTCCGTTAAGGGTTTTGGCAGGGCTACCATTATAAGCTCCATCTGTCCAGCCGGTTACATTTCCGTTGCCTTGTAATCCAACGGTCGCAGTCTTGCCAGTCGCTGGTCGAACATCAGTGTACTTGAGTATGATCTTAGACCTCAATGTGTCGCCGACTTGCAAGCCGTCGGTCAAAACCTTGTAGAGCGGAGACCAAATATTCGGATTCCCCGAAAAGTTTGTGAAAGGTGTAGACCATTCTTTGCTTGTTCCCAAGGCAAGATTTCGACCACCGACAGACAGGCTGGCCAGCTCCTCTCGTATTCCATCTGCAGTCTGTTCGACTTCGGATTTGCTGGCTTTGTCACCCAATTGACCAGTTATTCGCGCTAGATTCTGCGTGTTGGTCTGCTCGTAGGCCGTCTGCTGGTTGCGGATAGCACCAACGTCTTTCTTGACTTGGTCAATCTGAGAATTAACTTGAGATTGAGCTTGTGTGGCGGTCTGTTTGACTTTGTTTAAGTCATCACGCACTTGTGTAGCGAGATTCTGTGCTTGCTTCGCTAAGTCGCTAGATGCACCAGCTTTTGCAAGAGTTTCTTTGTATTGCTTGTCTTGTTCCGCTTTATTCGCAATTACAAGCTGGTTGACTTCTTGCACTTTGCTGGTTACTGCTTGATTGAGTCTGTCAGCATATTCCGTCGCCTTAGCCTTGACCTGCTCAATCCCGTCATTGATCGCTTCCACACGTTTTTCAAATTCCGCATCAAAGGCTTGGTTAGCATTTTTAACAGCACGCTCAACGGCTACATTTTGAGCTGTAGCGCTTGCGCCAAGAATAGCATCAGCAGCATTGCTCAAACCACTGGACACCCTAGAGCCACCCACACCAGCTTTATCATCAAACGTGATTGATATATATTCCTCTGTCAGGGCATTATACTCATAGGCAATAGCCTTTTTATAGACATCCACATTATGTTTTCTGCTTTTGAGATTGACTGTATCACCCAGATGGACGACCTGCCCATCTAACTCATAAGCTTCAATTTCGATAGCGTCAGATACCTTATCAATGCCATCATTCTTAAACTTAGCCTCAGCCCATTTTTTCAGTTCTTCGACCGTCTTTACATTGTTATTCTCATATTCTTTCTCATTGATGTATGGATAAGAGTTGATAAGTGGACTGTCAACGGTCACTCTGAGCGTCACTTCATCTTCAGCACCGTCTGGTTTAAAAGTTGAGCGGGCATGAATCCTAGTCACAACACCTTGAGAGTTTTTAGTTCGCTGATAGGACTTGAGGTTTTTATGTGTCGTGATAACAACACCACGATTAGCCCCACGACTACGCTTGATGGACAGTGCAAAGTTGTCACGGACAAGCTCACCCTCCCACGTTCCAACGATACTGTGTTTACCGTCCATCAGGACAGAGTATAGTGTTTCCGTCTCAGTCGTGTTAAAGGTTCGGCTGTCCATGATATCGCTGGTAAAAGAAAAATCACCCAGACCAGTCTTAGCATTTTGAACCATCTGAGACAGTGCCATAGCACAGCCTTGACCAACTACGTTAACAGGAGTGATAGACCGCTGCATGATGTCATCAGTAACATGATAGGCAGTGATGCCCAGACTATCATCATTCTCAATAGGCTTTTTGATTCTAAACAGCTGAGCCCCTAGCACAGGTACAGGCGCTTTAATCAGCATATCTTCCTTGATAAGCTGATAGATACCAGAGTCCGTGATAGGATAGTGGACAGTTAAGTAAAAGTCGCCATTCGTTTCTTCTTTGACAATGGCAGAGCTGGCCTCATGCAATGGAATCCCATTCCATTTGACTGTTCTTACATTTTCGTCAAGTAAATAAAGCAACTATGCCCACCCCCAAACTGTCTCAAATTTTAAGGATTGGATACCAGGACCCAGTACAACCCCGACATTCTGTCCCTTAGCCGTATCAATCGTGATAAAGTCACCAGCCCACTTGACAGGTTTTCCACTAGCTGTTTTAAAGCTAGGGTTGTCAGGATCATTGATCATCACAAGCGATTCTGAGAGCTTTTCAAGCTTAATGACTTGATTCCCCACCGTAAACGATGTCTCAGAGCTACTCTGACCAACCACAGTAATCTTAGGAAAAGCAAGAGCTGAGCCTTGCACGGCTAAAACGCCGTTCCCTGTCAATGTCTGGGGGTCAGTGGTCTTAAAAAACTTGGTAGGATGACAGATGAAGGTAACATCGACCACCCAAGCACCAAATTCATCTTTTCCAATCTTAAAGCCATCAACCTTGTAACACCAAAGTCTGATAGTTGGTTCCTGTTCATTTTCTAACCAAAACTTTTCACGATTCAAGAGAGCAGAAAAGCGATAAATTTCTTCATCGCTTGGCTCAATTAAAGTGATGTGATAAGGCTTCTCAATCAGTCCACGGTGTCTGTTCGATTGTACAACTGCACCACTAATGCCGTCATGCTCTAATAATGCTGTTTTGGAAGTGGAGACAATGACATTCGGTCTTGTTTCGACCAGGACATCACACTTAAAAGATGATGTTTTTACTCCATCAATAGTAAGTTCATTGATTTTTGTCATGCCTTTCCTCCTCTCAAATTAGTTTTACGTTGCAATTCTTCAGCAATACGATTTCCAACCACGTTGGCCAGTCTGTTTAAATCAGCTTCTTCCCTGATAGTGACACCAGAGAAGTTAACGTTGATATTGTTAGATGTGTTCATCGTGTTAGCAATACTTTGACCAATTGCCCCCAGTGTTGATTTGTTCAGCGGCAAGATGGCTTCAGCACCAGCTTCACCGCCAACCATTGCACGATTTCCATTCATGCCAAACAGTGTTGGTTTGGTCATGACACCACCCTTGGCATACCAGTCAATACCAATACTTGGCAAGCCACCTTTAAGCCAATCAAGAGGGTTTGCAGACCCGCTCACACGGAAATGAGGCAATGGGATATGAGGCCACCGAAACTGGAAATTAAATAGCCCTTTGATAGCATTGATACCATTTGTGACCGCATTTTTAGCCCCATCAATCGCACCTGAAATAGTGGATTTAATAGTGTTCCAAATATTGGTTGCAGTAGAAAGAATACCATTAAAAATTCCTGAAATCGTGCTACTCAAATTATTAAACAAATTTGACCCAGTTGAGACCAGCCCAGACCACAAATTGGAAAGTGTGGAAGTGAAACTTGACCATAGAGACTGTACTCCTGAAATAAAACTAGAGAAAATATTGGACAAGGCACTAGTAAAACTAGACCACAGAGACTGTCCAGTCGAGACCACTGAAGACCACAATCCAGAAAGCCAAGTAGTAAAACTCGACCAGGCTGACTGTGCTGTTGAAGTTATGGAAGACCAAAGTTCAGAAAGCCAGGCAGTAAAATTTGACCACGCTGTGGTGGCAGTCGTAACTATATTCGTCCACAATTCAGAAAGCCAAGCAGCACAAGAATCCCAGGTTGTTTTTAGCCACTCAGATATGGCTCCCCAATTCGTGATAGCCTGAATGATAAGTGTGATAACCGCAATAGCACCAACTATTGCGGCAACGACAATTCCGACAGGTGCTCCTATAGCTCCTATGGCGATGACTAGCGGTGCAATCGCACCAAGCAACATCGTAACTGCTGCAGTAACCAAACCAAGAATCACAATTGTCTGTTGATCAGTCTCGTTTAGGCTGGTAAACCAATTAACAGCAGATTCAAGCATTCCCATTAACGGTTCTAAAGCTGGAATAACAGTCTCAAGCAACTTACCACCAATTTCTGCCATCCCTTCCTTTGCCTTATTCGAATACTGTGTCAGTTTATCAATTGGATCTACCGTTTCATTAAATGTCGTAGCGACAGTCCCAGAAGAATTTTTAGCCGCTGAAGCTAAGTCATCAAAACTAAAAGCACCACGCTTGATGGCATCTACCATCCTGGGTGCAGCCTTACTTCCAAAAACCGCTGAAGCTATGCTTAAAGCCTCTGTTTCACTAGTCGAGTTTTGAATGGCACTAATCGTTTCATTCAATCCATCAATCAGAGTCTTACCGTCTTTAGCATAGTTAACAGCTGCCTTTGAAAGAGACGAGAGAGCAGCTGATGAATCCACACCGCTTTTCTCAAACTTCCCGATTAGAGCAGCACCTTCTTCAAATGACAATCCCAATCCTTTAATTTGTGGTGCACCGTCAACAGCTTTTTGAACAATCGTATCAACTGACTGCCCTGTATCCTGAGCAACTTTAGTCACATTGTCTAAGACCTTGCCTAAATCATCAGCAGACAGTCCGTAAGCTTCGATAGCTTGCTTCGCAGAAATAGCAGAGCTTGAAATATCTGTCTCGTTGATCTTAGCGTACTTAATAAGTAATTCAGATGATGATTTCAGCTTTTCTCCAGTCAAACCGAACTGGGTATTAAGTTCTCCCACTGCGTCAGCAGATTCTTTAAATGTCGTTGCTGGCATTTCTGTAGCAATGCCCTTAGCAATTCCTTGAAGCTCTAATAGAGCATTACCAGTTAAGCCTGTCTTAGTGGTGATGGTGTCCATTGCTTCATCTATTTCAGACCATGCATCTACTGTCTTCTTCCCAGCATCAACCATTTTTTGACCAACTTGACTTGCTTTTTCTGCAACATCCATCATAAGATCAGCTTTTAGATATTTTGTTGCTTCTTTGATATCGTTGCCAGCCGACTTACTAGATTCACCAAGATTGTCCATGGCGCGATCAATTTTCATGACTTCTACTTCAGCTTGACCGATTTCATTTTGAAGTTGACGCCATTCTTCTGTACCTATTTTCTCATCTCCAAGAGCAGCTTGTTTTTTCTTTAACTCTTGGACTTTATCCCCAGCCAATTCCGACTGTTTCCTAAGAAGTTTCATTTTCTGCTCTGCCAGTTCAACATTATTAGGATCTAGCTCTAGCTTCTGATTGACAATGTCAAGTTCCTTAGCAACATTACCAAGTTCTTTATTGAGGTTCAAGATAGACTTTGGATTGCCAACATCCTCGATGTGTTTCTGTGTTGACTCTATTGCCTTATCAACAACTTTCATTTGTGATTCGACTTTAGCGATTTCAATTTGAAGCTTATTCCACTGAGCTGACCCAACTTCAGATTCACCTAGCGCTTTCTGTTGCTTTTTGAGTTCGGCAATCTTCATAGCACCAACACGAGCTTGTTCTTGCAAGTTAACCAACTTACGATTCAACAAGTCAACATTATCAGGATCCATCTTCAGTTGTCTGTTGATATTAGTAAAATCTTTTTTCAAACTAGATAAGGCATTATTGATGCCTTTTACAGACCTATCAAATTCAACAGTATTAGCACCAAACTTGACGTATAAGCCTTCAAACGTTTCAGCCATATATTTTCCTCCTTTCTTTTTTAATCTGACATCACGCTAAGTAAATCAGCGTTAGATAGTGTTTTCTTCTCTTCTTGATTGATGCTCATTTGGTGGAGCGTTCCCATTAAATAGTTAAAGTGCTGGGATTCTGCCCAAAAAACATCCATCCGATTTTCAAAGACAACCTTATAGACCTTTTCAGAAGTTACGACTTCTGACGAGGCTTTTTTTTATCTTGTGGCACCTTTGCTCTACTTCGGTTAAATTCATAGAAGAGGTCTGGGAAGAAACCAATATCAATCAAATCACCAAACCAAGGAGCCAATGCAGCTGTTTCAGCAGTTAGCTCATTTTGTACTAAGCGACCATTTTCAACTTCACCGTATAGACAAGGGATAACTTCAGTCAGAAAATTCATGAAGTCTGGTTCCATAAGCAATGGCATCAGTTTGATTTTTTCTTCATCGGTTAAATCAGTTGGTTTGCCATTGATACCTGATGCAATAGCAAGCTGTGAATAAGCTTTAAGAGCTTTTTGGTTATCATCGAAGAAGTTGCGACCAGTTCTCTGTTCATACATTTTGATAGCTGGCAGAGAATAAAGAAAGCGTACCGTTTCAGTACGCTCAGTTTCTTCTCCGTAACCATCAAACACTATGAATGATAGTTCTTTTTTAATCATTGAGAGCCTCCGCTAGCGATTGTTGTGGTTGTTCCAAGGGCCTCGTTGATGAAGTCAATCAGCTTCCCTGGGGACTTACTTGCAAACAACTTGTCAAACTTACCACGGACAGTTCCTTTACTGTCATCACGCCAAACAATTTCAGATACAGGTTTCTTTTCAGAATCCACAATGAAATTGTTTGGTGAAGCCGTACAAGGGATTTCAATTTCTTTTGGTTCGGCTGATGTTTCATCAGTTTTTGTACTACCTTTAGGTGCTGAAGCTTTGACATTCGTCCAAATATGAAATTCTTCAATTTCGGCTCCAAATTCATCCGTAACAGTTTCTGCATAACCCCAGATGAAGTTAGTATTGACACCAGTATCAATCAGAGCTGGTGGTTTAGAGGTAGTCAATTTCTTGCCCAAATGGTCAATCATAAACTGTTTTGGAATTTGATAGGTGGTAATGGATCCTTCTGTAGACTTCTTACCTTGCAAACGGACATGTTCCACATTGTCAGCGTAGTAGGCATTGGATTCTTGGGAAGTTTCAAAAGATGTACTCCGTAGCCCAGTAAAAGGATAAGGTGTTTGTAAGTCCAAGGCACCAGCTTCCGTTTTAGCAATCTTGGCATAAAAACCGGTCGCATTACCATGAGTAACTTCTCTTGTTTCGTATTGGTAAGTCATTTAAGACTCCTTTCTTATTTTGGTGTGATTTTGATGGATTTCATATCATTAAGGAATTTTTCCTTATTCTTGAGATAGGCTGGTCTGATATGCTCTCTAGGAGCAACAAAGCTACCATTTTTAGTAGCGTGCCCATTCTCTAATAAGTGGGATAGAGTCTTTTCTTTGCCATTGTTATGCACAATAGCAGCGTCATCTATGATGTCGTGTGTCCACCCTTTTTCATAAACACCGTTTCGTCTAGGACTTCCAGTTCTAATGTCACTTTCTGTACTTTGAGCAGCCTTTTTAATGTTCTCTAAAACTTGATTCTTGATATCTACCTTTAGCGGCGTCATCTTCACGCTACCACTGCCCACTTGTAAACACCTCAAGTCTATAAGTTGTCAGTAGATAGTCAGTATCAGGTTGTTTTAGATTCAACTGATTTGGCTCACACATAAAATTAGACAGCATCAAATCTTCAATGCTGTCCAGTTTCTTCTTGTGGTAGTGACTGACTTGCACGGTCACTTTTCTCATGTGTACTCTATCATCAGCAGTAATGCTACTGCCTGGTGTTAACCGATAATACAAAATGACATTGTCAGGGGAAGATTTCTCTTCCCGCTCCATGTAGAAGACCTTAGCCTTCAAAGTGTTTGTTTCAAGGATAGCTTGAATATCTTGTCTAGTGAAAAATTTCTTGGCCATTATTTTAGTTCTCCCAGTTCGATGATAGTGTAATGACCGTCGTCTGATTCTGTCCCAATGTTAACCTTGTACTCTTTGCCATTATATTTGACATAGTCCAGAGTATCAGTCACATAGTTGGAACGAACACTAAACCTAGCAGTTAGAACTTGACCGTCTGCCATAGCTTTATCAAGCCTTCGCTGATAGATTTTCTCTTTCTCGGCTTTAACTTTCTTTTCTACAGTCTTTTTCTCCCAGACACCTTTTTCAACCTGGAAACGCTCATCATAGCAAAGAATGATAGCTACTCTTGAAGATTTCATGTCTTCGCTTCATAGATTGCTTTGAGTTGGTACAAAAGATTTGTCATCTCACCGTCAATCCATTCCATAGTAGCAGCACTGCCTGTCATCAAAGATTTGTCAAAACGTTGAATACATCTCAGATGTAACCAGTCAAGCACTGTTTCCCTATCTTCTTCCTTAATGTCTGTCCATCCCTTTAACTCCGTATCTTTATCAATACGGATAACAGGAATAGCATTTCTTTGTAAATATGAAATCCCACTGTTGATATAGCGTAAAAGTTGGACGTCAAAGATATCCTCTTCAACGTCAACCTCTACCATTTCTTTGATTGTTTTAAGGATTGTCATTTAGACTCCCCTTTCTAGCTATTTTAACCAGCTGATTTTGTAAATTTGACTGCTGATTTGTACTGTGCCAAACGACCGCCCATGACACTTGCAAGTTCAATGTGACGACGGTTAACTGTTACGTCATAATCTTCAAAGCGGTCAGCAGCAACATCATCACCAATCATTTTATATGCTTGGTCAGCAAATGCAATGATTGGGTTAGTCGCACCGTCCATCCAGTCATAGATGTAAACTTGGAAGCCAGCAATAATATTTCCATTGGTTGCAATTGGAGCAAATGGTTGAGGATCAATGTAGCGACCTTCTGCATCTTTAACCAATTTCAATTTACGAGCAATGGCTTTTGATGTGACAAGAATTGGTGTGGTATTTGGAACCATCTTATCAATACCAGAAACAAGAGATTCAAGAACAGCATTATCAAAGACACCAGCAACGTTGATTTCTTGTGTTTCAAAGAGGTTTGTTTCAGTTTCTTCAGCAATAGATTTGATTTCAGTGATTTTATCATCAGCATCAGCTGTCTTACCATCACCGATGACAACAGCACGCTCAATAGTACGAATAAATCCTTGAGCAAGTTCTTTCATCACATAATTGAAGTAAGATCCTGTAGTGTCTTTTTTCAAGTCAGCATATTCAAACGCATATTTGATGTAGACTGTTGCAGAATTGATAGTGAAGTCCAAAAATGTGAAGTCTTCATCTTTCTTAGTCTTACCAGCTTTGTGTCCTTTAGCTTGAGATACCTGAGTTTGAAGAGCGACACGCACCGCATAGCGTGGGTCTTTTGAAACGTGGTTCAAGATTCCATTGTAGTTAGTAAAGGCATCTTGAATAGCGATAAGAACAGGTTCTGGAAGAATCTTAGTGAGGTCAGTCACCCCTTTCTCAACAAGGTTAGCTTCCCACGCTTTACGAGCGCTGTTAGCGCTACCTTCGTTATCCATCAGAATACGGACAAAGTCAAGGGCAGCAGCTTTGGTTTTCAAATAATCCATAGGTGTATTACCTTTCTGTTTTTCTTTAATAATTTTTGCAGCTTTGCTGAGTTCTTCTTCGGCTTCTTCAATGTCAGAATCTAGCCCAGCAATAGTTTCTTTAATAGCTGTTGCTTGAGCTACCAAATTCTCTGCATCAGTTTTCAACTGTTCCAAGTCATCATCTTCAATTGTTGAAGATTTCATCTTGGCTTCAATAGTGGCTTTTTTAAGCTTTACCTCAGCCAATTCATCAGTTGCTTTTTGACGAGCTTCTAACAGCTCAACGAGTGATTTTTTCATCATGTCTCCTTTAAATTTTTGCAAGTTTACTCATGATTTCTTGCTTCATGTTCGCCTGAGCGATTCGCTTATCAACTACTGACATATCAAATTCCTTGATATTGTCAACGGTTGCTTGAGGGTTGGCCGGCACGGTCACAACAGAAATTTCAAAGATTTCAACTTCCTTGAAAATCCATCCACCGTAAGGTTGCTTAGCGTCAACAGGCTCATAATCTTTGATAAAGAACCCAATGCTCAGGCTATCCAATGCCCCCATTTTCATGAGGTCATAAGTTTTTTTAGCCTCTGGATCACTAAGATTAAATGTTGAACGTGTACGCAAGCCTTTTTCATCCACGGATAATTCATGCTTACCAATAACACGATTACGGTCATGATTAAGGCACATAGGGACAACTGCTTTGGATTTTATAGTGTTATCAAAGCAACCCTTGGCCATCACATCGCCGTCCCTGTCTGCATTGTCATAGGTTGAAGCATAAGCCTCAAAGTGAAAGTCAGCCGATTCATCCTCAACTGACTTCACGACAAAGGTTTTTAGTTTTTCCATTGCTTACCTCCTTTCATGAAGATTCTGCCAGCCACCCACCCTTTAAATTCCTACTCAGATTCCTCTGCACCGATACGAACCGCATTTAGATTTGTTTCAAATACTTCACCGCCCTCATAGCCTGGTAAACCAAGATAGGTTTCACGGAACTCATTTGAGTTCATCAAGCCAGCATATTTGGACTTAAAGCCCCCTTCAACCAAATCCTTAAATGAAATCATATCAGCCATATCAAAGAAGACTAAGAGTTTGTTCCCCTGAGTCCGTGCTGTCTTCGTAAAGTACTTCCTGTTGATTTCTTCAGAATAGACACGCTGATATAACTTCATGACGCTAGAATAGTAGGCTCTATATTGTTCCTCAGTATAATCACAGGTAAACAATTTCTCATTGATACCATGAGCATTATAGAGCTGTGATTTCAAGAACTCTAATTCTTCCTTGGAAGCAGTAGAGTAATCTTTGCTAAGTTCCTGGAACTCTTCGCCTTGCTCAAGATAAGCAATGCCACCACTCTTAGCCAAATCCAACATACTATCAACACGGTGCTGGGCTTGTTTTTTCAAATGTTCATCAGCTGCCTTTGTTGGTAGTTTTAAGAAGCCTCTCAGGCCAGAATTTCCCTCGCTGAGTTTTTCCGTCAAAGCGTTTAAGTTAATATCAATCAGCTCAGTAATCTGATTGAGTTGAGCTGTAACATTTAATTTAGGATTCTCAAATACCCACACATCAGACAATGGAAGTTCAACAGTAACATCATCAAGCATAAGCTCCACGCTTTCTGATGTCCATGTCACTGTTTTCTTAGCAAGCCAGATTTCAATCAATCGACCATTCTCCCAACGTGGCACAACAATCGCAACACCGTCACGTAACATGGCTCTTGTTACGTTTGCCCAAAAGACAACAGGAACTTCTAGTGGATTTGGTGAGACTGATAGCACCTCAGCCAAGTCACTATGCTCATACCAAACCATCTTGTCGACACCACCGGGGTTACGAGTAATCTTGACATGCTTAAACCTTAGCTGAGCTGTGTCAGTTGAAATCTTATTGTAGATGTTATCCAAATAGATAGAGTTCCTACGCCAATAGGAGATACTTCTTTGAAGATAGGTTCTTGTAGATTTCCGATTGTTTGAACGAAAAATCCTAGCAAAAACTTCCTTCAAATTATTCAAATAGTTATTCATTCTTCACCTCAATCAAAGTAGTAGCTCAAGTCTTCCTTGAAATTTTCATAGCAGATAAAGGCATCTAGTTGACTAGCAAAGACGTCAATTTTTTCTTTTGCCTTTTCTTTGTTTGGAAATACGTTATTATTCGCATCTAACTTGACACGAACATTGGCATGGTTCCAAGTTGCCACAGGATCGTTAAAAATGATTTTACCCATCTTAGCCTTTTCCTTGTAAACCTTTAAAGGATTGGACAAGCTCTTAACTGTCTGTGGAATGTCGTGGCAGATATCACCATAGTAGTCATTAAATAAGCGGATAAGCTCTTTAGCGTTCCAGCGGTCATAGCCAACTGCGACTGGAAGAATCATATTCTCACTCATGAACTGCCTTAGTTCTTCAAAGATATAGGCCTGGTCATTGTAGTCCAACTCATGAACATGAAGCTGGCCACTAAGTTCCCACTCAGCGTATTTGTCCCTCAGTTCTTTTGGAAGACCTTCAATTGTGTGACGTGGCATGAATTTTTTGTTCAAATACTGGCGCTCTTCACCACGCACCACCATAAATGAGACTGAACAGATATCATTGACATCTGACAAGTCCACACCAAGCACACAACGAGCACTACGCTCATCATTACCGACAAATAAGCTCTTATCAAACTTATCTGTCCAACCTCTACATTCTTCATTACTGAAGTATGCCAGGTAGTTGTTAATAGGAAGATTGAAAGTCTTTGCCATCAACTCAGCTTGTTGTGCTGGATCATTCTTGCTCATCTCAATATCACGAGCGATTGTTTCTTTCTCTGTCGTGATACCAAGTAATGGCATAGCTTTCTGCCACATATCAGGATCATGAATCTCTGACACATCATCCAACTGATAAATCCAAGGCATGACAGAATCATTGATAATCTTGTCATCAAGGATATCTACCCAGATGTTGTAATACTTGTCAAAGAGCTTGTCACGCTTTGTTCCATTGGTTGAAATGTACCAGGTTATCCAATTCTTACGCTTACGGCTAGAACCATCATTAACAACCTTAATGAAATCATCATCATAAGTGTGCACCTCATCAAAAATATTGTAGTGAGCGTTGGTACCGTCAAGACTTTCATAGTCAGAAGTCTTGATTGACATAAGACTGTTAGTTGTTTCATACAAGATACCTTGCTTAGTTGACCGTAGTATGTCAGCCTCACGCATATAGTGCAGCAAGCTCTCTTCATTCGACAACATAGCCCTTGAAGCATTGAACAAATAGCCAGCCTGTTCACGACTGTATGCCAGAAGCTGAATATCAGCACCCCATTCACCGTCAATGATTTGACCAACCTCACCAATAGCAGAACCGAGAGTAGTCTTACCAGTACCACGAGGCACAATAATAGGCACCTCATGAATGAGACGCCTTTCTTCATAGTCTGTGTATTCTTCTAAGGTATCAGGATTTGTCTTAGTAACCTCAACCGTGTGATAAAAGCCCCATGTGGTTTCTAACCAAACTTTCTGAGGCAATGCCAAGCGCAACTTACCAGCAAGACCCTTTGTGTTGCTGCATTCTTCCTCAATAAACTCAATCCGCTTGTCAGCTTCCTCCTGTTTGAAGATGTATTGCTCTTTGTAGCGCTCAACACGTCTGATTGATTTCATTGTGAGCTTACAAATACGAATCTTTCCAGTATAGATGAGTTGAGCATACTTATCAAAATATCTCATCTCAACCATAACGCGCCAGCTTCTCCTGAATCATTTTTTTGAGGCCGTCACCCTGTGGACTCTGCTTTTCAATAGTTGACATGATCTGCATGTTAAGCTTTTGATACTTTTCCATTCCATCAAGTAGGTACTTACCAGGTAGCTCGCCGTCATTGATGACCTTATTGATTTCCAGTTGGAAATTTACAATCACTTTTTGATTGTGATTGTATTGAGTTTTGAGATTTTTCAACCCAACTGAATCATTATCACTGATTTCAAGCATTTTTTCTTTTGGAATCAGCTTGAAAGTCTTACGAGATAACTCAACACGTTCCTTCCTTGTGTACTTTTGCCGTTGATTGGCAAGCTTTTCCAACTCTTTGAACTGACTTTTGGTGATATTTGACCTAGTTTCTTCAAATATGCCCAGCTTTTTTCGATACCTAATGAGGGTAGCACGACTTATTCCTAGCTTTTCTAAAACTTCATTGATTTTCAAAATCATGCTCCTTTCTTGTATCAATTTTCGTCAATTTTTGGGGAGAGGTACGCAAGAGGATTGACACCGTTATTATTCTAGCGCTGTCAAAATTCAAAATGGGGGGAGTACACTAAAATTTAAAAATAAAAAAATCAAAAATAAATTTATATTTCGATTATCTAAATTCAAATTTATTTTATTTTGAAAAGTTTTTGTGTTGTGGCATTCCAAGCAAAGCAGCTGACAGTTCTCTTCGTTGAGAGTAATAGATTCATCTTGATAATTAGTTTCGTCAATCTCTATGATGTGGTCAACAATACTTTTACCGTGAATCAAACGTCCACACATATCGCAACGCATACGCTTAGCTTTTCTGATTTTATTTCTCAGAGTTCTCCAAGGTTTCGAGTTGTAGAACTTAATCTGCCAAGCTCTGAACCAGTCAGAGTGTTTAGGGTTTCTATAGCCCACTACATTGACCCCAATGCAAAACTATTTCTTGCAGCCTCTCTTAAAATGTCTCTAATCTTTAAATCTGCTTCACTCACTATTCTTTTGTCATAGTTGATTAACGGATTTAGAATATCATTTACCACACTTGGCTTTATTACGATTTTATTTACAGTCTCGTTAGGCTTAATATCTAAAGTCACCTCATATCCATTTGCAATATGTTCTAAGTCATTATTCGTGAGATTGATTTCTAAAGTGCTACCAGCTCCAAGGTTAATTCCATCAAATATATTTTCATCTTTCATGGCATCGCCACCTCCAACAAAAAAGAGAACATGCCTAAGCTTGCTCTTTACCAATATATCAGATTGTTTTTGTCAATAATACCCATTTTTTTGACAAGATTGTTTTTCACGGCTCAAATTATGTAAAATAACCACTCTGAACTATCTATATCTTATATTTTATCCAATTTTGTTTCATGTCATAAAACCAAGAAACAAAAGGCTTGAAGCTCCCTCTGAAAATCAAACTAGAAACTTCTTCATTATAGATAGTTGAAAAAATCAAAAAAATATTAGAGGCTAAAATTACTCATCTTAGTATCAAGCTCATCTTGTCTGACACAGATGTAGATGAGCGTAACTGCTGGACTTGAATGATTGAATAGTGACATCAAATCAGCAACGTTCTTGTACTTCTTGTAGTAATGATAGCCAAATGTTTTTCGCATTGTGTGAGTACCGACATTGTCAATGCCCAAGTCTTCAGCAGCTCTTTTAAGAAACCAGTAAACCGTTTTATAACTGAGCGCCTTATTCTTTCCAATACGACTCTGAAATAGATACTCATGTAGTTCCTTGCCTTTGACAAAATCTCTCAATTCATTTTTAAGAGGTCTTGTCATCTTGATACTCTTGTATTTTCCAGTCTTCTGTTCTCTGACCTTGATATGCCAGCCCTGGACATCTTTGACCTTTAACTTGAGGATGTCTCCGACACGAAAGCCTGTGTTTATCCCAAGGAGAAATAGTATATAATACTTTTCATTCCATGATGATAGATAATCCTTCATCGCTTGAATGTCGTCCTTATCTCTTAGCGGTTCAACAATATTCATTACTTTGCTCCTTTCATAAAAAAATAAAGCGCCAAAGATTCCTCGGCGCTTAGTGATACTATCAATCTATCAGATTTTTTCTGTCAATTCTACATATTTTTTGACAAGTTATAGATAGAGCAGCTTAGCTAGTGTGTCAAGGATAACTTCACGTCTTCGGTAAATCTGCTTACTGTGTCTATACAAATAACCTGTCTCACCGTTCTCCATGATATGCCACACTTGAATCCAGTCATATCTAGTATGCTCTCCCCACCTAAGATAAAAGATTTTCTTATCATCGGGTTCAAGCACATCAAGCAGTTTTGAAATTGCTGTTTGAAACTCTTCCAGTTTTAGAATCATTGGATCACTAGAATAAGCAACAGCTAAATTTTCAGAAGTATTGATTGAAGTCCCACTGCGACTAGCTCCTGAATCATCGATGTCTGGCATGGTCAGGTTTTTGACTGCATATACTCTTTCTAACTCATGACGTCGCTGACCAATAAGTTTGTCAATTTTTAGATAC
This sequence comes from Streptococcus sp. HMSC071H03, assembly GCF_001813035.1. Taxonomy (NCBI): domain Bacteria; kingdom Bacillati; phylum Bacillota; class Bacilli; order Lactobacillales; family Streptococcaceae; genus Streptococcus; species Streptococcus sp. HMSC071H03. The sequence continues at coordinate 102,497 of NZ_KV811159.1, read as the reverse complement.
TTAGCCTCAAGTTCAAACTCAAGGAAATCACGTCTTGTCTTACTTGCAGTTTTCTTTGTCAAATTGTTCTCCCCATTTTTTCCAATGTTCAGCTACATTAGCAAAGGCTACTGCTAAGTTAGTAAATAAATTACTAAGAGCGGTGCCAACACACATCAATGCCTCACGAATCTGCTCAGGATTTCGAACCAACTGTTCCAGTTCCTGTTGCTTCTTCAATCTGGCTTGCTTAGCTTTCTTCTTCTTGATTCTTTTGTTCATTTTTAAAAATTACCCTCCATCCGCTTACCACAATAGCCAATAATAGAACCATCAAGCTCGCTATGATAATCATAGCTCCTAAAATTTCGATAATTTCAAGCAATATCATTTCCCACCTCTACTAAATCATGTTCATCCGCACCTTTGCGCTGAATATAGTATTGCAAGTCATGTTTCACAACCTGCATGTGTTTACATTTTAGATACATCCTCTTGACCTCCATCTCCTCGTGTTTGCTCTCTTAGCCATAGCAGAGCGAGCCATTTCGTCCCAGACATAATCTGCATTTTCAAGTATAAGATTCACGCATTTGTCTTTTAAGGATTCGATTGTACTCTGGTCTTCCGCTTTTTCTCGATAACAAGCATTTACCTCTTTTTTCAACTCAGCTATTTCTTCAGCATAACGATCTTCAACTGGTTGTACGTTTGGGCTGTCAAATGTGATAGTGTCAATTTGACAGCCTAGAAATGATTGTAAAACCATTTCAACATCGTCAACCACAACACCAATATGGGCTCTATTGAGATTGTTGATGATTTCTTTCAAGCTAGGGTTGTTGATTGATACTGGCTGAGGAATGGTATAACCTAGCTGTCGGGCATAAGCAGAGGTATTCTTTGCAATTCTATTATTTGCACAGATAATCTGATTGCCCATTGAATGGCTTTCTAAAATAGCCATTGTTGTCTTTTCAAGGCATCTTCCAAAACCTATTAGTTTAGCCATTTAATACCTCCATATCAAATCCACTATCAATGAATTTATAGGTCAATTCTGGTCTAACACCATTTCCTAATTTTTGATATATCAAATCAACCATTTCAGTCGTTATTATTTTGCCCACATATCGACCAAGACGCACAGTGTTGTCGTAGCTATATTGAAAATTCCTTAGTTCTTGTTTATATGGTCTTTCTTTTGAAATTGTTCTGGTACACCACATCAGCAATTTTGCGATAATGTCACGTCTTGAGCCAACTCCTTCAAGATTAAAATAAGTGTTTGTTTTTGGGATTAGAATCACTTCTAAATTTTGATTGATATATGATCCAGGAAATAATCCTAGAAGTTTTTTCAATTCATTCAATACTTCTTCATTCATTTTTTCTCCTAAAACGGCAAATCATCATCTGAGATATCCATCGGCTGGCTATTCCCAAAATTTGGTGGCATCTGACTATCCATGCTTGACTGATTAGCAGAGTTATCCCGCTTTTCCAAAACTTGGAAAGTCTCTGCGACAATCTCCGTCACATGGACACGTTGACCCTGTTGATTTTCATAACTACGTGTCTGAATGCGACCTGTAACCCCAATCAACATACCTTTTCGTGTCCAATTTGCTAGATTCTCAGCCGATTTCTGCCACATAACACAGTTGATAAAATCAGCTTCTCGCTCGCCATCTTGATTTTTAAAATTACGATTTACGGCCAAGTTGAAAGTCGCAACAGCTATATTGGATGGTGTGTAGCGTAGCTCGGGATCACGAGTTAAACGACCAATTAAAACAACATTGTTAATCATCGCTTACCTCCGTCAATTTAGGGTTTTTATAAATATTCCCAATAACCTCAAGATGTTTTATAGTTTCGTTTTTAAAATTTGAAAAATAAGTGTGACTCCAGTAAGTTTCAAGTGGTTCTAATTTAAATGTCGCGGAATCCTTATCCCAAACTACACGATTGAGAAAACCATCGAAAAGATGTCCAAAACGTACCACATCCCCCTCGAAAATCTCTGTGCCGTTCTTGTCAAAGAGACCTGTTGATTGCATGAGAGTGACTTCGTCTTGATTGACGCTCATTTCCGTCACACGTTCTGTATCGCCCATTTTATAAACATCAAGACTTTTTACGTCAAAAAGAATTGCTGACACATTGCACATCCATTTCAACGTTGGCAACCACGCTCTAAATTTCGGTATCATTATTTCCTCCAATCCCTAATCAGCTGATTTCACATCAATCGGAATAACCATGTCGGGATTGAAATAAATCCGATATTTCGTATCAATCCCTTTCATACCAGTAATATCTTCGACGATATACGACACATTATCAGAAATACCAATAATGTGCTTCTTGTACTTTCCTTTGTCATCTTCAGCGATGACAGACAGCTGCTTCGTTTCATTATTGTAGCTGATAGACATATTCCCTGTCATTTGAAATAGCACATCACCTTTGATTCCGTTGATAACTGTCACCTTTCGTGTGATGTTCATATCATCTGCTTCTCGTGATATGTTATGCGAAATTCTGTCAGCCTTGCGACAGCCTGCGAGCAACACAAGCGTCAATGTAAAAACTACTAGTATTTTAAATTTAAATTTCATTGTTAAACTCCTCTTCTTTTGGCAATGCTGATTCAATCAGCCAATCAAGGTTCTTTCTAGCCTTCTTCAAATCTTCCAACCCATTCTTCTTTTGGTGACGGATTAGATACTTCAAGCTGTTTCCGAGATAAAAGCCTGCTAGCTGTTCATCTGTCATAAAATTTCTTAGAATTTCAATAGATTCCATACCATAACGACCTTGGTAATGGCTAGGTTTGTTGATGACATCCTGCTCAATCGTTTTGTGAAATGCTTGATCAGGAAGTGTCCTGCAGGTCTCAAGTCTACTTTTTTTCAAAGCTAAATCAGCAATTTGTTCACTATAGCATTTCATTTTAATTTCCTCGCCCTTTCAGATAGTTTGGAATCTCATCCCCAACTGAAATGTCATTATATTGCTCCTCATTCACCAAAAATTTTCCATAAGCTCCAGCGGTCACAGTATAGTGACCTTGTATGACTTTCTTTTCTGTAATCTTACCAATCATTGCAGCGCCAGCATTATCTACCCGATAGATGATGACCTGATTTTCTTTCAATCGTTTATTTTCAATTCTTAAGTCACGATTCCAAAAAGCGAATGTGCCACCTATGATAAGATATATCAAAGTTGTAATGCACCAGCTAACCATGTACTGTTTTTTACTAATCATCACAAATCCGCCTCCTTCACAAATACCCCATCAATCATTTTGCCCTTTCGGTCCTTAATTTCTTCATAGGCAAGCTGCAAGCAACTATCAGCTGTCGTCAGATTATGAATAGATATTGCGTGAATAGAATTATGCAGCGATATCAATTCAGGACGAACGAGAGGAACCTTAGTTTCTTCATTGACAACATGCCTATAGAGCTTCTGAGCAAGATTTCCAAGACTGGAAACCAAGAGCAAAAGCTCCAGCTCCTGCGGGCTAGCTTCAATCTCAGCACCATTCTTAATCTGTTGCTCAAGTCCAATCAGCACTACCTGCACATCACCCAGTGCATCTTTGATAAGCGCAGGCTTGTCTTTTGCAATGCCTTCAAATAGCTCACCAGTTTCTTCCATCAGTTTTTCAAACTGCTTAACTGGATTTGCTTCATGCAGATTGCGGTCAACAAACCACTGTTCAACCTTTTCTTCAAGTGTTTTAGTCATTTTGTTTTTCCTCCATTTTCTTTTTAACTTTAGAAGACCTCACTCTTAACTCAATCCGCGTTAGCGGGAAAAGAAGTATTAAAGCTGTTAATGCCAGCAAAAATAATAACCCATCGCAGATGATTTTGATTAAACCGAGTGTTTTTTCAATCGGTTTAAATACATATGAGTGATACCCACACCAATCAAAGTACTGCACCCATCCTTCTTTCCCTTGCGGAAATATCTGCCGTAATAATTTAATCATCTACTTCTCCATTCTCTTTAATAGCTCCTGCTTCTGTTTCTCAAGCTCTGCTTGCTTTTCAGGACTAGTTTCATTTTTATAATCAGGATTGCTCCATTCGGGATTATTGCCGCCCGTTTTTGGGTTGGCGCTCATAGCTTTATTATTCTTTCGAGCTTGAAAATCCCGTTGAGCCTGAAAGGCTTGCTCAGGAGTTTTGATTCCCTGGTTAATCCAGTTATCTAAAATCCTAGCTATGTAATTAAATTTGCGAACATTATTCGCAACTGCAATTTTAACAGCTTCCAGAAATAGCTCAGTAGAGACCTTTTGATTAAGCAGATAATCATTGATCATGTCGAATTCAAATTTGACAAGACCACGACCAAGATTCGCTTCAACTTCTTGTACAAAGTTTTGAGTATCTTTCTTTATGTCTTTATCTTTATCTATATCTTTCTTTATATCTTTATCTTTCTCTGTATCTATCTCTATATCTCCGTTACACTTTGTTTCACCAGTGTTACATTGTAACGCTTTTTGTTGTTCCCGATGCTTACGAACCCTACGAGCGCCTGCGGTTTCACTGCCGACCATCTCTGGTACCTGTTCCAAAAAATATTCTCTATCAGAGTTTCTGGTCAGTAGCCCCTTACTTTCCAAAAAAATCAAAGTGATTTTGATATCTTCAACTGCCTCATCAATGACCAGAGCTATTTCCTCAGCCAGATTATCAGCAACACCATCAAAGAAAATCCGACCGCCATCCTCAAGACTCATCAACATCATTTTTAGATAAATGATTGTGTGAGTATCGCCACCAGCAATCTTACGAAGCAACTTCATCTCTTTCGATTTGAAGAAATCTTGTGCAAGTTGAATCCAATAATACCGCTTGTTTACATTTGCCAATATTTCTACCTCCTACGCCGCTTTTACTTGTTTAGTTACTCGTAACCACTTCTTAGCTACATCCCAAACTTCGTTGGGTACATTACGGTTATATTTCGCTCTAAATTGGACGATTTCGCCTGATTTTACCTCTAAAGTGTAAAGAGGTATATTTGGACTGCTAGAAAGTCTTACAAAGACAATCTCCGTTCAATTTCCCAATAATTTAGATAATCAAATTGGATATATTTAAGCTCCGAGACCTCTTTTATCAGTACTCATGATCAGTCTTTTCCTCTTTCATACATCAAAACTCAATCAACAAAGAATTCTTTACGCGTCTTTGGGTTTATATCCACTCTACGTCCTGTCTTATAGTCGATAAATCCAGCCTGAGCCACAGGTTGTGTCATCATCGTTCCTTTTGATTTCTTCGCTCTGAGAGCTTTCTTTAGCTTAAAGTTCATGATGAGTGATTCGATTAAAATCACTGAAAATGCTGTTCCGACTGCAATAATTTGTAAATTGTTCATGTTATAATTCCTTTTGTTCTTTTTTAAATAGCTGTTCTTTGCCAATTCTCGTGGTACCATTCAATAACCGCATCACGAGGAAATTTGTCACGCTTCCCTTCAATTCGTGGGAAGTCTTTGTGTCGGTAGAAACGTTCATCAAATGTTCCTGTATCTTTTGTACCTAAGAGCATTTCAGCACATTGAGACTTGTTTAGTTCCATTGGAAACCGTCTCTTTTCATCTGTCACAACGTGCATAACCTTTAATGCTCTATCCATCAGACCAGCTTCAAACTGATCTAACATTTGATTCATTAGATCATTCATGATATAATCCTCTTGTAATATTTATTTTTGAGCCTGATTGCCGTCAGGCTTTTTTCGTTGCCAGAATTCATCCAAATTAACCGCCATCACAGCTGCCAAATTCTTTTGCTCGGTTTCTATTTGTCGTTTGTAAGGCGCAAGACCAGCCTGCCGCTCTTCTTCATTGCGTGGAAGATAATATCCGCTTGGCTGTGTCCTTTTAGCAATAATCGGCTGCCTAAAATTCACCCGCAAACTTTCAATCACTTCTTCCAGCATACGCTTAGAGAGACCAAGACTAATTCTCAATTCACTCGCTTGAATTGGCAAATCAAAACTAGCACCATTTTTGATACCGTTCAAAACCTTAATTTCAAGCTCTGTCATATCTCGACTAACTACCATAGTCCCTCCTAGTTAATCACTTGATCTCCAATGTAGAACTTCTCTGTCCTAACATCAACTTCTTTTAATTCCACATTTTCAACGCCGTAGCGTACAAACATACTGATGACTTTGCTAATTTTCAAGTCGTTCTCATTTGCGAATTTTACCGCCGCATCATAAGCATCAGGTTCAATGCGAACTACATTTACTGCAACATTACTCATTTAATTTTCCTCACTTTCAATCTCTAGAATCTCAGAGATTTTTTGTTTAAGCTGACGACTTCCTTTGCCGTATTTAAAGAGTGAGGAAAGGCATGACAAAAATCAATGAACTTACTATTGATGGAGTAAAAACATCATCTTTTAAGGAAGTCCGTTTGATTGGCTTTGTTATTGAGTTGGCTCGTATCTGGGATAGTCGCTTTTGCAACTCCTACAGATTCTGCAAGCTGGGTTTGTGACCAGCCCAAATTATACAGTCGCTCCTTTACAAGAGCAACCCACAATTTCTGTTGTTGACTCATCTTTTTCCTTTCTAAATTTGGTATAATTAAAATAAAAACACGAGGTGTATTATGGCTGATTTGTTACCTACAATCTTAACTGCGTTTGCAACAACTATGGCTACAAAGGGAGCTGAGGCTCCTGCTAACACTTTTAATGAAGCATGGAAATATGTTTTTGGTTCTCTTGATAGTTTCCTATTACGAAAAAATGAAAAACGTAAATATGATAATGAGAAGTACATTGAATCACTAACTGAGAAAGTCGAACAAATACCTGTAGAAAATATACAAGAACCTAAAATGAGTATATTAGGACCTGCATTGGAAGCATCAAAATTTTATATCGAGGAAGAAGATATACGAGAAATTTTTGCATCACTATTAGCGGCATCATTTGATTCTTCAAAAAGTTCGTTATTGCATCATTCTTTTGTTGAAATTATTAAACAGCTCAGTCCTTTAGATGCTAGGAATTTGAAGTTTATTGCTCAAAGAAAACGATGTCCTGTCGCTAAGTATTTGCTGGAATTCGAAACAGGGGGTCGGAGCCCTTTAAAACCACTAATTTTTATTCCTCATGATGGTGAAATAGAATCGTCACTTGATAATTCAATGTTTGATTTTGATAGAAATGCTTCCTCTATTACAAACCTTGAAAGATTAGGTTTGATTAAAGTTGATTTCACAACTTGGCTTTCGAAAGAAGAAAAATACACATTACTTGAAAGCAACCCTTTAGTCACAGCTTATAAAACATCGTATATCAATGCTAAAAACAACGAAAAATTACATGTAGAAAAAGGGATTATAGATATTACACCTTTAGGTGAAGATTTCTATAATGTCTGTTTATAAAAACAATCTTTTGACTAAATTTTCAAAATGTATTTTTAACCATTCATCTTGCTTGTCGAAAAAATCGGCAAGCCATTTTTTTATCATCTTTATTTGAATAATCATCATCAGTATTGAAATTATTGATGATACTATGGCACTGAATATGATTTCTCTCATTTCCCCCTCCTACTCTTCAAATTTTTCCCACGACTCAGTGATCCGCAACTTTTTATTGATGCGCAGTTTCAAGTCGTCGCTTCCTTTTCCGTCTTTGAAAAGCTGTGTGATAGCTGATGGACTAACTCCGGCTACAATCGCTAAATCTGTTTGCGACCAACCACGCTTTTCAATTCGCTCTTTTACAAGGTTAATCCATTTTCGATGTTGCTGGCTCATGTGGCATCCTCCTCTTATTTTTAATAGAGTTAAAGAGTTAGTAAATTATTTTATAAAATGCTTGACACATTTTAGCGTATCTGCTAAAATGAAAGCATAATTAAAAACCTTGATAAACCACAATAATCTATCAATTTTCTTGCTCGCCAAAGCTATTTTTTGTAGATAAGTTTTAACTTTGTTTTTTACTAACTCATTAACTTACAAAAACTATTTTAGCGCAAACGCGAAGATAAGTCAACTGTTTTTTGCGTATTTTATAAAATATTTTTTGTCATGTCTTAGAAAGGCTGGAAAATCAATGTTTTCTACTTTTGAGATTGTCAAAGCATTATGCGAAAAAAGTGGGATTTCCTTAAATAGTTTAGAAGATAAGCTGGGTTTAGGGAAAAATTCTTTATATGGTCTAAAAAGAAATCAACCTTCTGCTGAAAGATTGCAACAGATTGCTGATTATTTTCAAGTCAGTACAGACTACTTGCTCGGCAGAACCAACAATCCAGCCATTGCTGGTGAGCCAGAAAAATTTTACTTTGAAGGTCAGGAAGTTGACGTTGAACAACTAGCAAATACAGCCATGCGATTCAATGGCAAACCGTTGACTGACGAAGACAAGAAAGCTATACAAAATATCATAGAAATCTATTTGCGAAAATAGTAAGAGGTCGTCTATGACAGAAAAAGAACTCTGCTCAAATCTAGGTATTTACTTCTTTGTGTTTGATGATGAGCTTTACGAAGACGAGGCTTTTTACATACCAGGAATACGAACCATCTTTCTCAGCGACCGAATAACTGAGGGAGATCGCGTCAAGACTATTTTGCATGAGTTGGGTCATAGAAGCCACTTGCCGCATCTATACTCAATTTTTAGAGAAAAGTATGAGATACAAGCAAATCGGCACATGATCCATTATCTTATGGAAGCAGAATTAGAAGTATGCGAAGACAAGGAGCAATTTAATTACCTTGATTTTATGGAAAAGTACAAATTAAAAACCATCGCAGACGAGATGATGGTTAAAAAAGAATTTTATAATTTAATAAAGGTAGGATAAAATTATGTCATTATCAAAAAAAGAGAAGCAGAAAAAGCCTTTTTATAAGCGATTTTGGTTTATTATTTTGATGGTTTTCATAGTTCTTGGTGCTATCGGGACTCTAAATAAAAGCGGAACGAAAATTCCCGAAAAACAAGTAGGTAAAAAGACATTTCGTATGACAGATGAATTTGGAAGAGAATTTGCTTTGTATTTTAAAGAGCATGCTGAGGTTCTTGATTCAGGTAATAAAATTGATTTTGTACCTGGAGGAGATGCAAATTTTGTATCTGCAAGGGTCGGAGAGGCTTGGAAAGACGAGAGTATAAGCCGTAAAATCTACCTTTCAAACGAGCTATTAAAAGAAAAGAATAGATTGTTTAAAGAATGGCTTGCTTCAAAAGATGGATCACTGAATAGTGACGATTACAATCTTGAGTTGGTCGTAAAAGTTTCGGATGATGCCCACACAACTATCGCTCAAGAGTATAAAAGCAAAATGAAAATTGTAAATAAATAAAAAAAGCCCTACGCTCAAATTTTGGTCGAGGAGAGCGTAAGGCAACATGTATAAGAAAAATTGCCAATCTGGCAAGTCTTTTCTTATACCCATTTTAACAGAAAATGAGGTAAAAAACAAATGGCATATTATCGTAAAAGGGATAACAACTGGGAATATCGCATATCTTACAAAGATGAAAAAGGCAAGTTCCGCCAAAAATCCAAGGGAGGATTCAAGACTAAAAAACTTGCTCAGGCAGCAGCAATGGAAGTCGAAAAGAAATTGACCCAAAATATTCTGACTGATGGTGAGGTGACTCTGTATGACTTTGTCAAGACTTGGTCTGAGGTCTATAAGCGTCCTTATGTAAAAGATAAGACCTGGGAAACTTACTCGAAGAACTTTAAGCACATCAAAACCTATTTCCAAGATTTGATGGTCAAAGATATTACACCTCTTTACTACCAGAAAAAGTTGAATGAGTTTGGTGAGAAATATGCTCAAGAAACTCTTGAAAAATTCCACTATCAAATAAAGGGGGCTATGAAAGTTGCGGTAAGGGAGCAAGTTATCACCTTTAATTTTGCAGAAGGTGCCAAAGTAAAATCTCAGATTGAGCCTAAAAATGAAGAAAATGACTTTTTGGAGGAGTGGGAATATAAGGCTCTCTTAGTCCTCACAAGAGAGAACATCCAATATATATCCTATTTCACCCTCTACCTTCTTGCTGTAACAGGATTGCGTTTTTCTGAAGCTATGGGTCTAACCTGGAGCGATATTGACTTCAAAAGTGGCATCATAGACATTAACAAGAGTTTTGACTACTCAAATACTCAAGATTTTGCAGATTTGAAGAATGAATCATCAAAAAGAAAAGTCCCAATTGATGCAAATACAATAGAACTTCTTCGTGAATATAAGAAAAATTATTGGCAAGCTAATATCAAGAATAGAGTTTGCTTCGGTGTGTCTAATTCAGCTTGTAATAAATTGATTAAGAAAATCGTGGGTAGAAAAGTTAGAAATCATTCTTTACGGCACACATATGCTTCATTTTTGATTTTGAATGGGGTTGATATAGTTACCATTTCAAAATTATTAGGACACGAAAGCCCAGACATCACATTGAAAATTTATACACACCAGATGGAAGCTCTGGCAGAAAGAAATTACGAGAAAATCAAAAATATTTTCTTAGTTGCATAATTTGGGGCGAATTTGGGGCGAAATGCCCGTAAACCTTTATAAATCAAGGGTGTTAAATCCGTCTACCGCCTTTCAGTACCTAATTTAACAGGAATTAACCGAATGAAAAGCCCGTAAAGTCGGGCTTTTTTGATTTTCCGTCAGGTTAAATCAGATCAAATCTGATAAAGTTGGTGGGCAAATAGTGGACAAGTAGTTTTAGAATGAATTTATTATTTTGGATAAAAATAGATAGCATAAAAAAGCACGCTAGGAATCAATTTCTGCATATACTGATTCTAGCTTGCTTTTTGATTATAATTCAGCAATTTGGTTTAGATTTACTTCGGCAACTGTATCATTCCCGAATAGCGAAATAATCATTTTCACTTTGTTGTTGTCAATTTCAGTGATTTTACCCGTATAATCTGCAAAAGCACCATCAATGATACGTACGGTATCGCCAACTTTCACATCAATATCAAATTCTTGAACGGTTTGTCCCATTGAAATCAAGATTTGGCGAATTTCCTCTTCCAAAAGTGGTGTTGGTTTAGAGCGGTTTCCATGTGAGCCGACAAAGCCTGTTACGTTTGGTGTGTTCCGTACGACAAACCATGCTTCGTCTGTCATCACCATTTCTACCAAGACGTAACCTGGGAAACGATTTTCTTCAACTTCTTTGGTTTTTCCGTTTTTCTCCACTTGTACCGTTTGCGTTGGAATTTCTACGCGCAAAATATTTTCCAACATATTATAGGTTTGTGCACGTTGTAAAAGATTTTCTTTTACTTTATTTTCATACCCTGAGTATGTCTGCAAGACAAACCAGCCTTTATCAAAACTGTCCATGAGTTCTTCCTTTCCTAAATAAAAAAGCCTGTGGGCTTCGGTTTCTTTCTAGCCCTATTATACCATAAAAATAGCAAATGCAATCTTTTTACTGCTATTTTTATAATAAAAGATAAAAGCCTACTTGATAAAACAACAAGCAGGCTAAAATTTAAAAGATATTTAACAATCGTACCAAACCTCTTGTGACAAGTAAGTCGAAAAGATAAATAATGACGACAAAGAAAGCTGTGTATTCCATAACTGAGATAAAATCTACCCAGCTTTGCTTTCTAGTTGGCCAAGTTGTATCTTTTAATACTTGAAATGTATCTTTAATGAATTTCACAACTTTCTCCTATCTAGTTTCTTTATGAATCGTGTATTTACTGCAATGTTTACAATATTTATTTACTTCCAGACGTTTTGGTTTTGGCGTACTACTCACTTTGATTGAATAGTTTCTCGATCCACAAACCGTGCACGCCAGACTCGCTTTTTTTAGTGCCATAACGCCTCCATCTTGTTTATTATATCAAGAAAGCCCATTTTTGACAAGTCTATTGGAACCAACTCTTAACCGTGTCCCAAAGATTCTGTGCTTTTTCAGAAATCTTAGCATCGTCAATTGCTTTTTTAGCTTGGTCAACCAAGTTCTTAGCTTTATCCTGCACATCTTTCAAAACATCTGAACGATTGTCACTTTGATTCGTAGTGTTATTTGTACCACTCGTATCAACCGGTGCAATACCATTTTTTGCATAGGCATTTTCATCACCGAACTTCGTACCATTTGTGTACGGTAAGATACTATTTGCCACACTTCGGAAAATAGCTGAAGCTTCATTGGCACTGGTGCCTGTCAGATAATGATTTTCATCTGTCTTTGGAAAACCTAACCACTGACTGATAACCACATCTGGCGTGTAACCAATAACCCATTGGTCTCCTGATAAATCTGGGTTAAAGTCAGTCTCTGTCGTTCCTGTCTTCCCAGCCATGTCATAGCCGTAAGGAGCAGCATAAACACCGGTACCATTGGTAAATGTTCCCAGCATCATACTGGTCATTTTTTCTGTTGTTGAGCGGTTAAGCACTCGCGTTGAAGTTGATTTATGAGTTTTGACTACTTGTCCACTAGCATTTTCGATTTTGGTAATCAAATGAGCATCATTCATAACACCATTATTGGCAAAAGTCGAGTAGGCTTGTGCCATTTGTAGCGGATTGGTTGTTACGCCACTGCCGAGAGCCACCCCAAGAGTCTGATCCACTTTATCCATATTCAAGCCAAATTTTTTACCATATTCAAAAACTTTTTTCAGTCCCAATTCATTAGCAGCAGCAACCGCTGGAATATTTAAGGATTGCGCTAAAGCCTGATACATTGGCACAGTCGAACTGGATTGAATCCCACCATAGTTGTTCACGGTGTAAGTTCCATACGTTGTTGTGCTATTGTCTAACTCTTTATTGATGGACCAGCCTGCATCAACTGCCGGGCTGTAAACTGCTAAGGGCTTAATAGTCGAGCCAGGGCTTCTTGAAGATTGTGTGGCATAGTTAAAACTTCTGAAATTGGCACTGGTACTATTGATTTGCCCAACAAGTGCGCGAACACCTCCCGTTTTAGGATCAAGCGCTACGCTACCCGATTGGGCTCTGGTGCCGTCTGCTGCTTGCGGGAATAAATCTTCGCGATCATAGATGACTTGCATGCTAGCTTGGTAATTTTGGTCTAGCTCTGTGTAAATACGGTAGCCGTTATTGACAATATCAGCTTCTGTTAAGCCATAATCTCGAACTGCTTCATTGATAACCGCATCAAAGTAAGACGGATAACGATAATCTGCTGATTTTCCTGTGTAAGCATCTACCAATTGACTGCCCAAACCATTTGCTGCTGCTTGGTTCGCAGTATTTTGACTGATATAACCTGCTGCTGCCATATTTTGCAGAACGGTATTGCGCCGATTGGTTGCATTTTTGATAGAAGCAAGCGGATTATATAGTTCCGGTCCTTTAAGCATTCCTGCTAAGGTAGCTGCTTGATCTAGTGTCAGTTGGCTAGCAGATACTCCGAAATACTTTTTAGAGGCATCTTCTACGCCCCATACACCATTTCCAAAGTAAGAATTGTTGAGGTACATGGTGAGAATCTGATTCTTACTATATTTCTTGGTTAATTCCAAGGCAAGGAAAAATTCCTTTGCTTTCCGCTCAATAGTCTGATCCTGAGATAGGTAAGCATTTTTGGCTAATTGCTGCGTAATGGTGGATCCACCGCCAGAACGTCCCGCAGTCAAAATCGCCATGATAAAACGACCGTAGTTAATCCCACTATTTTTATAAAAAGAACGGTCTTCTGTCGCAATGACGGCATGTTGTAAGTTCGGGCTAATCTGGGACAATTCTACGTAGGTTCCCTTTTGCCCTGACAAACTGCCCGCTTTTTTGCCGTCCTTATCATAAATAGATGTCGTTGCTTTCAAAGCATTCTGCAAATCATTCACATTAGTGGATTTGGCAACATAAAAGAGATAGCCTCCTGTCACCAAGCCAAAACCAAGTCCCAAAATCAAGACAATCTTCGTCAGGTGATAGCGACGCCAAAATCGACAAAATGGATGTTGAGAAATCGGCTTTTTCCGACTTTTTCCAGAACGGCTCAAATGCGATTCGCTTTCTTCCGCCTCTGTCACCTCTTGATGCTTGCGCTCAGGACTTTCCTTTTTAAAATGATTCACTACTATTTCAAATAATTCACTCAATTTTTTCATATCCCTATTCTATCACCTTCTCCATATCCAGACAAGAAAGGACCTCTTATCAAGCGTTTCGTTTAGAAAACTTTAAGAAATTGTTCAAGAGTTAGCTGACTATTTGCAATCATCTACTATTTTGTTACAATAAAATCATGCATTTTACAATTACGATTCCACAAGGTCTGCCAGAGATGACAGTCAAAGAACTGCTGGAAGAACAGTTTCTGATTCCACGAAAGATTCGCCATTTTTTGCGTATCAAAAAACATGTCTTCGTCAATCAAAAACCGATTAACTGGCAGAGCATTATCCACCCACATGATAAATTTACATTGATTTTTGACGAAGAAGATTATCCAGAAAAGTCTATTTTAATGGGCAAAGCTAATCTTGTGGAAGAATTATACCAAGATGAACACATCATCATTGTCAATAAACCTGAAGGTATGAAAACACATGCCAATGAACCGGCAGAGCTGGCGCTTTTAAATCATGTCTCTGCTTATGTTGGAAGTACGTGCTATGTCGTTCATCGCTTGGACAAGGAAACTAGTGGGGCTGTCCTTTTTGCTAAAAATCCTTTTATCTTGCCAATCTTAAATCGATTGCTAGAAAACAAGGAAATTTCGCGTGAATATTGGGCTTTGGTACAAGGAGTATTCCCCAAAAAACGTCAAATCTATACAGATAAAATCGGGCGTGACCGTCACGATCGGCGAAAACGGCTAGTGGATAACAAAAACGGTCAATACGCTGAAACGCAGGTCACTAAGCTCAAAGAAATTGGAAACAACACCCTTATCAAGTGTCAACTTAAAACTGGGCGAACTCATCAAATCCGTGTACACCTTGCTCATCAGGGGCATCCTATCGTTGGCGATCCATTGTACAATCCGCAAAAAGCAAAACGTCTCATGCTCCATGCTCATCGCTTAACGTTCACACACCCTTTCACACTTGAAAAACTAAGTATTGAAGCCTTTTCCGAAAGTTTTGAAGAGGGATTAAAGAAAGAAAATTAAAAACAGACAAGCGTCAGTATATTTGCCTGTCCGTTTTTAATTATGCAACAGTAACAACTTTATAAATTGTTTTAGCAAGTGCTGCTTGGTAGTCTTCTGCGCTGTAAATGTGATCCGTGGTTACAGTAGCAGCCTTTGTGTCTAAATCAATTTGAACATCCGATACACCTTCCAATTTTAGGAAGTGCTCGGTGACATGCTTCACGCAATTTTGACAAGATATATTTTCTAAAGTAACAATTTGTTTCATGATGAACTCCTTTTATAATTTTATTTTAAAGCGCCGCAAACGTAGTGCATTGGTAACGACAGAAACAGAGCTAAAGCTCATGGCAAGGCCGGCTAGCATAGGATTAAGCAGCGGACCGCCAAATACATATAAGAGACCCATTGCGATTGGTATTCCTAAGGTATTGTAGGCAAAAGCCCAGAAAAGATTTTCTTTGATATTTTTAATCGTGGCTTGACTGAGGCGAATGGCTGTCACCACATCTAAAAGGTCGCTGTGCATCAAAACAATGTCGGCTGAGTCAATAGCCACATCCGTTCCAGAACCAATCGCAATCCCGACTTCAGCTTGCACCAGAGCAGGTGCATCATTGATCCCGTCACCCACCATGGCAACCTTTTTCCCCTGCGCTTGCAAATTCTTGACGATATCTGCTTTGCCGTCTGGAAATACTCCTGCAATGACTTGATTGACACCAGCTTCTCTTGCAATGGCTTGAGCTGTTTCCTCACGGTCCCCTGTCAGCATCACCACTTCTAAGCCCATTTTTTGCAATTCAGCAATAGCTTTACGGCTATTTTTTT
>NZ_KV811159.1:48570-86433 GCF_001813035.1 Streptococcus sp. HMSC071H03 | reverse complement strand
TTTTTTTGATTTGGTCAGCGACTGCTATCATCCCCACCAGTTGTCTATCCAAAGCGACAAACATAGCCGTCTTTCCTTGATGCGATAAGGAAATCAAGTCAGAGATATATTCTCCGAGCTCGACTTGGTATTGTCTCATTAAGTTTTCATTCCCAATTAGAATTTCTTGAGCTTTTACTTGAGCTGCAATCCCTTTACCTGAAATCGCTTGAAAATCTGTTACCGATGCTAATGGTATAGCTTCCGCTTTAGCGGCTTCTAAAATAGCAATTGCCAGCGGATGTTCTGAATGTTGCTCACTACTTGCAAGCGAATGTAGCAATTCTTCCCGTGTGACATCACCAAAAGTCAACACATCCGTCAAACTTGGCTTCCCTTCGGTAATCGTACCTGTCTTATCCAGAACGACAACATCTACCAAATGAGTCGCTTCAAGAGCCTGCCCTGACTTAATCAAGACGCCATTTTCAGCGCCCTTCCCCGTACCTACCATAATAGCCGTCGGAGTAGCTAAGCCAAGCGCACAAGGACAAGCAATGACCAACACCGCAATAAAGATAGAAAGTGAGAATTGCAAACTCTCTCCCGCCAGAACGTACCACAACAGAGCTGCTAAAACTGCCAAACTCAAGACAATTGGTACAAAATAGAGCGAGATCTTATCTGCCATAGCCGCAATAGGCGCTTTCGAGCCTTGCGCTTCCTCTACCAAATGAACAATCTGAGCTAAAGTTGTGTCCGAACCGACTTTGGTTGCTTCATAGTCAATAGAACCCGTTTGATTCATAGTGGCACTGGTAATCACATCTCCGACGTTTTTTTCGACAGGAACACTTTCACCTGTCATCATAGACTCATCCACATAGGTTTGTCCAGAGATAACCACACCGTCTACTGGCATACGTTCTCCCGGTTTAATCCGCACAATATCTCCAACCTTGATGTCTTCTGTATCAATTGTTACGACTTCGCCATAGCGAATAACGGTCGCTTGGTCGGGTACCAAACTCATCAAACTTTGAATCGCTTGTGAGGTTCGTCCTTTGGCATTGTCTTCCAGATATTTCCCCAGTAAAACAAGAGTGATAATCACACCAACTGATTCAAAATACAACTGGTGTACAAAAGTATGATGCCCCAGCAAAACTTGAACGACCGAGTACAAACTATACAGAAAGGCTGCACTCGTTCCTACAGCAATCAAACTATCCATGTTCGGATGCCGTTTTGCCAAATTCCGAAAACCACGTACATAAAAACCGCGACCAACCCAAATCGCTGGCAAAGTAAGGAAAAATTGCGCCAATACAAAGGCAATGGGATGCGTCATGTGATCTAAAAAGGAGGGTAACGGCAAGCCAATCATGCTCCCCATTGAAATATAGAGGAGTGGCACGGTCGCTCCTGCCGCAAACCAAATCTGACGCGCCATTTTGCGCACGTTTTCTTGCTTTTCCGCGACTTGCTTCGCATAATCAGACTGCTTTTGTTCCCCTTTTTCTACCGCTTGGTAACCCGCTTCTTTCACAGCCTCTAAGACTTGCTCGCTTGCAAATCCTTCTTTGGGAAAAACTGTCAATTTTTCCGTCGCCAAGTTCACAGTAGCTTCCTCAACCATTGGAAGTTCCTTGACGGCCATTTCAATGGTCATCGCGCAAGCTGCACAGGTCATACCGGATAATTTATACTCTTTTTTGTCTTTTTCCATTTCTTACTCCGCCATTTTTGATTGATTCGTGTCATCTTGGCAATGCGCGCCACAAGTACATTGACCTGGTGGACAATTGCACTGAATCGTCTCCGGCGCTTGTACCTGCTTTTCTTTTACAACATCTAGGATTCGAGATAAATCTGTTTGACTGAATTGATTGCTTTCTAGTATTGAAACTACTAAATCACCATGCTTGGTATTGCACATATTGTCAAGCAAGGTACGCCAACTATTTTCCAAGTGCTCATCTTCTAAAATTAACGCATCATAGTAAAATTTCCCCTCAATCTTTTCCATTGAAATAAATTCTTTGGTTTTCAGACGATTAAGTAAGGTTTTAACAGTAGCCGGTTTCCAATCAAAATCAGTTTCTAAACGCTCCACCACCTCAGTACTTCTGCTATGAGGATACGCCCACAAAACGCGCATGACCTGCCATTCTGCCTGACTGATATTTTGTTGTTCCATTCTCTCTCATCTCTTTTCTGATTACAATTGTAATTTTTTATTCTTTTATAGTTTACATCTGTAATCAACAATTGTCAAGCAAAAAATCGAGAAGATTGCTCAACTCGATTTTTCTCTTTCTGTATAGAAATTTGTGGTTTTATCAATGCGCAAGCATTTCTTGAGCGATTTCTTGTCCGCTTAATTTCGTTGGGTAGTAAGTTGGCCAATTTTCCAATTCGTTAAAGAGGGCTTCTTGGCTTTCACCGCCGTAGAAGATATGGAAATGCGCTGCTTTCGTTGGTGCAATATTATGGTCGCTAAATTGAACGTATTTATACTTACCTGCATCTGGGTCTGTCGCTTCAAACATGAAACGCACGCCTCGGTTTCCTTTAGAGTACGTCAATGTATGCTTACCAACATATTTATAAGTATATTTCTTCTTTTGTCCGTTGACTACAAATTCCATAGTCTTATCTGTGATATTGATATGAGACACATCTGTCTTGTAGCCTTTTTCATAATACGCTTTGTACTCAGCAGCTGTCATCTTACCGCTTAATTTTGCTTTGTAATCAAAGACTTGGTCTAAAGTTCCATCTTGCAAATATGGATAAACGGATTGCCATTGACCAGCGTAGTCAGACAACGTACGGTCTTTAACAGCACTATCTTCAAAGTAGCCATTTTGTACGGTCTTTGTATTTTCCTCTTTTTCAGCAGAAATTTCAGCGCCTTCTTGATCGGTTGTCTTTTTCAAGGCTTTCAGGTTGGATTTCATGATTGAAATGTAGTCTGCCCCGTCCTTGGTTTGTTTTTCTGTTAAACTTTCAAGCGGATTGAGCACATCCAGCTTCACACCCGTTTCTTTTGCCAAAGTAGATGCCAGTGCTTGAGAAGCATTTTCTTCAAAGTAAATGTACTTGATATTGTTTTTCTTAATATATTTTGTCAATTCAGCCAAACGTGCCGCTGAAGGCTCACTATCTGGTGAAAGTCCTGAAATAGGCACTTGCTTCAAACCGTAGTCTAACGCTAAATAACGAAAGGCTGCGTGCTGTGTCACAAAACTCTTTTGTTTGGCATTTGCCAATCCCGCTGCGTATTCTTTATCCAGAGTTTCTAATTTCTTAATGTAGGCTGCTGCGTTCTTTTGGAAAGTGACTTTCTTATCTGGGTAGCGTTTACTTAAGCTGTCGCGAATATTCTCCACCATTTTAATGGCACGTTTTGGTGATAACCATACATGAGGATCGTATTCATGATGATGTCCTTCGCTCCCATGATCATGGTCTTCTTCCTCTTCTGTACCAGGCAGTAGCAACATCTTCCCAGTCGCCTTCACCACATTCACTTTACCTTTTTTCAAGGTTTTAAGCAATTTTGGCACCCAAGTTTCCATGTTTTCATTTTCATAAACGAAAGTATCTGCATCTTGAATCGTTGCAACCGCCTTAGCAGAAGGTTCATATTCATGTGGTTCTGTTCCTGCACCAATCAAGAGTTTGACATTGGCAGTATCGCCTGCCACTTGCTTGGTAAATTCATAAATCGGGTAAAATGTTGTGACAACATTTAATTTCCCATTTGCACTTTTTTGATTGGAACAAGCCACTAAAAAGATGCTCAGTAAACTTGCTACTAATAGACCAATTTTCTTCATTTCTTACTCCTATTTGATAAATTTTTTCAATAAATTTACTAGTAAAAATACGCCGACAAAAATAATGGTAATACTTGCACTGGCTGGCGTTTCTGCATAATACGAAATATACAAACCAGCAATCATACCTAAGAAGCCGATGATATTTGCCAACAAGATAACAGTTTTAAAGTTCTTCCCCAACCGCAAAGCAATACTTGCCGGCAACACCATAATGGTTGATACCAGCAAGGCACCTGCCGCTGGAATCATGAGGGCAATGGCAACACCTGTCACAATGTTAAACAGAATAGACATGGTACGAACAGGCAGTCCGTCCACAAAAGCTGTATCCTCATCAAAGGTCAAAATATACATTGGTCGAATGAAGAGAAAAGTCAACACAAGTACGATTGCCGCAATAATAAAGAGTGAAATCACCTGCTCCGTACTAATCGTGACAATAGAGCCAAATAAATACTGATCCAAACTCATAGAACTGGAACTCTTGCCCCTACTCATCACAATCAAAGCAATGGCAAGTCCTGTAGACATCAGAATTGCCGTTCCGATTTCCATAAAATCCTTGTAGATTGTCCGCAGGTATTCTAAGAAGACTGCCGCAATCATCACAATAATGACAGTTGAAATCGTAGGTGAGATGCCTAGCACCAAGCCAAAAGCAACCCCCGAAAGCGACACGTGGCTGAGCGTATCACTCATCAAACTCTGACGACGTAAAATCAAGAAAGTTCCTAAAACCGGCGAAAACAGACTCATAGCAATCACTGCTAGAAAAGCCCGCTGCATAAAGTCATAAGACAATAAATTAAACATGGCTCACCTCCTGATCACTCTCGTGAACATTGAAGCACCGCCATGGCGAATCTTGATTTCGCACCAAATGAATATTGCGGTCCGCATATTTTCGAACTTCCTCTGGATCATGCGTAATCATCAGCACAGCCTTGCCATGCCGATGCGCACTGTGGTGCATCAAATCATAAAATTCATCCTTGCTACCAGCATCCATCCCCGTTGTCGGCTCATCCAATACAAAAATATCCGGATCCGAAGCAAACATGCGCGCAATGACCGCCCGCTGCTTTTGCCCACCCGAAAGCGAGCCAATCCGCTTGTCTCGATGTTCCCACATGCCAACGGCGTCCAGACTGACCTTGATATGTTCTTCATCATGCGCATTCAAACGACGAAACCATCCTTTACGCGGATACCGACCTGATTTAACAAATTCATAGACGGTGCTTGGAAAACCCGCATTAAAACTAGCGATTTGCTGCGGCAGATAAGCAATCCGCAACTTCTTGCCAGCTGTATTCGTCTTAGAAATCGTCACCTTACCAAATCGAGGCTGCAAAATCTCAAGACTAGCCTTGATCAAGGTCGTTTTTGCTGCTCCATTTTCACCTGTCAAAGTCACAAACTCACCACTATCCACATAATAGTTAATATGCTCCAACACAGGCTCCTTATCATAATAAAAGGACAAATCTTCAACTGTGATATATCTCATTTTCCGATTTCTCCTACTAAGGTTTCCAAGAATTTTTGAATGGTAGCTTGCTCATTAGGAGTGTATTGATTGGCGATTTTTTCGTAAATTTCCAATGTATGCTGATGATGATGATGATGCTCCGCGGCAACTGGCTTCGCTAATTCTGTCAACCGATAAAAAATAACACGCGCATCTTTCTGATTCTTGAAAGGTTCCAGCATTTCTTGTTTGATGAGCGATTTGATAGCCTTTGTTACAGCTGCTTGACTGACGTTTAAGCGCTTCGCCAACTCTGAGTTTGTCAACGACTCCTCAGACAGCAACATCAAGATGTGCTCTTGAGTATTTGTCAAAGGCATTCCACTTGTACAAGAACCAATCAAAATCTCATGCTGATTCTCGGCTTTTAAAATGATTTCATTTAAGAAATGATCCATTTCATGTGCTAATTGACTCATGTTGCTCCTTTTCTGATTAACCAGTTAATTCTTTACTAGTTAAGTATATCATAAAGAAAAAAAGAGTCAAGTGAAAATTTCAGCATAGTTTCCACGAAAAGGATTAAGTATTCTCTAAATTTTTGTATAACTTTTCTAAGTCCATTTTCTCTAGGAAACAGCTCTTCCTTTTTCTTTTCACATTCTATGCTCTAGGCACCAAAAAGGGGATCTAAAGAGCCCCCATTTCGGAGGAGAATGCTCTCTAGATTCCCAATTTAAACTTATTATTTTTCTGAAGTCTTGATTTTATCAAGATTTCTTCTTGATGAGATAAACTGCACCGACCAAAACAATCAAACCAATGAAAATAGCTACTGTATGAATGACCGTACCTGTCTTAGGCAAACCTTTCTTTGGTGGAGTATAGCGATTTTCAAATGTCTTTATGTTCTTGTCATAACTTACTTTGGCAACCAAATGACCATTACCATCATCTGTGACTGTTACTGTCACCTTAATCACCTTCTTATCATAAGTGATTCCTTGAAGTTTTGTATCCTTTTCTGCAATCGTGTAATGGTAGGTACCAGTTGTTTTGTATTCAAAAGCATCAAAGTTTACCGAACCATCTGCGGTATTTTTCTTCGTTTGAAGCACTTGACCTCTTTCATCCTTCAATACAAACTCAAATTCATTTGCTTTCAAGGTACGACCGACCAATTTCTTAGTTACTTCAACCGTTGCTTGGACTGAATCTGCCGTATAAGTATTGTTGAAGACACGATCTTTTGTATCATAAGATACAGTTGCTACCAGTTTCCCTGCGCCATTGTCGGTCACAGTAACGGTTGCTTTGATTACCTTAGTGTCATATTTCACACCGCCAAGCTTCGTATCTTTTTCGGTAATCGTGTACTGATAAGTACCAACTGCTGTATAAGTCAACTTCTTAAAGGTAATTTTACCGTCCTTATCATTTGTCACCGTTTCAAGCACTTCGTCCTTGTCATTTTTTAGTTCAAAACTGAATTCACCAGTTTTAAGGTCACGACCACTTAATTGCTTGTTAGCTGAAAGCTGAGCATCCGTTGGAGCAGCTTGGTATTGGTTCGTAAAGGTTTGGTCATTCTGTTCATAGGCAACTTGTGCTACCAATTGACCTTGACCATTATCTGTTACGGTTACGGTTGCTTTAATCACTTTCTTATCATACGTTACACCGCCTAGTCTGATGTTCTTTTCGGTGATGGTGTAATGATAAGTACCAGTTTTCGTGTACTCAATCGTATCGAAAGTGACACTACCGTCTTGAGCATTCTTCTTGCTTTGAGTAACTTTATCATCTTGACCTTTCAATTCAAACTCAAACTCGCCATCTTTCAAAGCACGACCTGTCAAGGCTTTCTTAACAGAGAGTTGTGCGTTTGTTTTTGCAGCGGAATAAGTGTTCTTGAAGGTCTGATCATCTTTTTCATAAGAAACTTTTGTTACTAAGCGGCCTTGACCATCGTCTGTAACAGTGACTGTCGCTTTGATCACTTTGGTGTCATATTTCACACCACCGAGTTTCGTATCTTTTTCGGTGATGGTGTAGTGATAAGTACCTACCTTAGTATACTCAATGGTATCAAAAGTGACGCTACCATCTTGTGCATTTGTCTTCGTTTGGCGAACTTGATCGTCTGTACCAGTCAGTTCAAATTCAAATTCCCCTTCTTTGAGGTTACGACCTTCTAATAGCTTCTTAGCAGAAAGTGTCGCAGTGGCTTTATCTGCTGAATAAGTATTCGTGAAGGTGTTTTGGTTGTTTTCATAAGCAACTGTTGTATGTAGTTGACCTTTACCATCATCCGTGACAGTGACTGTTGCTTTGATTACTTTGGTGTCATATTTCACACCGCCTAAAGCACCAGCTTGTTCTTTAATGGTATAAGTATAAGTTCCAGCTGTTTTGAATGTCAACTCTTTAAATGAAATCTTACCATCTTTAGCGTTCTTAACGGTATCCACCACTTTACCGTTTGGATCAATCAAGTCAAAGGCAAATTCATTCGCTTTCAATTCGCGACCAGTTAGCACTTTGTTCGCTTCTAATGTCGCAGTTGTTTCCTTAGCAAGGTAAGTATTGCGGAAGGTTGGATTAGCTGTATCGTAAGATACTTGGGCAACTAACTGACCATTGCCATCATCAGTGACTTTTACAGTCGCCTTGATTTCTTTCTTGTCGTAAGTTACACCGCCTAAGCCATTGTCCTTCTCTTTGATGGTGTAATGATAAGTTCCGACTTTTGTATAGTCAATCGCATCAAAAGTAACACGACCGTCTGTTGCATTTTTCTTCGTTTGACGAACGTTGTCATCAGATCCGACTAATTCAAATTCGAACTCTTGATCGTTTAATGCACGACCTGTCAGTTCTTTAGTCACGCTTAGTTGTGCACTAACCTTTTGACTAGAGTATGTATTGTTGAAAGTTTGGTCATTGTTTTCATAGGTTACTTTTGAAACAAGCTGACCTTTACCATTATCAGTGACTTCAACTGTTACCTTGATGGTCTTGGTGTCGTAAGTCACACCACCCAATCCTGTGTTTTTCTCAGTAATGGTGTACTTGTGAGTACCAACAGTTTGATACTTGATTGCATCAAATTGAACCTTACCATATTTATCATTCTTCTTGGTTTGAAGAACATCTGCCTTGCCATCTTCTTTCAGATCAAAACTAAACTCGCCATCCTTCAAAGCACGTCCGGTTAATTTCTTCGTGACAGAGAAAGTAGCATCGGTACCTTTGGCAGTATATTTATTTGTAAAGCTTTGTTTAGAAATTTGATTTTTACCGCTCTCGTCAAGACCGAGGTAGACGATATTGTAAATCAACTGTCCATCCTCTTCTTGTTGAACACGAATGGTAACCTTAATTGGTTGTTTATCGTAGTCAACACCTAGAACCTTACCAGCTTTCTCTTTGATAAGGTAGTTGTAAAGACCAGTCTTGGTGAACTTAAGAGCTGTGAAAGGAATCGTACCATCCGCTTTATTTTTAACTGTTTGAAGTAAACTATTATCTTTTCCATCATACAGCTCAAACTCAAACTCGTCATCTTGTAGATTGCGACCAGTTAAAGTTTTTGTCACTTGTAGTGGTACTGTGATTTCTTTTGGTGTGAACGTATTCTTAAAGGTCTTTTTACCACCGTCATAAGTCACGGTAGTACTTAGTTTCCCTTTACCATCATCCGTTACTTTAACTGTGACTTTGACTTCGCTCGAGTCATAAGTAACCCCTGTCAGGCCATTATTTTTTTCTGTAATGGTGTAGTGGTAGTCACCTGCTTTATCGTAGGTAATAGCTTGGAACTGAACTTTTCCTTGAGCATCATTTTTAGCTGTTTGAAGAACGTTTGGCTTACCATCTTCCTTCAACTCAAACTCAAATTCTTGCGCTTTCAGTTTGCGACCCGTGAGTTCTTTGGTCACATCGAAGGTTGCAGAAGTAGCTTGAGGTGTATAGGTGTTGTTGAAAGTGGTATCATCTTTTTCATAGATAATGTCAGAATGGAGTTTGCCTTTTCCGTCATCTGTAATTTTGACAGTAGCTTTCACTTCTTTCGTATCATAAGTAATGCTACCTAACTGACCTTTTTTCTCTGTAATGGTATAGTGGTAGTTACCTGCTTTTTTATACTCTAATTCTTTGAAGGTCACTTTACCATCAGTGTTGTTTTTCGCAGTATCTTCAACAACTCCTGTGTCATCGTTCTTCAACTCAAACTCAAATTCATCTTTTTGCAGCTGACGGCCTGTCAGAATTTTATTCACTTCTAATCGAGCAAAAGTCTTTCCTGGAGTATATCGATTGATAAAAGTTGGATTTTCGATCTCTTTATTAGCTTCTGAATACGTCACTTTGGTGACTTTCAGCTGACCGCCCTGATCTTCAACTTTTACCGTAACTGAAATAAGATTAGGGTCATACTCTACACCAGCAACATTACCCGATTTTTCTGTAATAGTATAATTGTAGGTTCCGGCTTTAGTATATTCAATCTCTTTGAATTCAACCTTACCATCTGCTTTATTTTTTACAGTTTCCAAAATTTTGTTGTTGTTTTGTAGATCTTTCAGTTCAAATTCGAATTCACCATCTTGAAGATCTCGGCCAACTAATTTTTTAGTTACAGCAAGTTTTGTACTTGTCTTATCCGGTATATAGTGGTTTGTGAAGGTGTCTTTTTTCTCTAACTGTCCATTTGCACCATTTCCTTGATAAGTAACTTCTGTAGCTAATTTACCTTCTTGATTTCTTGAAACTTTTACTGTAACTTGAATATCATTTGGGTCATAGTAAATTCCCTTTTCAGGATGGTCTTGACGTTTTTCAGAAATAGTATAGTTATAAGTTCCTTCTTCAGTAAATTCAAGAGCATCAAATGTTACTTTACCGTCAGCATCATTTGATTTTGTTTGAAGTGGGTTTTGTTCCCCATCTTTCTTCAATTCAAATTGAAATTCTTGATCCTTCAGTTTCCGGCCGATTAACTCTTTCTGAACCTGAAGTTGAGCAGAAACTTTTTCGTTTTTCTTATTGGTAACTGTCGGTCTATAAACTTTATCTGTCCCAAAGTCAGTTGGTTTCACACTAATCTTTTCAGTTGATTTTTGGTATCCGTCTGGAGCTTTAATTTCCTCAATAGTGTAGTTATCTTTCAGCAGCTTAGGAATCGTGACATCACCATTCGCATCAGTCTCATATTCACCGACTACCTGACCATTTCGATCACGTGTTACTTTAAATCGAGCACCAGCTAAGGCTTGTCCTGTTTTCTCATCCTGTTTATGGAGTTTGATGGAATAAACATAACCTTCAGCTTTACCACCTGCTGCCTGATAAGTATTCCTAAAGCCAACATGGCTAATTTCCCTATCATTAGACAATAAAGAAGCCTTGTTCTCGAGAATCTCCCCATCAGTTAACTCATAGCTTGCTTTAGCATCATACTCTATCTGATAACCTTCATCAGATTTTATATTTCCTAAGTTAACAGAAAACGAATTGTTTGAGAATTCAACATGAAATCGATTGGTAACATCTTCCATATTTTTAAATTCCCATTTGTCATGGTTTGCAACCCATTTCCCTTTATAAATTTTAAAAGTACTTTGAATGTAAGTTACACCAGGAGTCCCAAATGTGTCCTTAACAACTGCATTGGGAATATTTTTCCCTGAACGGTTAATTGGAAGTTTGTAGTGAATACCCTTTTGAGCATCAAACCAACCAGATTTGGTGATGTCTGTCTTTTCAGCTTTTCCAACTCCTTTAAACCCAACTTTTTTGTGAAATTTCACCTTTCCATTAACAGATATATCAAAATTCACATCAGTTTCTTCTTTCACGATTTCATGATTAACTCGGGCATAAAAATAAAAGCTACCTGTTACATTAGAGTGATTTTCTACATACTTTGTATAGGTTAATGTTACTGTTCTAGTTTGAGGATCAATCACAGCTTTTGCAACGACTTGATCTTTTGTATCTTTTAATTCAAACGGCTTAACATCACCAAAAGCTAACTTGTCTGGCAAAGCAATCGTAGTGTAGTCTCCTGCTTTAACACCATTATTTGGCAAGCTAAACTTGGCGTTTAAGCGAAATGTTTCCCATTTATCTAGCTTGTGATTTAAATCATGACCTCCATTATCAGTAATAGAGAAGTCTGTAATCACATCATCAATAGGCTTCGGTCCAGCAATTGCTCTCCGTGTTCTTTTACTTCTCGGTGGAGCTCCTGGCTGAGTCTCACTCTTTTCCTCTACCTTACTAGCTTTTTGTGAAGATGTATCTTCTTTTACTTGGCTAGCATCAGAGCTTTCTTCTTTTGAGGTGCTTGGCTTATTTTCCTGCTCATTTGAATTAGCTTCCGCTTTATTCTCAGTAGCAGGCTGCTGCCCCTGACTAGAACTAGTATCTGCTGTCTTTTGCGTTGACTCAGTAGGAGACGTTGGCTGTTCAGTCGTTCCTGTTTTCGGAGATGACTGAGTTGTCACTGTAGAAGATTGATTCGACAATGTCTGAGCAACAGCACTAGCTGGTGATAAGATTGTTGAAGCCAGCAATAATGCAACCCCAACAAGATTCATCGCTTTTTTAATCATGACGATTTCCTTTCTTTGGTTTTTCAGGACTTTGTACAAAAGTACAAAACTCCACTAATACCATTATATCAACCACCTTATAGTCCTTTCAAGCAAAATGCTCTATATTTTAGTTCTATTTCTTGACAAACTGTAAAGTTTTAAACACCCCATTGATATACAACAGGATATCTCGCAGGTGGTTTACAAAATGTAAACTTTTTTCGATGGTTTTGCTAGACTACATATATTTTTTAAATTAGAATATTTATAAGGAGGGAGCAAGATGGTACTTAATACGAGAGAAAAAATTCTAGAGGCTTTTTTTGAGCTTGCTATGGAACATCCAAATAAAATGCATTTTTCTTTAGCAGAAATTGCCAAAAAGGCTGGAATTTCAAGACAAGCCATTTACAAACGTCATTTCAATGGAAATCATGAAATTCTAGACTATATTCATAAAGAACTTGATGCTGAATTTCGAATGATTTTTCAAACTTATGATAAGAAAGTTTATCCTGATCCTTTTGTCTTTTTTGCAGAGGTAGTGATTCCTATCTTATACACCCACCGAAAACAAATCAGCTGTCTTTTTACAACAGCAGCAGATCCATATTGGAGGGAATTTTTACGAAATACCTATGGACAATGGATTGAACAACATATTACGATTGACTATCAAACATTAAACATTCCAAAAGAAAAGGCTGCTCAAGTTCTTGTCCCACGAATTTTGATCTTTATCGAAATTTGGATTACCCAACCTGAACCTACCCCTCCTGAACAATTTGCAGAAACCTTTTTAAAGTTGATTCATTTCCCTCTCACAGACTATGTTTGTTTCAAGCAAACTTCCTCTAATGACAAACTGATCGTTACAAACAGTTTGGAAGATAAAGAAAGGGAGTGAAACCGAACTAATCTTGAAAATTCTTAGTTCATAGTCTCATCTCCCATAGCTCTTCTGAGCTTGAAAAACGGATGAAGAAGTAAGTTGTCACGCTCACTTTTTATGTTATTTTTTTGTGGAGCAGATGATAAGATAGAATAACCACACTAATACCAATCCTGCTAATGTTAACAGAAATTTTGCTAAAAACAGTATGTCTGGATTAAGGGTTAAAATCCCTCCTGTCAGTAATAAAGCTAAGAAGACAAGGCTTAGTACAAGACGATTGGCTAAGGATTCAATACGCCGAAATCGTTGATTGTAGTCAATTAAGTCATGGTTGACAACCAAGCGACCGTTCACCACTTGCTCCACAAGTTGGTGTAGTCGTCGCGGAATACTTTTTCCATGCCGTAGCAAGTAAAGTAGTTCGATTAAGAAAGAATCGTAACTCAAAGTCTGGTGTAGAATATCTGACTTCATATTTTCAAGGAAATATTGCTTGGCGAGTGTCATCAGATTGATATTAGGAGCTAGCTCGCGAAAGAGACCTTCAATTTGCAAGGCAGATTTTTCCAAAATAGTCATCTGGGATGGTACTTGCAAATGATGACGTGTACAAACCGCCACTACGTCCTCAAACATATCTGTAATAGATAAGGAGCCCAACTCTAAATTGCCATACTTGGTCAACATGCGTTCAACATCTTGCTCTAGTTGTAATTTATTGATTGGTTCACTAGCCGTCGTAATGGTCAGAATAGCCTGCGTCATCGAGTCAATGTCCTGTGTCGTAAAGCTAGACAACATGTCGTTTAGAGACATACGAAAACCCGTTTCCAATTCTCCCATAATCCCAAAATCAATAAAATAAATCTTTCCTTCATGAATCAAGAGATTGCCGGGGTGTGGATCACCATGAAAGAATCCATCTTTAAATACCTGCTTGATAAAGCTCAACATAAGTTTCTGACCAATATCTGCCAAATCGTAACCCGCTTCTTGTAAAACAGCATATTGATTGATACGGACACCTGGAATATATTCCTCCACAATCAAGTGCGGAGTGGTAAACTCTGGATAGACTTTTGGCACTCCAACACAAGGAATATCTTGATTATATTGGGCGAACTCATCCATGTACTTAGCTTCGTTGCGAAAGTCAATTTCGTTCAGCAATGTTGTCTGTAACTGTTGCAAAATCTTTGGTAAATCCACCATGGGCAGCAAATGTTTGGGAAAATGACGGGCTAAACGAACCAGAAGAGCAAGGTCTTCTGTAATTTGCTCTTGAATGTGCGGACGCTGAATTTTCAGTACTACTTCATCGCCATTTAACAAAACAGCACGATGAGTTTGTGCCACGGAAGCGCTCGCCAAATGCTCTTGTGAAACATCTGAAAAGAGTTGCTCAATCGGACGCTTTAACTCATCTTCAATCGCAGCCATGACCGTCTCTTTGTCCAAAGGATTGACGTCATCTTGCAGCTTGCTCAATTCCTTGATATAGATTTCTGGCAATAAGTCACTACGGGTAGATAAAATTTGACCGATTTTTACAAAACTGGGTCCTAGTTGTTCAAAAGCTTCTCGCAATTGCTTGGGAGCTTTTTTCTCGTCCAACGGTTTTTTTCGATCTTTCAAATTGGACCAGCCGACTGCACTAAAGGCTGTTAGAATCTCTCGTAAGCGTTTATTTGCCATAAGGTTATCCTCATTCTGCTTGTTATCATTATTTTTTCTTTCAAATCCTACTTTTAGTTTAGCAAAAAACGCAGCCTTTATAAAGTTGTGACTGCGTTATCAGGAAGATTATTCTTCTGTTTTTGAAAATCCTTTGAGTAGCTGATCTAGTTTATCTTCTAGTCGTTCAATATCTTGCTTGGTGGCATATACATCATCGGATTGCTCCTCTGGACTTTCAGCCGTTTTTTCATTTACTTTGCGCTTTAGCTCTGACTGAAGCTGTTTGCCTTCATCCACCGTTAAGCGACCTTTGGCAATCAATTCTTTGACAAATTCGGTAGCTTTATCATAAGTCATGGAAGTCAATCCAATTCCTGCCAGCAAAACTTTTTTCAATTCGTCCATCTTGACACCTCCGTATATGAGAATCTTTCCACTTTCATTATAGCGCTTTTAAGCCATTTATTCTAGAGAAAATTGAACTGATAGACAAATTTTTAAAAAAGATCAACCACAAGTTTTACATTCAAAATAGTTAATAAAATAGAAACGGCATAAGCTAAGTAGGTATTCCATTTGCTGTTGACAAATTCGCCCATGAGCTTTTTATTAGAGCTGAAATACACGAGTGGAAAGATTGAAAATGGCAAAGCGACAGAAAGAA
Organism: Streptococcus sp. HMSC071H03; assembly: GCF_001813035.1. NCBI lineage: Bacteria > Bacillati > Bacillota > Bacilli > Lactobacillales > Streptococcaceae > Streptococcus > Streptococcus sp. HMSC071H03. Next base: position 71,297 of record NZ_KV811159.1, on the reverse strand, counting down.
AGACTTGGGAATAGACCAAAAGATTGTCTAGCACCTGTTCTTTGTCTCCGTATAAAATAGCAACAATCACAACCGGTAAAAGAGCTAGTAAGCGAGTTACCAAGCGAAGAAACCACGGCGGCAGCTTCATGTTTAAAAAGCCTTCCATCACGATTTGTCCCGTTAAGGTTCCTGTGATTGTTGAGTTTTGACCACTAGCTAACAAAGCGACTGCAAAGAGCGTTGAGAGGATCGGGCTAGCAATAGCTCCAGCAATTTGAGGGTCTTTTAAGGCGTTGTACATTGCAGAAAAAGCACCAATTTTATCCGCATGACCAAAGAATAAAGCTGCTCCTAAAATCAACAGCAAAGAATTAACCACAAAAGCCAAACTCAATTGAATATTCGAGTCCCACGTCATAAACCGTACAGCTTCATGTACAGATTGTTTAGCCTTGTAGTTAACTTTTCGCGTTTGGGCGATAGAAGAGTGCAAATACAAATTGTGCGGCATAACCGTTGCCCCTACAATGCCCAGTGCCAAGGTCAAAACGGACGTTCCATTTTTACTAGCCGTATGTTGATAAGCTGCCACGTTTGGCAAATATCCTGATAAAATATGATGAAGATTGGGCTTTGCAAGGATTACCAGATATAAGAAAATCAATAAAATAGTTAAAATCAGCGTTCCAACAATTGCTTCAATCTTACGAAAGCCTAATTTCATCAAAAAAAGCAACAAGAAAACATCAAAGACTGTAATCAGAATCGAAAATAGCAAAGACCAGCCAAATAGTAAATGAAGCGCAATCCCTGCACCGATGACTTCTGCCAAGTCCGTTGCCATTAAAGCCAACTCTGTAATAACCCAAAGGAGATAGCGAACTGGCTTTGACGTATGAGCCGCAATGGCTTGTGCCAAATCCATCCTTGTGACAATTCCTAATTTTCCCGCCATTTGTTGTAACTGCATAGCCATTACAGAAGAAACCAAGACAGCTGATAAGAGCAAATAACGATAGGTAGCACCACCTACAACACTTGTAATCCAATTTCCCGGATCCATATAACCAACGGCAACCAGCATTCCCGGCCCTGAAAAAGCTAATAAAGTACGAAAGAAACCAGCGTTTTTAGGCGTTACAATACTTTGGTTAACTTCACTTAAGGAAACCTTTTTGTCTGACATTTCTATCATTCTTTCTATTGTAGAATTATTTCTACTATATATTATAGCACAAACTATTAACGGTGGTTAATTTATATTTTTATAATGGTTAATATTTGGTGCTATTTAAACAATAAAATGCTTAGAATAGCTAAAATCGCAGGTCCGCCTTGAGTCAAGATGATTTTCTTGTTAGCTGTGGCTGCACCATACGCTGCAACCCCGATAACAAACAAAATAAAAACGGTCACAATTTCTAAATTATGTGAAATATACAAGCCATATAGTAGGAAAAGAGCTAAAAAGGCATTGTAAACCCCTTGATTTTTAAACAAGGAAGTAACGGACGGGCGAGATAATTCTTCCTTTGTCATATTAAAGACTCGGCTGGTGCTGTCTGACTGGGTAGCGATACTTTCTAGATAAAAAATATAGAGGTGTTCCAGTGCGACAAGTGTAGCTAATATAGTAGTAATGAGTGACATAATTTTTTCTTTCTAATGTTTTTCCACGGTAATCTGATCTAAGCCAGATACAAGTTTTTCTAATAAAGTGCTCAGCGTCCTTTTCTCATCATTCGAGAGAACTTTTTCCATTTGCTTTTTGACATTTACATGATAGGTCGGTGGCTCATGCAAAAGCTGCTCTTTTGCAACATTCGTGACATTCACTAGAACCTCTCGTTGATTTTTGGGATTGCGGCTCCGTTGAACATAACCGCGCTCTTCTAAAAGTTTGAAATGCCGAGTTAAGGCTGCAGGATCGATTTTTAAGACCTCTTGCACAGCAACTTGACTGCATGGAGCATTGTCCAATAAAAAATCCAGTATCTCGTACCGCGTTAAGCTGATTTCTAATTTTTTCTCAAAGAGTTGCGTGATGGCTTGATCGGTTAAATGCAATTGATATAGCAGGTGATGAATGGCAACCATATATTCTCCTTCCCGGCTTTAATTGACTAGTCAATTATTGATAAATCAATTATAGACTATCAAAAAAAGAAAAGCAAATATTTTGCTCCCCTTTAACAGATTATCTGTTTAATCTCTAGTAAATGGTTGATTTCGTGATTAATGTTTGGTCGGTCATCGCAGAAATTGATTGATTGAATACCGCTGTTAAAGGCAACATCTACATCCAACGTCCGGTCGCCGATATAGTAAGTGCTTGTCTTATCCAGCTGGTATTTCTCTACGAGATAGTTCACACCTTCTGGGTCGGGCTTCCTTGCAAATCCATTAGCAGTAGTTACAATTTCTGTGAAATAATCCAAAATCTCTAAATCCGCCAAAATTTGATAAGCATTTTTCCCTTTATGAGTATAGACAAACTGCTGAATATCTGCTTCCTGCGCCCAAGTAAGAATAGCCTTAGCACCATCCATGAGCTGAATGTGAGCATTTTTCTCTTGCAAACTTTGACCTCGAAAGCGGTTCATCTCTTCAGCATCTAAACCTTTTTCTGTTGCGACTTTTTCCAGTAATTTCTGAACAGAATGTTGCAAGATATAAGCATGGATAGCTGGTCTGTCAAAATCCAAGCCATAGTGCATATAGGTTTCCTCAAGCCCCGCCAAAATCGCATCATAAGAGTCCAGCAAGGTTCCGTCCAAATCCCAAATAAAAGCTCTTGTCATGTTTGACTCCTCATTTTTCGTTGATAGATGATTTGTAAAAAAATCCAGCGAAAGGTATTGTCCAAAAGGGTGGCTGTCCAACCTCCGGGCAAGCCCAATCCCAGAGTTACTCCCAGAAAGTAGCCCGCCACAATGCGAATCAGCCACATACCAACCGTCGTGGCATAAAAAGGTAACTTCGCATTGCCCAATCCTTGCCAAACAGCCGTGTAGATGACTGTTCCTGCTGTCATAGGCACACCCAAAAGTGAAAAAAGAATGACCGACAAGCTAGCTGTTACAGCGCCGCTATCCTTTGTATAAAGATGTGTTAGTGGCTGTCCAAATGAAAAAATAAACAGAGCCACCGCTAGCATGAGTCCAAGAGATAGCCAGTAGGTCTGCTTCGTCAGCTTCCTAACTGTTTGAAAATCTGCCTGTCCCACCGCATGAGCCACCAACATAACCGTTGCGGTAGCGACTCCAAAACCCGGCATATAGTTAAACTGGGTCAGAACCTCTCCAATAGCATTTCCCGCAACGGCATCTGTCCCGAACTTAACGATAATGGCAATAATCACCACATCTCCAGCCCGCATCATCAGCCGCTCTCCAGCAGCTGGCAGAGATAAACGCAACAAGTCCCAATCCAGCCTCCAACTCCAAGGCGCTAAAGGCAGAGACAATTCTTTCCATAAAATCAAAACGCCTACCAGACGGGCTAAAATGGTGCCCAGCGCCACTCCAACAATTCCCATGTGGAAAATAAAAATCGCAATACTAGAAAAAAAGACATTGAGCAGATTGCTTAAAAAGCTGATATACATAGGCATACAAGGATTGCTAGTTGCTCGAATCAAGGAGCCTAGCGTAGTCATCAGACCCAAAAGGAGAATCGTTCCCCCGATTAAAGCCAGATAAAGACCACCTGCATTGGCGACGACAGGCTCCGTTCCCAGCCAAGCTAATATCTGGCGTCCAAAAACAAGCGAGAAAAGCCCCAGAAACATACTCACAAGCATGGTGAGCTTAATGGCTTCACTAGTGTGATAAGCCAGATTGTCTCGGTCTCCTTCTCCCAAACTCTTGGAAATGAGACTGGTTACTGCTGCTCCCAGCGCAATAAAAATGGCTTGGTAAATCGTAACGATATTACCAGCAACCGAAACTCCTGAAATAGCCACGAGACCGAGACTCGCTACCAAATACGAGTCCACCATTCCCATTAGCATCTGCAAAAAGTTTTCGACCATGGCTGGTAGGGCAATATTTAAAATCTTTTTATAAGTAGTCATACATCATGAAACTCCTGCTTTTGATTATACACTTTTCTGCACTTTGCTGGCAATATTTTGTTTACACCCTGTTGCAATCTGAAAACACTCAGCTGGTAGCCAACTGAGTGTTTGTTACAAAAATTTATTAGATTATTAAAGTCCTAAATAGCTTTCTACTGCTGCCTGCATTTGGTCAGCAGCGACAGTCGTTTTATGGCGGACTTGTGCGGTTTCTAAGCCATCCACCGCTGGCGGAACTGCCACACCGGAAAGCTCATGTAACTTAGCCAATGCTTCAAAATCACTCAGACCTGTCTGCCCAGTCACAGCCTCGACTGCCACAACTGGGAATTTGTAAGGACTGGCGGTTGAAGCAATAACAGTCGTAGTCTCATCACTTGTAGCTGTCCGGTATTTTTGATAAACAGCTGAAGCGACCGCTGTGTGCGGATCTTCAATGTAATCAGACGCCTCATAAACTCGTTTGATCTCAGATGCTGTCTCAACTTCGGTGGCATATTCTGCCGCAAAGAGTTCTAAAATAGCTGGGTCAAAATCAGTCAACTCATACTGACCATGCTGATTGAGAGACTTCATCAAATCCGCTGTCTTTTCTGCACTATTTCCTAACAGGTGGAAAATTAAACGCTCTAAATTTGAAGAAACTAAAATATCCATAGACGGACTAGACGTTACCTTAAAGCTACGCTTTTTATCATAGACCTGCGTCTTAAAGAAATCGGTCAAAACATTGTTTTCATTGGAAGCACAAATCAACTTGCCCACCGGAAGACCGATTTGTTTAGCATAATAGGCTGCTAAGATATTGCCGAAGTTTCCAGTTGGAACAGCAAAATTAACTGCTTCGCCTGCCTGAATCTGACTGGTTTTAACCAATTGTGCATAGGCATAAACATAGTAAACAATCTGTGGCACCAAACGCCCGATATTCATGGAGTTAGCAGAAGAAAATTGCAACTGATGTGTAGCTAAACGCTCCCGAAGAGCCGCATCATTAAACATACTTTTGACATTGGTCTGGGCGTCATCAAAATTGCCCTCAATAGCCACCACATGAGTATTGTCCCCCGTCTGAGTGGTCATTTGCAGCTCCTGAACCTTGCTGACACCGTCTTTAGGGTAAAAGACGATGATTTCCGTTCCTGGCACATCGGCAAAGCCTGCCATAGCTGCTTTTCCGGTATCACCAGAAGTCGCCGTCAAAATGACAATTTTATTTTTCAAACCATGCTTTTTCGCTGCCGTCGTCATCAAATGTGGGAGGATAGACAAGGCCATATCCTTGAAAGCAATCGTAGAACCATGGAAAAGTTCCAAATTGTATTGCCCGTTCAGTTTCACCAAGGGAGCAATCTCTGGTGTGTCAAATTTGCTGTCATAGGCATTGTTAATGCAGTCATCCAGCTCTTGATCTGTAAAGTCATCTAAAAAAGCAGATAAAATCAATTTTGCAACTTCCTGATAGGAAGCGTCTTTGAGTTTAGTAAAATCCAGTTCCACCTGCGGATAAGAAATCGGCGTAAAGAGACCACCATCCGTTGCTAACCCCTGCAAAATAGCCTGACTGGCTGTCACCGTATTGTTTGCATCACGCGTTGATTGATAAACTAAAGTCATGAATTTTTGTCCCTTTCGTGTAGTCTGTTCTATTATAACATGATTTATCAGAAAATTCCCGCATTTTATGGGAAATGTGAGAGAGTGGAGTTGGAGATTTTTATTGTTTATATAGCTACCTCAAAAAAACAAACGGACGTGAGTTCATAGAATCCACCATCCGTTTTGTTTTTATTTCACCTTCATTACTCTCACTAGACTAGCGCGCTCGGCTTCTTCTAGCTTCATTTCGATATAATGAATGGTTTCTGTGAGATCTGGAATGGTTGCATACTCTAAGCCATTGACCCGACGGCGGGTCTTTTCAATCTCATCTGCCATCAGCTGGCAGCTCTTTTCAATCTCTGCTAAGTGCAGGAGGTCGGGCAATAAGTTGCCCATATCCTCAATCGTCTCATCCATCTGGCTGTTAGAAGCCACATAGCTATAAACCACATCTCCCTCATCATCACCATAAGGATTATCAATATGAGCATGCATTTTTGGCACCTGCACACTCATGATATTCTCCTGTTCGATATGGAGGTTGACTTCTCGCATAGGGACAGCAAAAATCTCTTCTACCATGAGGTCACTTTCCAAGGTTTTCGCCAATACAAAATCCTGCATGTGACCAACCAGAGCTGTTTCAACTTTTTGGCGAAGGCGGTTGTTTTCGCGAACAGCTTCAATGAAACGACGCATCAGTTCATCTCGCTTATCCTTGAGAAGTTTATGACCGCGAGTAGCTGTTCTCAGGCGCTCTTTCAGGTTGTTCAGCTCCATTCGGGTTGGTTTGACATTTAAACGAGCCATTCAGATCACCTCCTTAGGCTTGCTGTTTACTTTCTGGTAAATATTGATCAATCATGTCGTCCTTGATCCGCTTAAGCTCCGTCCGTGGCAAAATAGACAACAATTCCCAGCCTAAATCCAAACTTTCTTCAATCGTCCGATTGGTATAAAAACCTTGATTGATATATTCTTTTTCAAATCGATCGGTAAATTGAACATAGAGCTTGTCGGTGTCAGATAAGGCTGATTCTCCTAATATAACCGCTAATTCTTTGGCTTGTTTGCCTTGTGCATAAGCCGCAAAGAGCTGATTCATGGTTGCTGCATGGTCTCCCCGAGTCTTTCCTTCGCCAGAACCCTTGTCTTTGAGGCGCGAAAGAGACGGCAGTACGTTAATCGGTGGACGATACCCACTGTTGTAAAGGTCACGCGACAGGATAATCTGGCCTTCGGTGATGTAACCCGTCAAATCAGGAATGGGATGAGTGATGTCATCCTCAGGCATGGTGAGAATAGGAATCTGCGTCACAGAGCCTTTCTTCCCCACCAAGCGCCCCGCCCGTTCATAAAGGGTGGAAAGATTGGTATAGAGATAGCCCGGATAACCTCGACGTCCCGGCACTTCTCGACGAGCTGCGGATACTTCGCGCAAGGCCTCGCAGTAGTTGGTCATATCTGTCATGATGACGAGAACATGCATGTCTTTTTCATAAGCCAAATATTCAGCAGCAGTCAGGGCAATCCGCGGTGTCGCAATCCGCTCAATAGCAGGATCATTGGCTAGATTGATAAAGAGGATAGAGCGGTCAATAGCTCCCGTTTCTCGCAAGTCATTCATGAAAAACTCGGCTTCTTCAAAGGTAATCCCCATAGCCGCAAAGACTACTGCAAAATTTTCTTCTGAATTGAGCACCGTAGCTTGACGAGCAATCTGGGCAGCCAATTCCTTATGGGGTAGACCCGCCCCAGAGAAAACTGGCAATTTTTGTCCTCGAACTAAGGTATTGAGGTGATCAATGGCTGAAATTCCAGTCTGGATAAACTCATCGGGATAATCTCGCGCGACTGGATTGATGGCTTGACCGTCAATATCCAAGTATTTTTCCGGCAAAATATCTGGTCCACCGTCAATAGGCTTGCCCATACCGTTGAAAATTCGCCCTACCATATCTTCTGACACTGGCAATTCAAGCGGTCTGCCGGTAAAACGAACCTTGGCTTTTTCTAGATTGATACCGCTGGAGCCTTCAAACAGCTGCACCATCGCCTTGTCTTCCTGCACTTCCAAGACCTGCCCCTGGCGCTTGGTTCCATCATGGAGCTGGATTTCCACCAGCTCATTAAAATGCACACCTTCGACTTGCTCCACAATCATCAAGGGACCGACAACTTCACTGACGGTACGGTATTCTTTAATCACGTTCATTGATTGCTCCTCCTTGGGCAAGAATATCATGCAGTTTTTCTCGAATAGCGGTATCCAAACTGCGAATTGCTTCCAACTGATCCTCTGGGATAAATTTAGAGCGGGCAATCCGATCGCGTAGCTCCACAGTACCATTCATGACTTCAGTAAAGTAAGCACCTAAATTCAAGGCACGATTGGCTTCCTCATCAAATATTAGGATATTAGTGAGCAGAGCCACTTGCTTTTTAAAGGAAGTGTAGGTATCAACCTCATCAAAAGCATTCTGCTGCAGGTAATCCTCACGAATCATCTTTGCTGTATTCATGGTGAGACGATCCCTTTCAGACAGAGAATCCAGACCAACCAGCCGCACAATTTCCTGTAGCTCACTCTCTTTTTGGAGAATGTTCATCGCCTTGGTCACTTTTTCCGACCAAGCCAACTGCTCATGCTGATCGATATATTGACCCACCTCGTCTAGATAAAGCGAGTAAGAGCTAAGCCAGTTAATCGCAGGGAAATGGCGACGTTGTGCCAACTGAGCGTCCAAGCTCCAGAAAACTTTGACAATCCGCAGAGTGTTTTGCGTGACTGGCTCAGAAATATCTCCACCCGGAGGGGAAACAGCGCCGATTGCGGTAATGCTTCCCTCACGCTCGTCACTCCCTAAGGTTTTAACCCGACCAGCTCGTTCGTAATATTCAGCAATACGGCTGCCCAGATAGGCTGGATAGCCTTCGTCGCCCGGCATTTCTTCCAAACGCCCGGACATTTCCCGCAGAGCTTCTGCCCAACGTGAGGTCGAATCTGCCATAATGGCCACAGAGTAGCCCATGTCTCGGAAGTACTCAGCAATTGTAATTCCTGTATAAATAGAAGCCTCACGCGCCGCAACTGGCATATTGGACGTGTTAGCAATCAGAACAGTTCGCTGCATGATAGACTGACCAGTTGCTGGATCAATCAACTCTGGAAATTCATTCAGTACATCGGTCATTTCATTGCCTCGCTCGCCACAGCCCACGTAGATAACGATATCCACATTGGCAAATTTAGCGACCTGGTGCTGAACAACGGTCTTGCCTGCTCCAAAAGGACCTGGAACAGCAGCCGCACCGCCCTTGGTCACGGGGAAAAAGGTATCAATCACTCGTTGGCCCGTCACCAAAGGCTCCTCTGGAATCAGCTTTTGAGCAAATGGGCGACCTCGGCGAACCGGCCATTTCTGCATAAGACTGCCAGCAAAGATAGAGCCATCTGCCTGCTCAATCTCATAGACAGGCTGATCGACAGTATAACTCCCTGCTTCTATCTTGGTCACACGACCACTGACACCAATTGGCACTAGAATGCGGTGGACTACCAGCTCGGTTTCTTGAACCGTACCCAGAATATCTCCGGCTGTTACCTCTGCTCCAATCTCCAGACAAGGCACAAAGTTCCACTTGGTCTCACGATTCAGATGAGGCAGCTGCACTCCGCGCACCAGAAAATCACTCTGCGTCACCGCTTGAAAGCGTGCCAAAGGCCGCTGAATTCCGTCAAACATTTGCGAAATCAGCCCCGGTCCCAATTCGACCGACAACGGACTCCCCGTTGTTTCCACCGGCTCTCCTGGTCCAAGCCCAGAGGTCTCTTCATATACCTGAATGGAGGCCTCATCTCGACGCATCTCAATGATTTCCCCAATCAAGCCCAAATTGCCCACACGACAAATATCCTGAATATTCGCTTCCTGCATCCCAGAGGCGACCACCAAAGGACCCGAAACTTTATAATCTTTCCTTGACTCACAATCTTCCTCCATTCTTGGGAGATTTTTGCTTATTTTCTATCCTTGCCGTGAGCTTGAAACCCTTCTTAGCTATCTCTACAGCAAAAATTGATACTTCTTATTTTAAAAATCAGATAAGGCTTTTATTTGTTGCCCATTTTCATCAAAATTATCTGGGCTTAGCCATTTTTCTAAACGGGTTTTGACCGCTGGCCAGTCCCTGTCAATCATGGCTAGCCAGTCAGTGTCTCGGTTGCGCCCCTTATAAACAACTGCCTGACGAAAAGTGCCCTCGTAGGTAAAACCAAGCCTTTCTGCTGCGCGCCTTGAAGGCTGATTGAGTGCATCGCATTTCCATTCGTAGCGGCGATATTCCAACTCTTCAAAGACATAGCGCGCCAGCAAGTACTGGGCTTCCGTAGCCAGTCTGGTGCGCTTCAGCTTGGGCGAATAGGTCACAGACCCCACCTCAATGACACGGTTGCCTCGGTCAATCCTCATTAAAGCGAAAGTTCCCAGCGCCTTGCCACTCTCCTTGTCCACAATGGCATAGTAAAAACGATCCTGAGCTGTCAACATCTGATCTAGCAAGGCCGACCATTCTTCCTGACTTTGAACAGGATTTTGAAAGAGATAAGTCCACATGTCAGCAGGAGAATCCGGACCATAGACTTCATACAAATCCACCCCATGTTTGTCCTTGGACAGGCATTCAACGATAACATATTGTCCTTCTAGTCGCTCCAGATTGGGTAAATCTCCCGGTTTGAAATTCGGCAAGGTATCTCCAATAAGCTGGCCTAATTCATTTATTTTCATAAAAACCTCACAATATATCCTGTCCAACTGCTTTTTCTACGTTCTTACGAATACGTCTCTGTCCTAATCCTGTTACTCCTTTATGAGTCGGGATTAAGATAATTGCTGGCAACACTTGCTTATCATAGTAAGCCAGCGTTTCAGGGATTTCAGCAGCCATGTCTTCTGTCAAATAAATAATAGCAAAATCTTCTCGGCTCAGTCGTCGTAAAGTATTCACCACATCGGTCGCTTCGGTGACTGGAAAAGTCTGAAAACCAATCAGGCGAAAAGGCAGAATGGCATCGCGGTTCCCCACCACACCAATTTTATAAGTTTTACTGGCCATAAATCGGTCTCATCCTTTCTTTGATGATCTCTACTGGAAGTTGGTTCGTCAAACCAGTCAAAATAAGTCGAAGATTTTTCACTTCTAACTCTTTTCCCAATAAATAACGAGCGAGCGGAAGCGGACCACTTGTTTCAAATCGCCCTTGCTCTAAGAGCTTAAACTGAACCAAGTCTGCTAGATACTCCAGTTCAAGATTTGTCAGTTTACCCGAACGCAGTTTTTCTTCATAAATGCTTAGTTCTGCGTCAAATTCTAGTGGATTAACTTTGGAAAACCAGCTAGCGAGATGACCTTTTTCTGCCAATTCAATCCACTCCGCATTCGTCAAAGTGCCTTCATCAGATAAGAGTTGCGTCATAAAACTGTGCGGTTTTGGTGCCGAATCGCTCGCTGCACCGTTACTGCATTATAAAAATCAATCGTCAACTCCACCAGTTGCTTGAGCCGCTCGTCTTCAAATGTAGACTCCAAGCTTTTTAAGTGCTTGAAATAAGCCAGATCCATTCCAATTTCCAGAACGCGTACATCTTGATAATCTTGATATTCCGCCCAAGTCGCCGCCACTTCATCCGCCATCAATTTAGGACAATGTTCAGCAGAAAAGGTTGCAACCAAATGCTCCAAAATATCTAAAGGATAAGGTCCAACAGAAATCAACAGATGCTTTAAATTCAAACCTGTCGCCTTGTGCTTAAGCAACACCTTAAGATTGTGATAGGTATATTTGAGCGTAAAAAACTCCACCAAAGCAGATTCTGGACTAACTTCAAAAGCCCAAGCATACTCTGCAAACAAATGTTTCATGAGAAACCTCTCAATCGTATTTAAGTCTGTTAGTTGCTCATGATCCAGATTATAAACCGTTCCTTCCAAAGCTGCTGACCGACTTTCAGAAGTGAAAGTCCGCAACAACTGCTCGTATTGCGCTAAGCTTAAAAAGCTACTCTCATGAATACTAATTTCTGTATTCACTTGAGCGAAGGTCTTTTCATTCATAGAACGCCTCCTTAGTCTGCTTCGTCTTGGAAAATCGTCGGAGCAAGCTGATAACTCTCCTCCTGCCACAAAGAATCCACCAAATTGCGATAGAGGTAGTTATCGTCAATATTGCCTCGCGAAAGGAGAAAACCTGCTTCTCCACTCACAGATGAGGAAGCCAATTTTACGTGCGGATAGTGCTCTAACAATCGTTCCAATTGTCCAGCCGAATATTTAACCAATGTCCGTGAGCCAACTGTCAAAACAAGCTCTTCTTGCGGATACTTTTTTAAGACCTGCTCCAAGAAAGTCTGCTCCTGCTCGACCGACCAAACCGCCATTTGCTTATAAGCCCCTGCAAATAATTCTTTCAAAATTCCTTGCTTAGTCGCCAAAGTAGACTGACGTTTTTCATTTTCAAGCTGCTGCACTTCACGCTGTACCTGACGATTGATCGCTTTTATTTCTTGCTCACGCTGTTGCAGTTTTTCTTGTTTCAACCGTGCTTCTTGCTCTTTAGCTTCACGCTCAATAGACTCTTTCGCATCGGCTAATAGCTGCCGCCCATTTTCATGCGCTTGCTCCAAAACCGAATCCCTCAAATGAGATTCAAATTCCATATCTGCCTCCTTCTATGAAATCTTGTTTCAAGACATTGAACCTGTCTCATTTTACATTCAAAACCATCAAAAGAGATACAACAAAGGCAAGGATAGCATAAGTTTCTACCATGGCAGCAAGGATAACCCCTTTCATGACATCTTCAGGTCGCTTTGCCAAAATCTGCATGCCAGCGGTTGCTACATTTCCTTGGTATTTAGCAGAATAATAACCAACAATTCCGATTGGAAGTGCGGCAAAAAAGAGGGCTAGACCTGTTTGAAGAGCCATCTCAGGTTGAATTTTAAAGAAAATCAAAATCCCGATAACAAAACCATACAAACCTTGCGTACCTGGCAAAAGTTGCAAAATCAAAGCACTGACGAATTTCTCAGGTTGCTCTTTTAACAGGGCTGTCGCAGCCTGACCGGTTGATCCGACATTACGCGCAGAGCCAATACCGCTGAGGAAAATCGCAAAAACCACACCGAGTGCTGCGAAAAGGCACCACCGTAAGTTGAAAAATAAGATGAAAAAGCTTGCATGAATAAACTCCATTTCTAATAGTAAACATTATTTATTTGGTTATTTTGTCAATGACATAAAACTTCTAGCTGAGTTACTAAAATAATTTAGCTGTGCTATTTTTTGTAGCGAACATATTTCTCTGCTGGTTTTAAGGGTTTAAAGGCTTTTCCGCCACCATCGTAGAATTTCCCAAAAAATTCAACAAAAATCAAACGTGCCCCGTGCACATAGCCTGATAAAAAGGAGAGAAACATATTGATACTGTGGAGGGCGAGAAACAACACAATGCCAATACTGAAGCGAGCAAAAGGTGGAAAGAGACTAACAATTAAGTTAAAAGCTGAGCCAATGCTTGCACCAGCAAGCCCCAAAGCCATAAGTCGCGTAAAGCTCACCAAGTCTCCCACATAGCTGCTGATATTGTATAGATTGAACAGTGCAGGACCCAAGCCTTTCAAACTCTTAGCACTGATAATAGAAACCAGTACAATGCCCACAGCATTTACAATAGCTAACCATTCTCCGATAAATCCGACCATAGCAAGAGCTGGGAACAGTCGCCCCGCCGCTAGCAAAGCCAACCCGATGAGAATCAACATCCAAGCAAAACCCGAATTATAAGCTGCCGCATAATCCTTCATGCGAATATTCTTTTTGCCACTGAGGTAAAGTCCTGTCATGACTGTCACAAAGCCAATCACGACCGAAATAATCAAAATGGTTATCACATCTGTGCTGGTATCAATGAGCGCAAAAGGCAATTTGAAGCCAAAGAAAGAACCATAAATCACTCCCCAGAGTGCAACGCCAATTCCTAAAATTCTAAAAAAGCGTAAATTCTTTGCCAGGCTTGGCTTGACATGTAAAGTTTTCAAAGCCCAAGTCGTTCCGCCAAAAAGCAACAAACCATAGCCAATATCAGCCGCCATCATGCCAAAAAAGATAAAGTAGAAGACCGAAACAACGGGCGTTGGATCTTTATCTTCGTATTTCGGCAGCGAGTACATTTCTGTCACCAGCTCAAAGGGCTCAATCAGAGCATTATTTTTAAGTTTTGTCGGGACTCGCTGTCGATCAGCTGCCGCCATTTCATGAATTTGAAGCAAGACAGCCTCACCAAATTGTTGCGCAAGACCCATTTTCAAATCTTCTATCTGCTCTTGCTCAATCCAGCCCTCTAAAGCAACCAAATTCTGCGTACTGGCAAGATCTCCCTTGATTTCTTGGCGAGAAGTGAGATTCAAAATATAGTCCAACTGAAGCTTGAGTTGTTGCAATTCCTTACTGGAAGCTGCAAGCTGCGTTTGCGTTGAGCTGATAACCGTTTCTTGCTCCTTTATCGTTTCTTTTAACGATGTCAAACGCTCTTTTGGTAATTCTTCAAAAGCATATTCAAAAGGTTTGAAACCAAGCTCTGTCAAGAATGCTTGCATTTCCTTAGCTGTTTCTGCTTTACATAGCACAAGAATTCCACTTTCTGTGGTACTGGTGAAAATCTCTTGGACTTCCAGATTAGGATAGTCCCGTAATCGAGCATTTAGCTGATTGTTTTCACTGCTTGGAATGCTTCCCACAAACGCACGAAGGCGTTTAAAATGCTTAAGTACTATCGGCGTAACACCTAAATTTGCCCATTTTTCTAGCTCTGCCATCTCCGACTGAGCCATCTCTTTTACTTCCTGCGCCCTTGCCAACGCTTGAAATTGTTGTTGAATGTTAGCAAGAAGCACTTCTTCATCACGCGCCTGCCCCGCTTGCTCTAAATCCACAAACGTTATTTCCAAAGGAGCTTCCTTCAACGACTCCAGTAATTTTTTCTTGGGCACAAACGCCTGCAAACGTTCAATCATATTGGCAAGTTTTTCCTGCCGCCGAGTCAAAGTTTGAAGATGTTCCGAGAAAGACTTATCAGGATTCCACACCAACTCTTGCTCAAAAGCTCCCTGCCAAGTCTCTTTTGCCTGCAAATCCTGAATCTCAACTGACTGGAGGTTTTGCAAATAAGAAAGGACATCATCCAACAAATCTTTTGGCAATAGCAACGACAACTCTTGCATGTGACTAATGGCCATATTTTTCTACCACCCTGTCCACAATCATTTGCAGCAGTACCTCTTTTTTATTTGACAAAGCTGCTTGGGCTTTTTCTTCGTTCTCTTGTCTCGTTTTTTCTAAGTCTTGTGTCAAGTTGGCAATCTCTTTTTCAGATTGTTCTTTTAACTCAACAAGCAATTGTTGCTTTTCTTCATCATAGACTTTCTCTAGCTGTTTCAGATTGCTGCTAGCTTGCTCTCGCAATTCCTGAATTTGACTTTTATAGCTCGCCAACACTTCATCTGCCGCTTGCTCGATTTCCTGCATTTGCTCAAAAGTAGCGTTCGTCATGTCTTGCACCTCCTTTGTATCATACAATGGCTGTAACGTTTACTTGTGTAAATTATAACACATTTTCAAACCATTCGTCACAAAGTTTTATTGGTTTTCTTCGCTTAATTGAAATCATTTCACCCTATGCTATTTATCAAGCTACCTAGCGTCCTATTTTGTAAAACTATGTTATAATACAAATAGGTTTTTCAAAACATTTGTTCTATATCATTACAAGTAAAGAGAGTACATCTATGGAAAATACGCAGCATATCATGGCGAGGATTGAAAGCCATTTTGATAGCATGACTGACTTAGAAAAGCGGATTGCCAACTACTTTTTGAGCCCTTCTAGTATCTATGACGATCTCTCTTCTCAAAAAGTTGCGCAAACTCTCTACATTTCTCAAGCAGCCTTGACACGCTTTGCGAAGAAATGCGGATTTAAAGGCTACAGAGAGTTTAATTTTCAATATATTCACCAGTTGCAAGACAAAGCAGAGCAAACTGAACATTTGCAAAATGACTTATCTCGTAGAGTGCTGCGAAACTATGCTCAAATCCGTCAACAAACTGAGGAATTGGTTGATGAAGACAAATTGCTACGCGTTGCCAATCTTATCGAAGCAGCTGATCGCGTCTATTTCTTTGGAACGGGAAGCTCTGGCCTCGTCGCCCGTGATATGAAACTGCGCTTCATGCGGCTTGGTGTTGTCTGCGAAGCGTTGACAGATCAAGACGGCTTTGCTTGGACAACCAGTATCCTAGATGAAAATTGCTTGGTTATTGGATTTTCTTTGTCCGGAGGAACGCAATCTATCATCAACAGTCTCATTGACGCTAAAGCAATGGGCGCTAAAACGGTGTTAGTAACAGGATACCCCAACAAAGTCAAAGAAACCTTTACTGAAATCATCACTGTTGCCATTCAAAGCAAACCAGAGTATATTTTACGCATCTCAGCACAATTTCCTATGCTACTTATGATCGACCTCCTTTATGCCTTTTTCCTAGAAATTGACCGAGAAAGAAAAGAAAAAATCTTCAACAGTTTTTGGGAAAATCAAAAATTAAATGGCTATTACAGACGACACAAATAAGGCACCAAACAAAAATGAGCATCTCCTCACCAAGGATTTGCTCGTTTTCATTATAGAAGGCTTTTCGTTAATGATGTTTATTTTTAAAGTGATAATAAGCACCAAACATCCCCGCAGCATTTTGATGATGAGCGAAAGCGAGCTTGGTTTTTTCAGCAATACTTGGCACCAAACAGGCTTTCATAGCAGCCTCAATTCGAGGACGGAGAATGGCTTCTTGACCCATAATGCCGCCACCTAAGATCACGACTTCGGGATTGACCACATAGCAAATATTCGCAATCCCTTGCCCCAAATAATTGACCATGCGGTCGATTCCTTGGATACAACGTGCATTTCCTTCTGTTGCTTCTTTGAAAACGCGGCGTCCATTCCACATAGTCGGATCTTCTCCGTGAAGCTCTGCTACATAATCGACCAAGGCAGTCGTTGAAGCCACATCTTGGAAAGCACCGTCTGGCAGATACACATAACCGACTTCACAGGCCGAATTACTAAAGCCGTGAAAAACCTGACCATCCACCAGCAAGCAGCCACCGATACCCGTTCCAATCGTCAAACAAATCGCAATGTTCGCTCCCTTGCCACTGCCTGACATAACTTCCGCCAAGCCAGCACAATTGACATCATTTTCAATCTCACAAGGAACGGCAAATGTTTCTTCTACCACTTTCTTGAACTGAGTACCTGCATAGTTCGGAATCTGAGGGCCAGCATAAAAGATTTCTCCTTTATCTGGATCGACCATTCCAGCCGAGGAGATACAAACCCCAGCAACTGGAATTTGTTCTAAATAACGTGCTACAATTCCCTTTACCTTGCGCAAAATTTCTGGACCGCCCTTATGAGCCTCTGTTGGGATTTCATGCGCTTCCAGCAAGGTGTCAGTATCATCAATCAGACCATATTTGATATTTGTTCCACCAATATCAATGGCAATATATTTCCCCATAATCCACCTCTTTTTTATTACAAGAACGTTTCCTTAGCTGCACGAATCAAGCGAGCTGCTTCTTCTACAATCGGACGATCTGTGCCTGTCACTGGTGTTAACGGAGCACGAACAGAACCAACGTTTAGATTTTCATTGATTTTCAAGACTTCCTTAATGACAGAATACATATTTCCATGAGCAGCAGTTAATTTTCCGATAATAGTGTTGATGGTAAATTGTAATTCTTTTGCTCTCTCCAATTCTTTGTCGGCAATCAATTGGTTGAGCTTTAAGAAAAGTTCTGGCATAACCCCATATGTTCCGCCGATACCTGCTCTTGCTCCCATCAGGCGACCACCTAAAAATTGCTCATCTGGCCCATTAAAGACGAGGTGGTCTTCCCCGCCAAGTGCTGCAAAGGTTTGAATGTCTTGGACAGGCATGGAAGAATTCTTCACGCCAATCACACGTTCATTTTTGAGCATTTCTGTATATAAACTTGGCGTCAGAGCTACACCTGCCAACTGCGGAATATTGTAGATCACAAAGTCTGTATGTGGGGCAGCTGCGCTAATATCGTTCCAATATTGAGCAATCGAGTATTCTGGCAAACGAAAATAAATCGGTGGTATGGTCGCAATAGCGTCCACTCCCAAGCTTTCTGCATGGCGCGCTAACTCCATACTATCCTTGGTGTTGTTGCAAGCGACGTGAGCAATAATAGTTAATTTCCCTTTTGCCACCGCCATGACTTCTTCTAAAATCAATTTTCTATCAGCAACACTTTGGTAGATACATTCACCAGATGAACCATTGACATACAATCCTTGAACTCCTTTGACGAGAAAATATTCTACCAAAGCTCGCACGCGCTCTGGACTAATTTCGCCTTGATCATCATAGCAAGCATAGAAGGCCGGAATGACCCCTTCATATTTTTTAAATCTCTCATATTTTATTCTCCAAGTTAATTGGTTTTATCGTTTATATTTATTAAAAATAGTTTCCATAATAGGCAATTGCAAAAATCCTAAGGCTGCAAAGCCAACTAATACAAAAAGAGTAAAGCCCAGTAGCAATACAAATCCTGAACTAGAGAGGAAAAAGACAATTACAGCTAATAAGGCTATCATCAAAAAGAACCACGGGAAATGCAAACTCACCATGATCAGTCCCGTTTGTAATAGATCTTTTACCGTCATTTCAAACTTAGCTGCCAAAGGATAGATGCATAAAAACAGCAAACTAGTAAAAATGATGACACCGATACAAGTTGCTTTTAACATTTGAAACAGCATTGTTTCCTGCTTCCAAAAAAGCACGAGGTCAAATAGACTGATTCCTACAAGTAGCAGTTCTAGCAAACCAAGTTTGAAACCGACTTTCCAATTTTTTCTAAATGCTTGCATGTACATCGCTGTGACTTTTACGCGACGCGCACCCTTGATTTCAAACAAAGTTTCATACAAGCTAATTTTGGCAATACCAATCGTAACAAATGGTAGACAAGACAGCAGAAAAAGAAGATTGACTGTCACTAAATCAAGAATTTTTTCACAAATTCTCATGAATAAATTATCCGTATTAAAAATAGATTTCACTAACTGAGAGCTTTTGTTCTCCATGCTCAATCTCCTTTATTTTTCTAGTTAGTCAAATAGCACTTTTACCACGCATTTCTTGACCGTCAACCCCTTGCCAGCAAAACCATTTGGGTGATGAGCTTCTTCTGGTAAAAACGCCACAAAATTCCGATGATCCAAAACTAGCGGATAGACTTGGTTGCAAGTGTTAAAACCAATATCTTTCTCTGCATCATAAACGTTGCGAAGTTCCGTTTGCTCATAGCCATACTGGATTATTTCTCGCCCTTCCAAGAGAAAATGCAAATCCAAATAACGATGATGAAATTCAAATTCATCATTCTCTTCTTGATTAAGCTCATTTTCCTGCACAAAGAAGAAAACTTTGTCTCCATTAATCTCATACCGTCCTAATTCATAATTGCTTAAATCGTGAGTTAGGAGATAATCAATGGCACAATCTAAATGATTATGGATACCTTTGTAATGGGCGAGATTTTCCAATTCATCGAAAATCATTCGTTCTCCCTCCTTATCCTTTCACAGCTCCCATGGTAATACCTTGTGTGAAGGATTTTTGGAAGACAAGAAAGACGGTTACAATCGGAACAGCTGCCATCGCAGCACCAGCCATAATCAAACCATAATTCGTTGCCATTTCAGCTTGCATCGTTGCCACTCCAAGTGAAATCGTTAGATTCTGCCGCGATGTCAGCATGACCAATTGCATAAAGTAATCATTCCATGTGTTGATAAAGGTAAAAATGGCAAGGGCAGCAAAACCTGGTTTTACAATTGGAAAAGCTACATTCCAAAAAGTCCGAATTTCACCACAGCCATCAATCTTAGCAGATTCCAACAATTCCGTTGGGATATTTTCACTAAATTGCTTCATGAGGAAAACCCCAAAAGGCCAACCGACAAGAGGCAAAATAACTGCAGCTAGTGTATCATGAATTCCCATAAAGTTGACAATACGGACCAAAGGAACCAGTACTACTTGTTTAGGCAGAGCCATAGCAGCGATAAAAGTTGCAAAAAGAATCCGCTGCCCATAGAAACGTTTTTTAGCCAGAACATAACCCGCTAAGGCAGAAGTAATGCAGACCAAAAACATGGTCGCTAGCGAGATAAACACACTATTCCACATCCATTGCAGGGCTGGGTTTTGCACCATCAGCTGTTGGAAATTTTCTAATGTTGGCATCTTAGGCCACCATTGAGGTGGAATGACAATCGTATCTGGCTGCGATTTGAAAGCTCCTGTCAAAATCCAATAGAAAGGAAAAACAAAGAGAACGGTCAACACCAAGAGAATAATCGTTGAAATTACCGTAAAGGCACTCATTTTTTTCTGTTTCATCTTGTCTCTCCTTTCTTTAATATTCGACGTCATTTCCAAGAATCTTGAATTGGGCAAAGCTAATCAAAGCAATCATGACAGCTAAAAATACTCCCATGGTATTAGCATAACCATATTCAGATAACTTGAAGGCTTTTTCATACAGGTAATACATCAATGTACTGGTTGAATAGTTTGGCCCTCCGGATGTCAACAGCTGAATCAAGGCAAAACATTGGAAGGAATTGATTGTTGTAATGATTGCAATATACAGAGTTGTTGGCAAAAGACTTGGCCATTTAATCTTCCAGAAAACTTGCAGCTCTGTCGCTCCATCAACACGCGCAGCTTCCACCAATGAATTGTCAATATTTCCCATAGCAGCAATATAGAGAATAATAGGCTGTCCGACAGAAGTTGTCAGCAAAATCACAATAATCGCCATCAACGCCCAATGCTTATCACCCAGCCAAGAAATATTCTGATTGATGACATGACCCGACTTCAGGACGAAATTCAAAATCCCTGACAGTGGGTCGTAAATCCATTTCCATACAACCGTTACAGCTACACTCCCTGTTACCACCGGCAGGAAGAAGACGAATCGGTAGAAAGAGCGCGCAATCGCATTCTGACTATAGGTTTGTGACGCTACAAACAAAGAGAACAACACAACAATTGGTACCGAACCAATAACGATAATCACTGTATTAATGAGAGATTTAATAAAGACTGGATCTTTAAACATTCGTGAGTAATTATCCAATCCAACGAATGAAAAGGAAGTCATAGAATAATTAAAGAAACTCGTTACAAATCCCATCACCATCGGCGCTAATACAAAGACAATAAAGAATAATAGAACTGGTGCTAAAAAGGCATAGGATACCAAGGTTTCTCTCATTCTTATTTTATTCACTTTCACATTCAACACCTCATTTAGCTAGAGGAGATACTGACCTCCTCTTTTTGATAAAAAATTCCCTTTTCCTATTTTATGAAACCAACAACAGAAAAAGGGAAATCGTTACATTATTTATTTTTTACTTTTTTTAATGGTTTCATTTGCTTTTTCTGTAAAGGTCTTCAAAGCAGATTCAACTTTTTCATCGCCATTTGAAACAGATTGCAACATTGGGAACCAGAGCGTTCTCATTTCTGCAAATCCATCAATCGTGTTGTAATATGGTGAATAATATTTTGTCCAAGTGCTGATTGTTTCCATCCGTTTGTCATTATACAATTTTCCAAATGAGGAACGGACTGGGAAGGCACCTGTACGAACAACATTTTTTGGCCCCCACTTTTTATCATCCGCAATAAATTTGACAAACTTTTTAGCAGCTTCCACTTTCTTTTTGTCTTTATTGTTAAAGATGCCAAAGCCATTTACAAGGTATTCCAAAGCTGGTTTGCCATTGTCTGACGGGAATGGTACTTCAACAACTTCAACGCCACTTGCCTTCAGCAATTTTGCTTGGATACCATTTTGTGAAGGTGCCCATAAAACGGTATAAGACGTTTGACCATTCGCAAAGTTTTGAATATCTGCCCCACCATCGAATTGAGAGCCATTTGTCATCAAACCATCTTTAATCCAGCTCACTGCTTTGTTCAAACCTTTGACAAAGTTTGGACTGTCCGTTGTATATTTTGTCACCTTATCATCTGTTACAGAACCACCATAAAGATTTGAAATGAAAGCACGTGTACCTTGGTCACCACCTTGACCATTACTGAAGAGTGAGCCAGGAGTATACCCTTTAGCTTTCAATGCTTTTAATACTTTTTCAAAGTCAGCAGTTGTCCAGCCCTCTTTAACAAGGTCTAACACACCAGCTTCTTTCAGCATTTTCTTGTTCAATGCCATGTAAAATGGCGCAGAGCTAATTGGATACATATAGGCTTTGTCACCAGCTTTGCTGGCCTGAATGATTTGATTGTTATTGACATCTTTGACAAAATCATTTGTAAAGAGATCGTTCAATTCTGCCAATTTACCATTTTTACCATATTGAATAATCCGGCCCGGTGCGTCAAAGAGGACATCTGGTGCTGTTCCTGCTTCAATCGCCGTTGTGATTTTTTCTGGACCAGATTTGAAATCAATTGTTTCTAGTTTCACTTTAATATCTGGATTGGCTTTTTCAAATGCTTTAATAATTTCTTTTTCATAAGTTCCAACACCATCGTTTGCTTTTTCTTGCGTGAAGACTGGGAAAGCCCACCAAGTAATCTCTGTCTTACCAGAAGAATTACCTGAATCAGCCGACTTGTTTGAACCACCTGAATTTCCACATGCTGCTAACGATAAAATAGCAGCTCCTGCAACTAACGAACAAAGTATTTTCTTCATCCTCATATTGTTTCTCCTTTTGTTTTATCCTTCTATACGGATAGAGTTGTTCCTACTTTTCACTTACTGCTGCAACAAAACGCTCTGTAATTTCTTTTGGACGCGTAATGGCACCACCTACTACAATTCCTCTAACACCTAAGTCATGAATCGTTT
>NZ_KV811159.1:39916-48470 GCF_001813035.1 Streptococcus sp. HMSC071H03 | reverse complement strand
TTTGGCTTCACTCGGATAATGGATTTTTCCTTCCGCGATGACATCCAAACCTGCATCACATAAATTTTTTACTAATTCAAAATCCGGTCCCTCGCATTGCAGACTATAAGAGGTGTACCCTGACAAAGTTGTACCTACAAAGTCCACACCTGCTTCTGCTGCAGCCACACCCTCTTCAAAGGTGCTCACATCTGCCATGAGCAATTGATGAGGATATTTTTCCTTCACTTGCTTGATAAAATCCGCAATCTTTAAACCGTCAAAACGTTCCCGATTTGTACAATCAAAAGCAATTACTTCAATATCCAGAGCTGCTAGTTCATCAATTTCTCGCATCGTTGCGGTAATAAACGGCTCTTGAGGTGGATAATCTCGCTTGATAATGCCGATGATTGGCAGCGAAGTAACCTCTTTAATTTCCTTAATATCCCGAACACTATTAGCTCGAATGCCAACAGCTCCTCCTTGTTCAGCCGCTTTTACCAAAAGGGGAATAACCCCACCTGCTTCAGTATATAGCGGTTCGTGTGGCAAGGCTTGACAGGAAACAATGATGCCATCTTTTATTTTGGCAATCAGCTCGTCTTTTGTCATTTGTGCCATAGACAGCCTTCTCCTTTGCTATTGTAGATCGATTTTTAAAGCGCCTTCAATCTCACGATGTTATTATAACTATTTTTTAAAGCGCTTTCAACAATATCTGAGATTTTGGTTCTAATTTCTGATAATACTCACTTTTCTCTTAAATCTTGAAAGTAGTTTCAGAGAGATAATCATTTTAACATGATACTATCATTATCGCACATTGCCTCTGAGGCACGCAAAAGACTACATCTCTGCGAGCGCTATCTACCACATCATCACAAGCTTTCCCCCAAGAATTTTCCAGAATGGAGACCCTATAATAGAATTAGCAAGGGTGAATGCTTTTTTCAGGAGCATCATCCAGAGTTGCTTTTGAATAAAATTTCTCAGTGCTGGTGTTCTTTTCGGTATTGTCCTGGCGTCCGTCTAAACATCTTCTCCTATCTACACGTATGCCAATTTACGAGGTAGCACAAAGTGTTGGATTTTCAAATAAAACTTACTTTTATGACAAATGTCGTACCTATTTTGGACATTCCCAAAAATGAACGTAAATAAGCTACCGAAAATTTCATCGGTAGCTTATTTTTATGACAAATCAGCACTTAAAACAATTCTTTGTAAAGAGCAATCGTTTCTTCTAAGGTTGGCATAAATGGATTTCCTGGTGCACAAGCATCAATGAGTGCATTTTTAGAAAGGTATTCAAAGTCAAATTCTTCTTTAATGTCCAGTTCTGTCAATTTTTTCGGAATGCCCACAATTGCTGATAATTTTTCAATTTCAGAAATGGCATAATCAGCGCATTCTTTATCACTTTTGCCTTCCGTATGGAGACCAAGAGCTTTTGCAACATTTCGGAATGCTTCTGGCACACGTTTTGCATTTTCACGCTCTACAACCGGTAAAAGCATGGCACAACAAACACCGTGAGGAAGATTGTAAACTGCTCCAAGTTGATGAGCCATAGAATGTACATAACCTAGCCCAGCATTATTAAAGGCCATACCACCTAGGAAAATCGCATTAACCATCGCTTCGCGTGCTTCAATGTCATGGCCATTTTCAACAGCACGTGGCAAAAATTCTTTAATTAACTCAATTGCACCAATAGATAATTTTTTCGTTACATTGTATGCACCTGGTGTTACCAAAGCTTCAACCGCATGTGTAAGGGCATCCATACCTGTTGCAGCCGTCAAAGCTTTTGGTTTTGAAATCATCAATTCTGGATCATTTACTGACAGGAGTGCAAGGCTATTCTTATCAACCATAACCATTTTCACTTTACGCTCTTCATCAGTAATAACATAGTTAATCGTGATTTCAGCTGATGTTCCTGCTGTCGTATTGATTGCTACAACCGGCAAGCCTTTTTCCTTTGATTTGTGAACACCTTCGTAATCTTGCGGACGCCCACCATTCGTTGCAAGAATTGAAATACTACTTGCAGCATCTTGCGGCGAACCACCACCAAGTGAAATAATAAAATCACAATTATTATCTCGCAAAACAGCTAAACCATCTTCAACATTTTTAACAGTTGGATTTGGCTCAACATCACTAAAAACGACATACTCAATGCCTTCCTTATCAAGTGGTGCAGTTACCTTAGGTAAAATGTCACTACTTGCAATATAATGGTCTGTCACCAAGAGAGCTTTCTTATACCCCAACTCTTTGATATGACCACCTATTTCATTAATCACACCACAACCAATAAGATTAACTGATGGAACATAAAATACTGACATTATATTTCCTCCTTATTTTTTATAAATATCATCTATTTTAGAAACCGCTTACACGACTATATTATAACACTCATAATGCTTTTTGCAACATCAACTTTTCATTATTTTAGTATCAAATTTACAGATTCAAAACTTATCAGTCTATTCTGATATTTTAGGGCAAAGAGAAGTATAAGATTTTCTGTATCCACAATGACATCGTCCATATCAAATACCAACAATTGAAACATGACCGCCCTCCTTTTTTCACAACTAGTTTACAGGAAAACGCATACAATATCAAGCAAGAGAAAGGACACTCTCTCCAAATAGAAAAATCTCCCTACAAAAGCAGGGAGATGGTGACTGATAAACTGTTTTATGTCTAAAAATCTGAATACATTGTCTGTACAATGACGAACGATTCAAATTAGAACAAACTTTACTGTCTATTTACGACGTCCTGGACGTTCTGCATAGCCATAGTAGGCATCAGCCATAATTTCTTCCATGTCAGTAACTATTGGCAAGCGTGGATTTGCTGGTGAACATTGATCTTCATAAGCAAGAACGGCAATATCATGTAAGCTATCTTTCCAAGTTTTTTCATCAATACCTTGATCTTTAAAGTTCATCTTGATACCAACCGCTACACCAAGGTCATAAACAGCTTTGGCATACGCTTCAACCGCTTCTTCTGGTGTTGAGCAAGGAAGACCTAGCATACGAGCAATATCTTGGAATTTTTCATCAGCTTTCCAGTAGTTGTACTTAGGCCATGTTGTAGTTTTAGATGGACGAGTTCCATTGTAACGGATAACATAAGGAAGTAAAATAGCATTTGTACGTCCGTGAATGGTGTGGTGAACAGCACCAATCTTATGCGCCATTGAGTGACTCATTCCAAGGAAGGCATTTGCAAAGGCCATACCAGCCATTGTAGAGGCATTATGCATCTTTTCACGGGCTTCTGGGTCAGCCGTTTTTACAGATTTTTCCAAGTATTTGAAGACTAACTTGATGGTTTGAAGAGCAATACCATCTGTATAGTCATTGGCAAAGTTAGAAGTATAAGCTTCAGTTGCGTGTGTCAAGACATCCATACCTGTGTCAGCAGCAATAAATGCTGGAACAGATTCTACCAAAGCAGGGTCAACAATTGCAATAGTTGGTGTCAAAGCGTAGTCAGTGATTGGGTATTTACGATTATTTGCCTTATCAGAAATAACTGCAAACGGTGTTACTTCTGAACCTGTACCAGATGTTGTTGGAATACCGATATATTGTGCTTTCTTACCAAGTGATGGGAATTTGAAGGCGCGTTTACGGATATCCATGAATTTTTGAACGAGGTCACCGAAGTCAACGTCTGGCTGTTCATAGAACATCCACATACCTTTAGCCGCATCCATTGGTGAACCACCACCAAGGGCAATGATAGTGTCTGGTTCAAACGAGCGCATTACTTCAACACCACGACGAACTGTTGTGATATCTGGATCTGGTTCAACATCTGAGAAGACTTGAATCGTGACTTTGTTTTTACGAAGATTCAATTGGTCAATCACACGTTGTACAAAACCGAGTTTTTCAATTGATTTATCGGTAACAATCATGACACGTTCGATACCTTCGCAAGTTTGAAGGTATTGGATTGAGTTACGTTCGAAGTAGATTTTTGAAGGAACTTTAAACCATTGCATATTATTTCTACGTTTCCCTACTTTCTTGATGTTAAGAAGGTTGATAGCTGATACGTTATCACCAACTGAGTTGTGTCCGTATGAACCACATCCAAGTGTTAATGATGGAATGAAGGCGTTGTATACATCACCGATACCACCAAAGGTAGATGGAGAGTTCCAGATAATACGCATTGCCTTTATTTCCGTACCGAAACGTTTTGCAAGAGCTTCGTCTTTTGTATGGATAGCAGCTGAGTGTCCTAGACCATTAAATTCAACCATTTGACGAGCTTTTTTAAGTCCATCTTCAGTATCTTCAGCTTTCAAAACCGCAATAACAGGTGATAATTTTTCACGAGTCAATGGTTCTTTAATTCCAACTTCTGCACATTCAGCAGCCAAGATATTTGTACCTTCTGGTACTTTAAATCCTGCTTGCTCAGCAATCCATGTAGCTGGTTTACCAACAATATTTGGGTTCAATTTTGCACCAGCGCAGTTCTTGCTGTTGGCTTTTGCACCAAAACAGAATTCTTCCAAAAGCGCTTTTTCTTTCTTGTTGACAAAGTAAGTATGGTAAGATTTGAATTCTGTTACAAATTCATCATAGATTTCTTTATCAATGATCACAGCTTGCTCAGATGCACAGACCATACCATTATCAAATGATTTGGACATCACGATATCATGTGCTGCTTGGCGGATATTTGCTGATTTTTCAACGTAAGCTGGAACGTTACCAGCACCAACTCCAAGAGCAGGTTTGCCGCATGAATAAGCAGCTTTTACCATGGCGTTCCCACCAGTCGCAAGGATTGTTGCAATACCTTCGTGGTTCATCAAAGCTGTTGTTGCTTCCATAGATGGCTGTGTAATCCATTGAACACAGTTTTCAGGTGCACCTGCTGCAATCGCTGCATCACGTACGATTTGTGCCGCATGAGCAGAAGATTCTTGAGCAGATGGGTGGAAAGCAAAGATAATTGGATTACGCGTTTTCAATGAAATCAATGATTTGAAAATCGCTGTTGAAGTTGGGTTGGTCGTTGGAGTGATTCCGCAGATTACTCCGACTGGTTCAGCAATTTTCGTTAAACCTGTAATTGGATCATCTTCAATCACACCAACAGTTTTGACACCACGCATATTGTTAACAACATGCTCACAGGCAAAGAGGTTCTTTGTTGCTTTGTCTTCAAAGACACCGCGACCTGTTTCTTTAACAGCATGCTCAGCTAAGATACCGTGCGCATCAAGAGCAGCAACTGAAGCTTTTGCAACAATGTAGTCTACTTGTTCTTGATTTAATTTTCTCATTTCTTCCAGAGCAACTAGCCCTTTTTGAACGAGTTCGTCAACATGCTTTTCAGCAGCTAACTTTTTTTCTTCGGGAGTTAATGTTTTTTTATCAGCCATGTGTTCCTCCAATGGTTCTCAGGACTTTTACAAATCCTTTGTTAATTTTTTCACAAGATTATTATACCTTATTTTCTTTCTCTTGTAAACACTTTCAAGTAAACTTCACAAACTTTTTCTTTTATATTGTGAATTTGTTTCAAAATATAGTTTTCTACTATATTTTAAAACATTGTTTGTGAAGTTTAAAACTTAAAATTATATATTTCACATACTTTTTCAAGATTTCCAAAAACAAAAGTTATGTAAAAAAGAGCATTTTTGCTGTGTATTCCTACACCCTCGTTCTACCCTACTATCTTTTTAAAGCACACAAAAGTCATGAATCGCAAGGCAATCCATGACTTCTAATTATTACTATTATTTCTTCACTGTTCCTTTTTTCACAGCTTCATCAATGGCTTGTTTGACGGTTTGTGCATAGAGTTCACCGCCCTTGGTGATCGTTGTTGTCTCCGAGCCAAAGTGCACATAGTCAGTTCCATACCAAATTTCTGGGTGTTGGATAGCAGTTTGATACCAATCCGCTACAAATACATAATCGTATTTTTTCGCCAATTCCAATTCATACTGACGGGTTTTTACAGCGATACTGGTCCCATCATGCGCTGTGCGTCCGTCATAAGGCGTTACCAAGATTAAGCGATGACCTTTCGGTAATTTTGCAATAAATTGATTGAGCAGACTTTCATAGTTATCAACCGTATTGGTTCCCAAGGCTAAGACGACTGTCTCCAGAAGCACCTTGTTTGAAATATCAGTTTGATAGACTTGCAAGCCCGATTCTAAGTTTCGACTGACCGCTGCATCCACTTGAATTTCCGGCATAGCCTGCTTGAGCCATTCACTTGCTCGCAAAGCTACCGAATCTCCGATAACGGTCGTACCCTTTGCTACATTGTATTGACTGGCACTCACATTATCAGCTTGGGTACGAGTGATCTGCATTTTACTGGCAGCTTGATTTAACCCATTGACGAGCAAATTTTCTTCAAAAGCACCAATTTTCGGAGCAGTCATGATCATGACAAAAGCAACCAGTGTTAATGGAATCAAACTATAAAATACAGGCGTTGTGATTTGCTTGATGTCCATCTTCAAGCCAAATACTTTTGGCTCTCTACCTGCTAATGTCGGCTCTAACAGATAGAAAGAGAAAGCCGCCAAGGCAAAGGAAAGCACAGTTGTCAATAGAACTGCCCATCCATTGCCCATCAATTGGGAAAAGATGATGTAAAACGGCCAATGGAACAAATACACGCCGTAACTCGTATCTGCAATAAATGTGATAACAGGCGGCTCATCAACATGCGACGTTTTATCATGAAGCACACGTGTTGCTAAAATCATCACGACTGAAAATACCGTTGCCAAAAGGAAACCAAACAGATAAGTCAATAAATTATCAAATCTTAGGAGGAACGTTAATAATAGCAAAGCTACAAAACTACCACCAAGTAGATAAAAGTTCTTTTTCAAATCAAGCGCCTGCTCCATTTTACGAAAAGGTGCTCCCAAATCACTCACACCCGAAAGCGTCGCTAGGATACTTCCTGCAAAAAACGGGAAGATATGCGTGAAACTTGAAAAGTAAATCACAGAAAAGTTTGAAGAGAAGAAGCTTCTGACAAACATAGAGAGAAAACTAATCAAGAACAAAGCAGATGATAAAAGAAAGATAATACCACGAAATTGCCCAATGGTTTTACTTTTCTTCGCTAAATACCATGTTGCCAAGCCCCACAAGATATAGTAGTGCATCTCCAAAGCCAAGCTCCATGTGTGCACAAAGAGATGTTGGATAAATTGACTCTCGTAATTTCCACCAGACAAAATTTCATAAAAATTTGTCACAAAGCCGAGTGCAGCAGCGATTTGCGTCCCAATACCAGCCACAAAATCCTTCCGAATCAACAGGGTAAAGGGCATGACAATCAAAATCATAAAGACAAGCGGTGGCACAATCCGATAAAAGCGACGTCTCAAGAATCCTTTAACATCAATGTCTTTGTCTCTGGCAAATTCATCAATTAAAAGAGACGTAATCAAAAAGCCTGAGAAAGTGAAGAAAATATCCACACCAATAAACCCGCCAGGAAAAGCTTTCTGGAAGAAATGATAGAGCAGAACTAGGAGTAACCCTGTAATCCTCACTAATGAAAACCATTTAATGCGCATTTTGATAAATCCCCTGTTTAAACTTTCCCTTGTAGACAACATTATTTTCTGTTGTTAATTTACCTTGCCCCTCAGGCTGTCCATTCACAAAGTTGCCTTCGTACTTCCAGCCAGCTTTAGCTGTAAAGGTTCCTTGCCCATTAAACATTCCATTTTTAAAATGCCCTTTATAGACATCGCCATTTTTAAAAGTCAAGGTTCCTTGTCCACTCATTTTCCCACGAACAAGGCTACCATTGTACTTGATTGCTCCTTTATCCAACGTCAATGCCCCTTGACTTGGAATCCCTGATGTAAAGGCAACAATCGCTGATATGACAATAACTGTTACTGTTAGCAACTCTAAATTATGCCTTGTAAGATAAATTTTATATTTTTCGTAAAATGCTTTTAGTGTATCCATTTTTTACTTAATCTTCGTTCTTCATCTGCTCCAGCCACTTTTGACAACCTTCCAATACAAGCTGATAGGTTTCATCAAAATCTCCTGTGTACCACGGATCTGGCACACTTTTCTCTTCAAATTGGAAAATTTTACTAGCATATTGCTTTGGCGCCATTTTCTTTAAATCCTGAAGATTGGATTGGTCCATTCCGATAATATAATCAAAACGTTCAAAGTCCTGTATTGATATTTGCTGCGAGGTCTTACCTTTATCATAAGGAATGGCATATTTCCTGAAAATTGCCTGCGTTCCAGAGTGAATTGGATTCCCATGTTCCCAATCCGAAGTCGCACGACTTTCAACATAAACTTCATCTGTCAAATCTTTCATCACAAATTCTGCCATTGGACTGCGACAGATATTTCCCAGGCAAACAAACACAATTTTTTTCATAGCATAGACCTCTTTACTATTATAACAAAATCTATAAAAATAGGGATTTTAACCCTTGAGATTTTTTCAATTCTTTATAAATCTCAAAAAAGCCGCCGATTGGGCGACTCTTATAGGG
>NZ_KV811159.1:29132-39816 GCF_001813035.1 Streptococcus sp. HMSC071H03 | reverse complement strand
CTTATAGGGAGATTATTATGAAAAAGAAAAGTTTTTAGGAGTTCAAGTTAAGTTCTTCTCAACTTGTAATTATAGTATACCGATTCTGACTTAAATTTTTCTTAAAGATTTTACTATTTTTGAGAAATTTTAAAGAAATTCAATTTGAAGATTGTTCCACTTCTTCTGCCAATCTTTTTTCTGCATTCTCATATTATAGAGCTGTCTCCTATCTGCATCTTCTAGGAAATGCGGAGTCGGCTGAACACGAAAATGGAGAATGTCGTCTAAGCCATAAGGCGCAAAGAGTTCCAGCTGTCTATTATCCAACAAACGTAAACCCACAGCTGTACAGCGCTCTGGATATTTACTCATGGCATCTTGCGAGCTAATATAAGATTGGGTATTTGGACTGTGGATATGCATATAGACTTGATTCTTGACTTCCCAATGGTAATGTGGAAATTCTCGCTTGAGCCGATTTTCAATGTTGAGTGTTTCCTCATAAGAAACATCTGGGTCAAAGAAAATCACATCCACATCCGTCTCTGTATCAAAGCCGGGCTTGTCCGACAGGATATTCCAGATGAAATTTCGCACCGAACCAGCACAAAGCCAGCTGTTTTTCAATTGCAAGTCATAGATAATCTGTAAGATAGTCATCATATCTCGGTCTGATGAAAACGCATGTAAAATCTCTTTTTCGGACAGCATGTTATTTCTCCAAATATTCATAACCCAAATGCTCGTAAGCTTTACGAGTTGCCACGCGCCCTGTTCGAGTTCGCATAACAAATCCTTTCTGGATCAAATAAGGCTCATACATGTCTTCTACCGTTTCCTGCTCTTCTGCGATATTGACAGACAGAGTCCCCAGACCAACTGGCCCGCCGCCATAAACCTCAATCATGGTCTTGAGAATCTTCTGATCCACATAATCTAAGCCTTCTTGATCCACATCCAGCATCGTCAGCGCTTGATCAGTAATTTGGTCATCAATCAGCCCGTCACCCATAATCTGAGCAAAATCTCGTACGCGTTTAAGAAGTCGATTGGCAATCCGAGGCGTGCCTCGGCTACGCAGTGCTAATTCTTCAGCTGCTTCATGAGTGATGTCCATTTCAAAGATTTCTGCCGTTCGCTCCACAATCTCGGTCAAATCTGCTTCTGCATAATATTCCATGTGACCAGTAATGCCAAAACGAGCCCGTAAAGGATTGGACAACATACCAGCTCGGGTCGTTGCTCCAATCAAGGTAAACGGTGGCAAGTCCAAGTGAACACTACGACTGGTCTCGCCAGAGCCAATCATAATATCAATGTAAAAGTCCTCCATAGCGCTATAGAGCACCTCTTCAACAGACATAGGCAAGCGGTGAATCTCATCAATAAAGAGAACATCTCCCGGCTCCAAATCGTTCAAGATTGCCACCAAATCGCCTGCTTTTTCGATGACCGGACCAGAAGTTTGCTTGAGATTAACTCCTAGCTCATTGGCGATGACAAAAGCCATAGTGGTCTTTCCCAACCCTGGAGGTCCAAAAAGCAACGTGTGATCTAGTGCTTCATCTCGCAGTTTAGCTGCCTCAATGAAAATTTTCAGTTGATTTTTGACCTTGTCTTGACCGATGTATTCTTGTAAATACTGGGGACGCAATGTGCGCTCTACGAGCTCCTCGTCTCCCATCAATTCATTATCCAAAATTCTACTCATAGATACTATTATAGCAAAAAATCAGGTTGGTAAGCTGGTTTAACCTTAGATTTTACAAATAGAAATCAAAAGGAATGAGATTATGATAATGTTTGATGATACTAAATGTCTTAAATCAAAAACGACAGAAAAATGTACTGCCGTTTTCAATATTCATTTTCATTTGCTTGTTGCATGATAAATGGTTGTGCTGGTAAAAACCTCACCTGCTTTCAAGATAACATCAGCTTTCAGGTCGCTGTGAATGGCATCTGGTAGGGCTTGGGTTTCAAGAGCCAAGCCATTGTGTTGAATCATGGATTGTCCATTTAAAATGACCGTATCATCTACAAAGTTTGCTGAGTAAGTCACTAAGCAAGGCGCACTTGTTTTAAATGTCAAAAGGCGACCGGATTTAGGATCATACAAGGAACCTGCTTCCTTCTCTCCTTTTTCCAATGCAAATGGATGATCCAGACCGGACACAATCTGAATCTGCTCATCTTGATTGGCAAAAATATCTTTCAAAGTCACACCTTTTGTTAAGTCTTTGACAAAATTGCGGTTTGAATCAGCGACTTTAGCAGGTACGCCGTCTGGTGCGATTGGAAATACCCCTGAGGTATTTAGCTGCAAGATACAGTTATCAATTGGTTGGCTGAAATTGCCTGATAAGTTGAAGTAACTGTGATTGGTTGGATTGGCCAAGGTATCCTTGTCCGTCTGAACTTGGTAAGAAATCTCTAACTCACCTAGTTCCGTTAAAGTATAAGAAACCCAGACTTTCAGATTTCCCGGAAAACCACCCGTTCCATCTGCACGTTCGGTATAGAAAGTGACGCCTTCATTTGTGACTTCCTCAACTTGAAAAATAGCACTGTCCCAGCCAGTAGAACCGCTATGATTGCAATTTTCTGCGTTGTTGACTTCTAACTGATAGGTTTCGCCATTCAGCTCAAACTGTGCTTTTGCAATCCGTCCTGCAACTGGTCCGACGCTTGCACCATATTTAGGGCTGTTGCCTACATAGGCATCAAAATGATCAAACCCCACCACGATATTTGCAAATTCATGATTTTTATCCGGAGTGACATACTCTAAGACAGTCGCACCATAAGTCATGACTTTCAAACGATAGCCCAAGTCATTTTCAAATGTATAAGCAACAATATCTTTTCCTTGAAATGTTCCAAAAATAGCTTCTTGATAAGATTTCATACAACTTTCCTTATTTTTATTACAAATTTATGTTTTCCTATTTTAAATTTTTAGTTTTTCCGTCCACGAAACAGCTGTTTCACGTATAACACGATTCAAGTATTCAATATTTTGACGCCCCGCTTCATCTAGCCAAGCTTTAGCTGCATCTGCTCCTTGATCTGCAAAGACCGTAACTGCATCTTTCCAAGTAGCACGTCCGCAAAGGACACCGTTGAATTGAGAACCTGCTTCATGCGCTACTTTCAGCGTTTCCTGGAAAAGATCTGCGCTAACTCCAGCACTCAGGAAAATAAAGGGCAGATGAGTTGCATCAGACTGCTCTTTGAAAAATGTCTTGGCTTCCGCGAGGTTGTAGACAGCTTCAACTCCGCCTTTCGTAAACCCTTCGACAAAATTCATATTGACCGGTACTTCCACTTTCAAGACATCAACATTGTAGCGTGGATCTGAAAAGAGCTTCATGGCTTCATTGACTTTGTGTGGTTTTACTTTCGCATAATCTGCATCTACTACACTAGCACGCTTCCTATCATAAGTCAAGATTTCAAGGAAGTAAGGAATGTCTTCTGCCACACATTCGCTTCCTACGCGCTCTACCCAGGCTTGTTTGATGTCGTTGATTTCAGGCTTGTCATCTACATCATAGTAAATCAAAACCTTGACCGCGTCAGCGCCCAACTCTTTCATGCGTTTGGCTGACCAATTTGGTAGCAAGTCTGGCAGGCGCCCTTCTGTCGTCGCATCATAGCCCGTTTTTTCATAAGCAACAATAAGACCGCATTCTGGCGCACGTAATTTGGTAGCAGGTACACCGAATTCTGGATCCAAAAGGATAGAAGTTGCATACGGAGTCAACTGACTGGAAATCAATTGTTTAAATTCAATCAATGCTTCATTTCCTGATACAGCATGTGCGCCACTTGCCAGCATTTTTTTCAACGAACCTCTCTGGTCAATCGCCAAAGCTCCAATAATGTCATTTTCATCTGAAAGATTCTTTAAGTGTGCTAATTTTTCGTGACTAATCCTTAATTTTTCCATGGATTCCTTCCTATTCTTTGTCAAATGAGTGAATGATAACACCCTGCACAACACGGTTGACGGTGCCTGTCGGAGACGGTGTGTCTGGACGATTTTTCACCTTGAGGGCTGTCAACAAGGCAAATAATTGACCATAAACAATATAAGGGAATACGCGATAAACATCATCTGCTAGCTGTTGACTAGAAAGAATGACTTGTTCAATATTTTCCAAATCTTCTTTTTGTTCTGTCAATAAAATTACCTTGCGGGCAATCTCATCTCCGGCTACTTCTCGTACTAAGTCAAGGTCGTATAATTTGGTGTAGGGATCTGTCGATCCAAACACCACAACGACCGTCTTTTCATTCACTAACGACTTTGGACCGTGACGGAATCCGACTGGGCTTTCATACATCGTTGCCACTTGTCCTGCTGTCAATTCTAAAATTTTCAACTGAGCTTCATGCGCCAAGCCAAAGAAAGGACCTGCTCCCAGATAAATGACACGATTGTAATCCAAGGAAACCATCTTTTGAATCGCTTCTGCCGAGTCTAACATTTCTTGGCTCAAGGCTATCAAAGTAGAAACTTTTTCGGCTTTTGCAGCTAAATCTGCTTTGTCAAAGACGAGCAAGGCTGTCAACATCATAGACGTAAAGCTCGATGTCATGGCAAAGCCAGCATCATTTGACGGTGCAGGTTGGAGCAAGAGCAAATTGCGTTCGTCACCGTGTGCTTGCTGGGCTAATTTACCTTCTTCGGCGCATGTAATCGTGATTTGGTAAAGTTCCTCAACTATGTCTTTTGCCAAGTCAACTGCCGCAACACTCTCTGGTGAATTGCCACTACGAGCAAAGGAAACCAAAATGGTCGTCACTTCCTTGTGCAGATAAGCAAGCGGATTAGCGACAATATCTGTCGTTGCAATGGCATTAAAGTTCCACTTGCGTTCATCGTAAATCTTTCTGAAATAAGGCAAAAGGGTATCTCCGACATAGGCTGATGTCCCAGCCCCTGTCAAAATAACCTTGATATAATCATGCTTTTCACCAATCCCATTTAGAAAAGCTACAATCTCATCAGATTGCGCTTTATAATTTTCAAAAGCCGTCTGCCAAACTTGTGGCTGTTGATAGATTTCCCGTGTGGTGATTTCCGCACCTAATTCAATCAAGTCTTCCTTTGTATAATCTAGCATGGTTCTCCTTTCTGCTTTGCAATGCTAACTAAAAGAAAGGGAGTGGGAAAATGATGATTTCAAAGAAATCCATTTTCTTGCCCCAGCCCCCTTAGTTATACAGATTGCTCATTGGAGCAATTCAAGCAAGGACGTGTTTTTCAGCGACTATTAGCTGGACACTCCTTTATTCATCTTCGTCATCGTTCATTTCTGCTAATACATCATTGACTTTCACGATGTATTTGTTCGCTTTTTCGATATATTTTGCTTCTACGCCAGTTAGGGCAG
Source organism: Streptococcus sp. HMSC071H03 (assembly GCF_001813035.1). Taxonomy (NCBI): domain Bacteria; kingdom Bacillati; phylum Bacillota; class Bacilli; order Lactobacillales; family Streptococcaceae; genus Streptococcus; species Streptococcus sp. HMSC071H03. Next base: position 34,432 of record NZ_KV811159.1, on the reverse strand, counting down.
AATTGATAAATTCAATCACCATTGGCATATTCATCCCTGCATAAAGTTCAATTTGGAGTCCTTCCAAAATCAGACGGCTAACGACATTGCAAGGTGTTCCACCAAGCAGGTCGGCAAAGACGATATAATCACCTAAATCTTTTACAGTCGCTGAAAATTTAGCAGTAAAGTCGTCTATTCCTTCCTCTGGAAGCAGAGGAACTGTATGAATGAAGTCCAGTGGCCCCATAATCATTTCGGTGCTTTTCTTCAATTCTTCGCAAAAGCGACCGTGACTGACCAGTACAAGTTGTTTTGTCATTTATAGAAAAGCTCCTTTTAAACACCTAAGATTGGCGTATGAGTAAAGTGTGAAAGCGCAGAAACACCAATTGCAATAATAATGACAATAAAGATTGCTTTGGTTGAATTCATACCTTTTTTACCAAGCAGCCAATAAACAAAACCAGTAAACAATGCCGGAACCAAACGCGGGAAGATTTTATCCAATGTTTCTTGAAGATTGAAGGTTACACCACCAAAACTTTGTGTATAGGTAAATTTAAAGTTAATCATCGTAGCAATCAAGGCCGCCACCATGAAAACACCAAGAACTGTTGCAGCATCTGTGATGGCAGACAATTTGTCCTGCATGGTTGTAACTAATTTCACCCCTTCTTTGTGGGCAAACTCTAATTGTTTCCAACGGAAGACATTGATTGCGATTGTCACAGCTATCCAAAGGAAAATTCCAAGAGGATTGCCTTCAACAGCAAGTCCAGCAGCCAGACCACCCATAATAGCAGGAATAGTAGAACCAAAAATCGCATCGCCAATCGCTGCAAATGGCCCCATTAAACCGGTTTTAATCCCTGTAACGGTATCTTTAGCCGCAACTCCTTCATTTTCTTCAAGTGCTAGATCAATCCCTGTTACTAAAGTATGGAAAAAGTTAGATGTGTTGAAGAATTGCGTATGTGTCCGCATCATTTCCTTTAATTCTGGCGTACCGTCTCCATATATCTTGCGCAATTGCGGCAAAATCATATAAAGATAGCCTGACGCTTGCATACGCTCGTAGTTCCAACCCCATTGGAAAGTAAAGAGACTACGACGGTTGATTTGGTTAAAATCTTCTTTTGTTAATTTGTAATTAGAGTTCGTCATCGTCAATTTCCCCACTTTCTGATTGTTCTGCAGCAACAGTCACGACTTGTTTATTAGTCGCATTTTTATAGTTGATTGTTGCCAAGGCAAAGCCAATAATCGCAATCCCAATCATTGGTAGACCTTCAAATTTTGCACCACCAAGAGCTGTAGCGATTTGTTTGACAGCTCCTGAAGCAGCTGCCAATGTTGAAATATAGTCAAAAACAACTTTCAACATAGCTGTAATGGCAAAACCTAAACCAAGATAATGAAGATTTTTCTTGACCGGAAGGTAACGAAGCAAAATTGCAAAACCGACACCAGGAAGCATTTTACCTGCAAGAATCAATCCGTCTGCGATCCATTGTGCATTATTGGCAAGCCAGTCTGAGAAGGCTTTTACAGCATCTCCACCGAGCCACAAAGCCAGAAATACTGGAAGGGCACGTGAAAGTCCCCATGGAATGGCACCTAGTAAGTAATTGCGTTCAATGCCTTTGTAGTCAAATTTTTCAACCGCTGCATCAATACGATGTGCAAAGTAAGTCGTAGAGAAACGTCCAAGAACGTCTGTATAAACCAGCAAGGCTGCTACCGGAACGGCAATAGCTGAAATAGCGAGTTCTGATTTCATACCTGTTGCCACAGCGAATGCTGTTGCAAGAACCGCACCAGACGTTGCATCAATCCGAGAGGCACCACCGAATGTACCAACCCCAAGCACAACGAGCTGGAGACTGCCACCAATAAATAGGCCAGTCTTCAAATCTCCCATGACCAAACCAGTGATAAAACCTGCAAAAACAGGGGAGCCAGCTGATGAGTTAATCGTCAACTCATCCAAAATTTGATACGCTGAATACAGCGTCAGTAAGAGAATTTGCCACCATTGTATCATAACAATGACCTCCTAAATTTATTTCAATAATTTCATAAAGTCTTCAACTGGATCATTTGGAACCATTTGAGCTGTTATTGTCACACCTTTTTCATGCAACTTGTTAAATACTACCACGTCTTCATCTACTACGTTAATTGAGCGTGTGATAGAACGCGTTTCAGGTGTTTGCGACATATTGCCTACATTGAGTGTTTCAATTGGCACGCCTGCTTCTACTAATTTCAAAAAGCGGTCTGGCTTTCTCGCAACAATGAGCAGGCGTTGGCTATCATATTTGCCGGCTAGAATATTTTCTGCTGCTTTTGCAACTGGTAAAACACTCAATTTCACACCAGCTGGTGTCGCCAATTTCAAGCCGCTTTTTTCAATAGCATTTTCTGCCACTTCATCATCTACTACCATGATACGTGAGATGTTTAATTTTGTAGTCCAAAGATTAGCTACTTGCCCATGGATCAAACGTCCATCAATCCGATTCCCTACAATTGTCATAATTTTGCCCCCTTTATTGTTTTAAATGTAGGTTTGTGAACTAAATGAATAAATTCGCTGTATTTCCCTTCAGTTTCAAAAATAATGATACGATTTTTTCCGATAGTTAAGAGACCATGTGGAATATACAGCGATAAGGTCGGTCCGACATCCCAGAAGCGACCGATATTGACACCATTGACAAAGACGATTCCTTTGCCAAAGTGGGTCAACTCCAGATAAGTATCTTTAAGCGCTTTCAATTCAACGTCAAACGCATAGAAAGCTGGCTGATTTTCATGCCATTCTTTCGTAAAATCAATTTTTTCTGGATTTTTCAACTCTAATGGATACTGTTTCCAATGGAGCATAAAATGAAGATCTTTGCAAACTCCTGTGCGAATACCTTTATGCTGGCTTTCTGCCAAAAGTTTATGCCCATAGTTAACACGCCCCATGTTTTCTATCAAAATATCAATCTGATGCGTGGATTGCTTCTGCCGGGAACAAAGATGTCTTCACCAATTTCCATTTGATACTGATTGACGACAAGCTCTTCATCGACAAAAAGCTGCATGCGGTCACGCGCATCAATGACACGAATCCGTTCCTCGTCCGCATCCCATTCCGCTTCTGTACGATAGAGCAGATAACCAACATTTTGGCCCAACTCCTCCATTTTCATAGGATACAAGCTCTCGATTGGCTGCGCTACATCTTCTAAAGTCTCAAATAAACTAACTTTCTCACTGAGCGGAATATTCTTTAACTCAAACGATTCTTTTACCAAAGGCTCCATTTGTGGATACTCTGGATAATATTTTTTTAACATTTGCTGAATAGCAAAGTATTTAGGTGTTGGATTTCCTTGTTCATCAAGGAGAGCTTCGTAATCATAAGACGTTACTTGCGGCAGATCAATGTTTCCTCGCGCTGAACAGCCATTCATAAAACCAAAATTTGTGCCCCCGTGAAACATATAAAGATTGATACTGCCTTGTTGCAAGACTTCGTGAACCGCTTCAGCCAACTCTTCTGGATCTCGCGTGACAACCGGCTCCTTCCAACGATTGAACCAACCGTCCCAAAATTCCATACACATGAGCGGCCACTTCTTGCCATGTTCATCAAAGAATTCCTGCATCTGCGCGAAATTTTCTTTTGCTTTGGAGCCAAAGTTCCCCGTTACAAATACATCATCCTCAATAAGCGTTCCTGCCCTCAACGCCGCACGCCAAGGCCCGTCTGACGTAAATAACGGGCAAGTCACACCTCGCTCTAACATCATATCTCGAACAGCTCTCAAATATTCCTTATCTTCGCCATACGAGCCATATTCATTTTCGACCTGCATCATGAGAATGTTGCCGCCATTTTCCAAAAGATGCGGGACTAAGCGCGGCATCAATTCATCGTAATAACTAGCAACTGCTGCAAGATAAGCAGGGTCAGAAGAACGAATTCTCATATCTTCTTCTAAAAGCCAAGTCGGCAAACCACCAAATTCCCATTCTGCACAAATGTAAGGCGACGGACGAAGAATAACGTATAAGTCCAAATCCTGTGCAATTTGAAGAAATTTCTCCAAATCCAAGATCCCCTCAAAGCAAAACTGCCCTTTCTGAGGTTCATGGACGTTCCATGGAATGTAGGTTTCTACCGTATTAAAGCCCAGAGCTTTCAAATTATAAAGCGAATGATACCAATCATCTGGCTGAATCCGAAAATAATGAATGGCACCAGACAATATTTTAAAAGGCTGTTGATTCAGATAAAATTCTTCTTTAATCTCAAATCTTGCCAAATCATTTCCTTCTTTCACACAACAAATCTTCGATTTTGCAATCGTTTACATTGGTTAATATAATATATTTTGTATGAAATGTCAATAGTTTTTGAAAAATTTAATAAATTTAACCATTTTAAGAAAAATTATGGTAAAATTTTTTATGAGAGGGAAGCGAAAGAGAGGTGAATAACATGGCAATCCCTAAATACCAATACATTAAAGACGAACTCAAAAGCAAGATTATCTCGGGTCAATTTGAGAATGGAGATAAATTTTATACAGAAGCTGAGCTAATCACAATGTACGATGTGAGTTCTATTACTGTTGTCAGAGCTTTAAATGAGCTAGCAAAAGACGGATATATCATTCGTCAGCAAGGAAAAGGAACATTTGTGTCGCGCGCGCGTAAGCACAAACTCGTTGAATTTTCTGACGTTGAGATATTTCCTACCCAAAATGATCAAGTGACCGTTTTATCGATCGAGCGCGGAAACGACTTGAAATTTCTTGATAAGTTAGATTTGAAGGGACATCAATTTTACTATAAAATCGAGCGACTTCGTAAAGCGAAAGATACTCCTTACATCTATCATCAATCCTATATCCCAGAGCAATATATCAACGCAAATTATCCAGATCTTGAATATTACAGCTCTATCTACAATCGCTTCAAACAAGACTATCATATTCACATGAATGATGAGCACTTTGAAGAAACTAATGAAATTATCTTCCCGACACCAGAAGCTGTTGCAACATTACTGGACATTGACACAAACTTCCCGACCGTCTTCCAAGTAAAAACAACACAGTTAGAAAGTACAGGACAAATTTTAGAGTATAGCGAAGCCTACAAACGTGGTGATTTCTTTAAAATCAAGTTCGTGTCACGCAGTGGAAATCACTAATTATTTTTATATAAGAAGCTGGGACAAAGTGCTCGGCTTCCTTTGTTTATATAGTTAGAATTATAAAACGCAGTAGTTTGGAGAAGCTCTATTGACTTTAGTC
>NZ_KV811159.1:0-29032 GCF_001813035.1 Streptococcus sp. HMSC071H03 | reverse complement strand
TAGTGCCAATCAATCACTGCTGAGTGGACTCTAACACGTTGATAAATCAACTTTTACAGCCCTTTTGACGTCAAGCTTCACTTGACTTTATTTCCAAACCTTTCGAGCTGTGCAGAGGTGGGACGATGAAATCAAGTTTCTACGAAACTACTGATTTCTGTCCCACTCTCTTTTTTATATCTTGACATCATTATAACCCGTCTAGACCAATTTGAAAAGTATTTTGTTTTTTTTATTTAACAATTTTTCTATTCTTGCTATAAGAAAAAAACAAGATTTACTGTCACCTTGTTTTTCTCCTACTTAATAAAATCCTCAATTTTTTTAGCAGTCATATTTTTCTTGATTTGTAGCACTTTTTCTTCTGTAAAACCACTAAATTTTCCAAAATAAGGAACAAATTTTATCTTATATGCCTCACGAAAAGCAACTAACTCTGGCGTCTTTTTCTCACTCTCTAAATAATAAAAAGATTTTGTTTTGATTCGTTCCAGCTGTTTCACAAATCGCCTACAGTGTGGACAAGTTCCTCGCCCAATGTAGAGATAAAAATTTTCACTCTGAGCCTGCTTTTCTTTGAGTTCAGGCACCGTTATCTGGTGAAATTTCGCTACAATAGTTTGATACTCTTTTTGTTCATCTATTCGCTCAGTTGGATCTAGCAAAACTGAATGACAGGCAACTATTCCGAAAATCAAAAACACTCCAAGTAATTTCAGCCAATGCTTCTTTGCCATCTCTATCCTCGCTATTCTATACAGCTATTATAAAAAATTCAGACAAGAAGCACAAGAAGAGACAACAAAAGTAGGCCGAAACCTACTTTTGACTATTTTTAAATGACACCCAAAATGATATTGTAGAGCAAAGCCCCTACGACACCGCCGACAATTGGACCCAGGACTGGAATCCAAGCATAGGACCAGTCAGAATCTCCTTTATTTGCAATTGGTAAAAGAGCATGCATGATACGCGGTCCCAAATCCCGTGCAGGATTGATCGCATAGCCTGTCGTTGGTCCGAGTGAGAAACCGACTGCAAAAATAACTGTTCCTACGATGATTGGACCCAAACCAGCGGCAACTTTATTTGGACCAATTGCCATAATCGTGATGACAAGAATGGCCGTTCCCAGCGCTTCTCCTAAAAAGTTAGAAGCTGTATGGCGAATGGCTGGTCCCGTTGAAAAGCTGGCTAAAATCAAGCCTGAATCTTTCGTTTCAGCCCAATGAGGGTAATAGTGAAGCCATAGAACAAAAGCCGCAGCCATGGCACCCAGCATTTGTGCAAGAATGAACGGAAAAACCTGTCCCCAACTAATCGCTCCAATAGAAGCCATTGCGAATGTAACCGCTGGATTCAAGTGAGCTGGACTAAAAAATCCGGATACATAAACCGCTACGGTACAGGCAATCCCCCAGCCTAAAACGATAGCAACCCAGCCGGTTCCTTCTTCTTTCGTCTTGCTCAAAACATTCCCGGCAACAACCCCGTCGCCAAGCAATACTAGGATGAAAGTTCCTAAAAATTCACCGAGATACTGAATCATAATCAAACTCCTTTATTTCTTAATTTCTAACTCTTTCAATTGTTCTTGTATGGTCGCCAAATCTGCACCAGCTTGCAAGAGAGCAGCCGTAGTATAAGCTCCTTCAACAATGGGAACATTGTTAATGATGATGTCTTTATCTGAAAAGTCTGCCACCAGCTCCAGATTCATGCGAGCCGATCCAAGATCAAAGAAAGCTAAAATCTTCTCTGCTTCATTGGCTTCTACAATCGTTTGGACTTGTTCAAAACTTGTACCAATGCCGCCATCTTCTGTACCACCTACATAGGTCAGCAAGACATCTTTGGCAACTTCTGAAATTAAATCTACAAGGCCTTGAGCGATCCATTTTGAATGAGAAACGATGACAATCCCAACTTCTGTCATGCTTTTTCCTCCACTTCTAGCAAGGCTTCAAAAAGTAAGCCTGATGAATACGAACCGGGGTCAATATGTCCGATAGAGCGCTCTCCGACATAAGAAGCCCGACCCTTCGTTGCTTTCATATCTTTCGTCGCTTCAACCAAAGTATGAATGGTTTCTTTGGTCAATTCTCCTTTTTGAAGAGCCATCACCACACCAGACCAGACATCCACCATGGTTTTTTCACCCGGAACAGCCTTTCCTCGCTTTTGAATCATATCAAGCCCTGCTTGAACAGCATCCGCCAAGCTAGTACCCTCTTTTTCAGCCTTCATTATTCCCATAAAGGCTGAGCCGTAAAGAGGACCAGAAGCCCCGCCAACCTTGCTAAGCAATTGCATCGAGACGGCTTGAAAGACTTCTGCTGAATTGGCAAAATCTTTTCCTTCCAGATTTTCAACGACAGCTGTCATACCACGCGCCATATTGCCACCGTGGTCTCCGTCACCAATGGGCGTGTCTAACTCTGACAGGTAGTCTTTGTTGGCTTGAATTTTTTCGTTAAAGAGAAGCATCCATTTCTTTGCTAATGCTGCATCCATATCATACCTCCTACCAAGCAATCGTTGCAACAGGACTGTTCAAAGCTTCTAGCCAGTCTTCACATTCCAATTTGATAAAGGTCAGAGAAATGCCTGCCATGTCAATAGATGTCATGTAGTTTCCTAATTTCTTGTAAACAACTTCCAGACCCGCTGCTGCAAGGATTCCAGCCACATCGTTGGCAAAGACGTATTGTTCCATGAGCGGCGTTGCCCCCATACCATTGATAAGGATTCCGATTTTCTCTCCTGCTTTGAGTTCAAAAGAGTCTTTCAATTTTGCCACTAATTCTTGTGCTAAGTCTTTAGATGGCTGCATTTTTTCTTTGCGATAGCCGGGCTCTCCATGAATGCCGATTCCAAATTCAATTTCATCATCAGCAAGCACAAAGCCGGGTTTTCCGACTTCAGGAACAGTTGCTCCACTGAGAGCCAGCCCAACCGTATGAATCTGAGGAACCAATTCGTCAGCCAAGGCCTTGATTTCACTCAGTGATTTTCCAGCACGCGCAGCATTTCCCAAAATCTTATGAACCAAAATGGTACCAGCAACTCCACGGCGGCCTTGCGTGTAAAGGCTGTCCTCAACAGCAATATCGTCATCGACAACAACACTTGCCACCTCGATTCCTTCCATTTCTGCCATATCCTGCGCCATTTCAAAGTTCATGATGTCGCCAGAATAATTCTTGATAACCATGAATACACCTGCGCCCTCGTCTGCTTCTTTGATTGCCTGCAAGACTTGGTCAGGAGTTGGGGAAGTAAAGACCGCTCCGCAAATCGCAGCTGACAACATACCGTCGCCCACAAAGCCAGCATGAGCAGGCTCATGACCGCTCCCGCCACCTGAGATAATCGCTACCTTGCCAGATTTTTCGCTATTTCGAGCAATGATATCAAAGCCTTCTACACGATGCACCAAATCACCATGGATATAAGCCAGACCGTCTAGCATTTCGTCCACAACAGCCGTTGGTTGATTGATAATTTTTTTCATGAGTTTCTCCTTTGCTTTATGTTTCTTATTTTTATTGTAAAATTCTTTGCTCCATTTTGGAACGGACAAAATCAAAAATCTGTCCCTCTTTTTAGTTTTCCTATTGCATCATTCATGATAAACTAAGAATAGAACTAAAAAGACTGAGGAGGGAAGATGGCAACATCCTTAATCACGAAAAAAAGGATTGCCAAATCCTTTAAAAAATTACTGACCGAACAAGCTTTTGAAAAAATCTCTGTTCGGCAAATTATGGAAGACGCCGGTATTCGCAGGCAAACGTTTTACAATCATTTTCTGGACAAGTATGAATTATTAGAATGGATTTTTCAGACGGAGTTGCGAGAGCAAGTCACAGATAATCTGGAATATATCTCTGGCTATCAGCTGCTGCAAGAATTGCTGCACTATTTTAACGTCAATAAGAGTTTTTATGCACAATTATTTGACATCGTTGACCAAAATGACTTTTCTTCTTATTTTCAAACCTACTGTCAACAACTTGTAGCCAAACTCGTCAGAGAATATCATTCCCGCCCTTTCCATTCTGAAATGGAGTATCATTTTTTCATTCAGTATCACAGTCAAGCGCTTGCGAATGCTATCAAACATCTGCTGGATTTATCTGAGCAAGATTACCAGCAACAGGCGCAACTTTTAACACAACTAATCAAAACAGCTATAGAAAATTAAGGCAAGTATATGGTTCACATTATCAATTCAATTCATTCAAGCATTCAGCAAAACATCAATGCAATTACTCGCATGTATCCTCACCTTTCACAGCTGAAACAACTGCCCGTCATTTATCATAATCAGCACGATTCTTCTGTCGTGCCCATTATTTCGGGTGGCGGCAGTGGTCATGAACCAGCTCATTTTGGCTATGTGGGCGATGGTATGTTAACCGCTGCTATTAGTGGCCCCATTTTTGTGCCCCCCTGTGCTGAGCATATTTTAGAAACCATTCGTTTTCTGCATCAAGACAAGGGCGTTTTTGTCATTATTAAAAACTTCGACGCTGATATTAAAGAATTTTCCCAAGCCATTTATCAAGCACGCAAGGAAGGAATTCCAGTCAAATACATCATTTCTCATGATGATATTTCTGTGGAAAAAAGCAATTTCCAAATCCGCCACCGCGGGGTTGCAGGAACAATTCTTTTACATAAAATTCTCGGGCAAGCTGCCAAAGAAGGAGCCAGTCTGGATGAGTTGGAAAAACTCGCTCTTTCTCTGTCCACCTCCATTGCGACACTAGGAGTAGCTACAAAATCTGCCACCTTACCAAGCAAGCAGCTGCCTATCTTTGATTTGCCCCAAGGTCAAATTTCCTACGGAATTGGAATCCACGGTGAGCCCGGTTATCGGATGGTTCCGTTTGAATCTTCCGAACTGCTTGCTGTTGAGCTTATCAACAAAATCAAAATGAAATTCAAGTGGCAAGAAGGACAAGAATTTATTCTCCTCATCAATAACTTAGGCGGCACTTCAAAATTGGAAGAACTCGTTTTCACAGATGATATCCTGCAACTATTGGATATTGAGGGCTTGAAACTTTCTTTTATCAAAACAGGTCACCTCATCACAAGCCTAGATATGGCAGGGCTTTCTGTTACCCTCTGCCGTGTTTCCGACAATTCCTGGCTAAAAGCCTTAGAAACCCCAACCAATGCTTTTGCTTGGTGAGAGAACAAAAATCCAGTAAAATCAAGTTTGATTTTACTGGATTTTTTAGTTTTGTTTTAATCCAAACCTATACGGTGGAAAATATCATCCACCCGTTTCGTGTAGTAAAGAGGGTTGAAGATTTCGTCAATTTCTTCTTGGGTCAGGCGGGAAGTAACTTCTGGATCAGCTTCCAGAAGCGGTTTAAAGTCCACTTGGTTATCCCATGAGTGGGCTGTTTTTGGTTGCACTAGGTCATAGGCTTGCTCCCGCGTCATGCCTTTCTCAATCAAGGTCAACATAGCCCGTTGGCTAAAGATAAGACCGAAAGTTGAGTTCATGTTGCGGATCATATTTTCTGGGAAGACCGTCAAGTTCTTGACGATATTGCCAAAACGGTTGAGCATGTAGTCAATCAAGATGGTCGTATCTGGTGTGATAATCCGCTCAGCTGATGAGTGGGAGATGTCACGTTCATGCCAGAGAGCTACGTTCTCATAGGCTGTAATCATGTGACCACGGATAACACGCGCAAGACCAGTCATGTTTTCAGAACCGATAGGGTTACGTTTGTGAGGCATAGCTGATGAACCCTTTTGCCCCTTGGCAAAGAACTCTTCTACTTCGCGTTGCTCAGACTTTTGCAGACCACGGATTTCCGTTGCCATGCGCTCGATGGAAGTCGCAATGCTAGCAAGAACTGCAAAGTACTCAGCGTGAAGGTCACGAGGAAGCACCTGTGTAGAGATTTCTTGAGCACGAATCCCAAGCTTGTCGCAGACGTATTGCTCCACAAACGGTGGGATGTTAGCAAAGTTCCCAACCGCACCAGAAATCTTACCAGCTTCCACACCAGCAGCCGCATGCTCGAAACGCTCGATATTGCGCTTCATTTCACTGTACCAAGTCGCGAGCTTAAGACCGAAAGTCGTCGGCTCCGCATGCACTCCGTGGGTACGCCCCATCATGATGGTGAACTTGTGCTCCTTGGCCTTATCAGCAATGATATTGGTGAAATTTTCAAGATCACGACGGATGATGTCGTTGGCTTGCTTGTAAAGGTAACCGTAGGCAGTATCCACCACATCGGTAGAAGTCAAACCATAGTGGACCCACTTGCGCTCTTCACCAAGAGTCTCAGAAACCGCACGCGTGAATGCCACTACATCGTGGCGAGTCTCCTGCTCAATCTCCAAGATACGGTCGATGTCAAAGTCCGCCTTCTCGCGAATCAAAGCCACATCTTCCTTAGGGATTTCCCCCAACTCAGCCCATGCCTCGTCAGCCAAGATTTCCACCTCAAGCCACGCACGGTATTTATTTTCTTCACTCCAAATATTCGCCATTTCAGGGCGAGAGTAACGGTTGATCATTGTTTTTACTCCTTTAAAAAATCTTTTTTTATCACACAGGGTTCCACAACTATTGCCTTGTAATCTTCTAAATCAGGATCTGTAGCAAACGGAATCGGAAAAAGAACAAACTTTTGACTGTGTAAGTCAGCTAAGGCTAAAAGTCCTCTCAACTGATATTGTGAAATACCTCTAACAACAAACTTATCTTTATCAATTCTTAAATTAAGATAATAGTTTGCCATATTTTGGGAATAAAACAAGGGAATCTGATTCGGTGCAATTGTACAATAGCTTCCTGTTACATCTCCATCTTGTATTTCCATCAATGTCCAAAAAGGTTCACCTTGAATTTTCCCATCAGGTAAAAATGCTTTCTTAAGAATACCAGCAACAATATCTGTTATTGTCGGTAGCTCATCTTCAGTCATTAGCTTTATTCCATAGGAATCGGCGAATGTCTTTGTTCCTTCTTGAAAACCAACTTTTGAAATCATTATTCCAATAATATTACCCAATCCAACATCAGATAATTTTGTCGCAAAATCCCGAATCTCTTTGATTGACACTTTATTTTTCCAATCTTTACATTCAATCGCTACTCTACACTCAACATTTAAATGAGAGAATTGATAATAGACATCAAATTCATTTGTTGCACCACTTTGTCCTTTTATAGTTACTCTCTTAGAAACTAATGTATTTTCAAAATCGTTGAGTTGTAGCAATTGTGAATACACATATTGTGCGTAGTCTTCCAACTTTTTTCCTGTATTTACCATTTTTTCTCCAATAACTAAAAATAATATTGAATATCATACATTCTTAAATCATTACAACAAATTAAATAGTATGAACCTCTTATTCCAAAATTTCACACTTCCATTGTTCAAGCTGATCTTTCGCATTTCGTACACCTGCCAGATGCTTCAAAACATGTAAATCATCTAAAAGATAAAGTAAGACTAGCAAATCTCGAGCTGTTTTTTCCCGCTCTTCATCAGAAATAGTATCGAAGAAATCAATATTCAAAACCTTAACAGGATCCTCAAAATGACTTTCACCATGTAAGACCAATCGATACATCAAATTTTCAAAATAATCTCTGTATTTTTCATCAATTTTATTTACAATCATTGGATCTGTTGTTAGCTTTGTAATATCTTGTTTATAATTAAATGTACCATATGCTTCTAAAATTTTTCGCATTGCATTACCAACGAAACTCTCAGAACTAGGTGCCCCACTTCCCGTTGCATAGGCAAATACAGTTTCAAGGAGTTCGGTATAATCATGAGTCTTCGTTTTAAATACCTGTAATTCCCCATTGACTAACTCTAATTTTTTATATTTAGACTTTTGTCCACCTTCTTTCAACTTACAAAAATCCATTATCTCCTGCAGAAACTTGTCAAAATCATACATCATCTGTTTATCATGAGTCATCAATAAAACCCTAGTGTAACTACTTCCCTTAAAAAATCTAGTTAAACAATATTTCAAATAAGAAGTTATTCCAACCTTATTTTCCATATCAAAACTAGAAATTGGGTCATCAATGACAATAAAGTATTCTTGACTATAAGCTTCTGCTAACTCTCTTTGCTGAATTATTTCAGTAAAGAAATAACATAACGCCAGTGCATTTCTCTCACCTACTGATACTCTACTAGGTTCCACAAACTTATCTCTTGATAATAAGTAGTATTTTCCATTTTGACTTCGAATAGTTAACCGATTTTTTGAAAAAAATATGTAATTCAAACTTTTATTAATTTCATCAACCGCAATATCTATATTAAGTTTTTGACTTTCTAAATCAGAAATCTGTTGTTCATAATCAATTATCTGTTCTTTTATCGTATCATAATTAGCATAGCAAGTCTCTTTCTCTACTGTTTTTTCTTGAAATTTTTTATAATCGTCTTGAATTTCATAGAAAGCTAACCCTTTATTGATTTGAAGTAGACTTTCTTTTAATTTTTGGATATCTGAAATTTCTGAGTTATGTTTGACAATGGCTTGGTTAATTATTTTAATATCATTTTTTACCTTAAGTAATTCTTGAGAAAAATCTATATCGGGTAGCTCAACTACAACATATGGGTTCTTAATTTTTTCATCAATCACTAAATTAATCTCATTAATTTTAGTATTCAAAGCATCAATACTCCTTTGATAGGAGCGAATCAAATCTGAATCTAACTGCCCATACTCAGAGAAATCTTGATTTATTTCGTCAATTTTTTTACCCATCAATGCAGACTGATGCTCTTCAACTGCTCTTGATAGGAGTTTAGTGATACCATTTGTAAGTTCAGTTTTGACATCTTCCGATACTAATTGAGTACAAAAAGGACAAATTGTTTGATATTCATCTGCAAAGAAATCCTTAACTTCTCTTAAATGATGCTCACCTTTTGTAGAATCAGATAGTAATTTCAGTAAATACTCATCCCTAGCATTCAACTCAGGTTTTTCAATTTTTTTAGATAATAAAGTTGACAATTCATCCCTGTCAAAATTAATAATAGGTAAAACTAACTCTTGCTCTATAACAACTGCTGAATCTCTTATTGAAAAATATCTCTCCTTTTTCTTATTAAAATCAGCCTCTAACTTATTTTTTTAAAAGTTGGTTGTATACTAACAAAATTTCGAACAGTATTATTATTAACAGGAGATGCCGCTCGATTTCCTTTTATTTCCCTATCTCTTTCAGCCCAATTTCCTATCCCTTTCAAGGAGTTTATCATTTCTTTTTGCCAAAAATCGGGAGACTTTTCATTGTTCTCATCTAAATATTCTTTATATTCAGAATCGTATTTTTGAAATTCAATTTTTGCTTCAGATAACTGTGCTCTCAAACTTTCAAGTTGAGCATCAATATCAATTTGTTCCCCAAAAATTACAATTGTATCCAATCCATCTTGAGCAATTCTAACTTTCTGATCAACATAATTCTCATCGAAAACAAAAATTGATTTTTTATCGATATCACTAAGTATAATATTATCATTATTCTTGTCAATAAATGATACGCTATCTACTCCACTCCAATCATTTTTTAATTGATTTATTCCACGAGCAATTGTACTTTTTCCTGAACCGTTTCTTCCAAATAACAGGCTTGCCCTATCGTTCTGTGCTTGATTTGTCCCCTCAAAATTCCCTTCAAAGAGTTCTAATTTCGTTTCATCCTCAAAGATACCTGATTTTATTTTAATTCCTTTAATTCTTTCAAACATTTTCTTCTTTGAACTCCTCTTTTCCTATCTCCACCGATGGATAATGGGACAGCTGGTTTAAGTCTGTATCCAGTGGCAGGTCATAGATTGCTAGGTAGTCTGCTGGGTACTGGGCTTGCAGTTCTTCATATTTTGTTTGGATTTTCTCAGCGTCTTTGCTGGCAAAGAGTACTTCAACGATTCCTGCTTCTCCATTTTCAATAAAGGCGTGAACAATGATTTGAATCATAACAAACTCCTCTAAAAATCTATTCCCTCACCTAGTTCTCTCACCTCATCTGGCTCATCACTAAACAGGGTCACATGTCCCATCTTACGATTGTGCTTGGCTTCTTCTTTGCCATAAAGGTGAAGGTGGGCGCTAGGGTTTTCTGCGACGTACTGTGCAGCTTGCTCCATGTGCTGGCCAAGAACATTGAGCATGACAGCTGGGGCATGAAGGGTCACTTCTGGCAGGGGCTGACCCAAAATACCCAAGATATGAGTATCAAACTGTGAGAAATCACAGGCTTCGATAGAATAATGCCCTGAATTATGCGGGCGCGGTGCGATTTCATTGACCAAAATCTGGTTGCCAGCCACAAACATCTCTATACATAGTGTACCAGAAAGTTGGACTTCTGTGGCAATTTTTCTTGCCATTTGCAGGGTCCTGTCCGCTAAATCTTGGGAAATCCGCGCTGGGACAATCGTTTTAGAAAGGATATTGTTGCGGTGGATATTTTCCTGAACAGGGAAAAGGGTCAAATCCGTGCCATTTCCAGACACAATGACCGATATTTCCATGGTGAAAGGGACAAAATCCTCCAGTACGCAAAGAGTCTTGTCTGCTAAATCACGCGCAGTCGCTAAACTTTCCTCGTCTCTGATGACCACCTGACCGTGACCGTCGTAGCCACCTGTTGCTGTTTTTAATACACGCTTGACAGAGAAATCATAATTTTCCAAGTCTGCTGATGAGCGGATAATTCGATAGGGAGCCAAATCCACGCCTGTACTTGAAAGAAACTCTTTCTCATGTACTCGGTTTTGAGAGATACGTAGCAACCTCGTTCCTTGCGGCAAATCTGCCAAATCCGCGACCGCATCCAGACTGTCTGCGTCCACATTTTCAAATTCATAAGTCAGGACATCACAGCGCTCAGCCAATTGACGAAGAGCCGCCACATCATCATAAGGCGCAACGATGACTTCACTGACACGAGCAGCTGGACAATTAGCAGCTGGATCTAGCGTAATGACTTTGTGGCCTCGGTAGATTGCAGCAATCGCCATCATTTGTCCTAATTGACCACCACCGATAATTCCAATCGTTTTAGTTGAGTTCATTGCTAGACTCCTCAGCAATTTTTCCTTGTTTTTCTGCAAAGTCAGCCAGTGCTTGAGCGATTTTAGCATCTTCAACAGACAGCAAGCGCAAAGCAAAGAGGGCTGCATTGGTTGCACCTGCTTCGCCGATAGCCATCGTTGCCACAGGCACACCGCCAGGCATTTGCACAATAGAGTAGAGCGAATCCACTCCGCTCAATGCACGAGATTTTATAGGCACACCGATAACCGGCAACGTTGTTTTAGCCGCTACCATACCAGGCAGGTGAGCCGCCCCGCCAGCACCTGCAATGATAACCTTAATACCATGTGCGCGTGCTTCCTCAGCATATCGGAACATAAGGTCTGGTGTTCGGTGGGCAGAGACCACCTTTTTTTCATAAGCAACACCGAAGTCCTCAAGAACTTGGGCTGCTTTTTTCATCGTTTCCCAGTCGGATTTGGAACCCATGATGATAGAAATAATTGGTTGCATAATTTCTCCTTTTTCAAGCCTGCCTTAGGCTGTAGAGGCGTCGTGAACTTTCTTGCGTGTGATGCTACGCTTTTCTTCTCATCTTTTCTTAAAAGCCGAGGAAAAGCTAACATCCCATCTAAAAAATCTTCTTGACTAGGTTTGTAGACCTTTGAGCTACAAACTTTCCTAAAATACCACAGCGATAACAGACATAGTTTCATAACGACCTTTGGTCGCTTGAGCTAGCGCTATACTTTATTTAATTATATCTTCAGCATCAACAACTCTGTAGCCTCGTTTCTTTAATGCTTGCGCAAAAAGACCACTGCCCTCTATTTTTCGACCAGAAAAATGACCATCGTAAATCTGGTTGACACCACAAGAGGGACTTCGGGACTGAAGAATAGCCAAGTCAATGTTTTTTTCAGCTAAACTAGACAATGTGTGATCAATTCCTACTTGAAATTCTTTATCATAAAAATTCCCATTGACATCACATGGCCGCCCTTTTAAAATCTCTACTGGCTCTCTTGGAACTGGTAAGCCGCCCGCAACTTCTGGGCACACTGCTAAGACATCTTTATCTGCAACAAAGTCAATAACAGCTTGATTATAATTATTGCCTCCATTGTACTTGCAATTTTCTCCAAGCAAACAGGCACTAACTAGTATACATTTTTTATTTTTCAAGAGCCTTGCTCCCAATATCAGTTCTGTAAAACAGTCCAGTCGTGTCTTGTTTGTCGAGTTGGGTGTAAATTTTTTCCTGCGCAGCTGAAACGCTGTCAGATGTGGTGACTAACATATAGACTCGGCCGCCATTGGACAGCAGTGCTTTGCCATTTTCACCAAACTTAGCGCCTGCATAGTAGGTGATGATATCACCGTCGGTCTTTTCTGGCAGAACCACACCTTTTTCGTAGTCAAGTGGATAACCTTCAGAAGCCACCACAACGCCCAATGTCACACCGCTGTCCGCCCAGGTCATATCTGGCTCCTTGCCCTCCAAAATGTCCGCGATGTTTTGCGCAAAATCAGAGGTTAGGCGCGACAGAATGACCTGCGTCTCTGGATCACCAAAGCGAGCATTGAACTCAATGACCTTGGGACCGTCCGCAGTCAGAATCAAACCAGCATAAAGAACACCGATATAAGGTCGCCCTTCTTTAATCATCCCCTCCAGCACTGGCTTGACAATGGTGTCAACTGCAGTTTCAACCACGCTTGCTGGCAGATGTGGTACGGGCGCATAAGCACCCATACCGCCTGTATTAGGACCCTTGTCACCGTCATAAGCACGTTTGTGGTCCTGAGCTATTGGCATGATGTAAAACTTATCACTATTAACAAAGGCAAAAAGAGAAAACTCTTCTCCTTCAAGAAATTCTTCAATAACTACGCGCGCACCAGAATCGCCGAATTTATTGTCCAGCAACATTTCGTGCGCTGCTTCGATCGCTTCTTCCACCGTTTCAGCGACTACCACGCCTTTCCCCAAGGCTAAGCCGTCCGCCTTCACCACGATTGGAGCGCCCTCTTTTTCGATATAGGCTTTGGCGGCTTCAAAGTCTGAAAAAGTTTCATAGCGTGCTGTCGGCACACCGTATTTTTTCATGATTGACTTGGCAAAGTCCTTGGACCACTCCAGTTCCGCAGCCAATCGAGTTGGTCCAAAAGCCTTGAGACCGGCGGCTTCAAAATCATCAACGATACCTGCAGCTAAAGCGTCATCTGGACCAATGAAAGTCCAAGCAATATCATTTTCTTTGACAAAGTCAATCAGCGCTGCATGCTCAGAAATCCCAATCGGAACCAACTTAAGACCGTCGAAGGTCATCCCGTCATTTCCGGGAGCAACAAAGACCTGCTCCACCTGCGGTGACTCCAACAACTTCTTAGCAATCGCATGCTCGCGACCACCCGAACCAACAACTAAAAGTTTCATGATTGCCCTCTTTACGAATTATTTATATCAATTATACCATAAATGTTCGTTTATACTTTTATTTATCGTAAAATATTTTGATAATAACGAAATCCCATTACCATTTCTAATTTTTCAATTCAGTTTTCAATTTTTTCATCTTTTCCCGAATAATCTAAATGGAACTATCCAAATTATTTATTCAAAGGAGATTTATGAAGAAATACAGTCAATTATTTTTACTATCTAGCACTATTTTGGGCGTTTTTTCTGCTCAACTAACTGCTCAAGCCTCGGAAGCAGATAATGCTCAAAAAAGCTCAAATCCAGCAATTCTTGCTAGCAACATTACCGTCAATGTTTCTGGAAATACAGCTTCTATTAACTACACACGCTCACAGACACAAGTTCCTTACACCATTTACCACGCTGTTTGGTCTGATGAAAATGGGCAAGATGACATTAAGTGGTATTCCGCGCCCCAAACACCAACTACAGCTATTGATTTGCGTCAGCACACTGGTTATGGAACCTTTCATGTTCACACTTATATCAATATCAATGGAAAAATGGTTGGTTTAAACGGAACGACTTTCAAAGTAGAAAAACCAGCTAGCGGCACGGTTTCTACAACCGTTTTAGGAAAGACTGCTCAAATATCCTTTACTCGAAACAAAGATCAAACAAATGCCAATATTTTACACGCTGTTTGGTCTGACGAAAAAGGACAAGATGACATCAAGTGGTATACGGCAGGGCAAGACACAACAGAAATTGACTTATCCAATCATAAAGGATACGGTGTTTACCATGTTCATACTTATGAAAGTAAAAACGGAAAGATGATTGGATTAAATGGCACCACTTTTAACCTTGAAAAACCAAATCCTACTATTCAGACTAGCTTTCCTGAGCCTGGTATCATGGATATTCAGATCAAAAATGTTCCTAAAACAATCTACAAACTAACTGTTCCGGCTTGGTCTGACCGCAACGGACAGGATGATCTTCAATGGTATGCAGCTACTAAAAATCCTGATGGAAGCTACAATGTTAGAGTTGAGCTAAAAAAACACAACTATGACACAGGAACTTATCACATTCATCTTTACGGAGAAAGCTATGTCAAACCAGAGTTTACTGGCTTAGCTGGAATAACTGCCCAAGTTGATGCTGATAAATTGCCTTCTGAAGAAGAGCAAAAACCATTCTTCTCTGTTGAAAATATCAATCAAGAACAAGGGACTTATACCGTCAAAGTTAGTGAAACTTCAAAGTCCAAACCGATTCAATCTGTCCGAGTACCTATTTGGAGCACGAGCAATCAAAGCAATATCAAGTGGTATGCAGCCACTAATCACGGTGATGGAACCTTTACGACAAGCTTTGATATTCGCAATCATCAAGTTTTGTCCGGAACATACACCAATCATATTTATGTGAAATATAAAGACGGTAGCGAGCATAGTTACGCAACGGATTCGGTTGCTATGTCCGCAGAAAAAATTAAAACCAAAGTATCTGTCGCTAAACGCTCAACTTATCTTTATGAAGTGACGGTGACAGATGCTTACGGCGATGGCAAGATCAGCCTACCGACTTGGTCTGAAGTCAATGGACAAGACGATATTCAGTGGTACACTGCTACTAAAGCTGGAAATGGAATTTACAAATTCACAATTGATACGCAAAAACACACTGGCAGCGGGCTTTTCCATACACATGTCTACCGCAATCTCAACGGTCAAATGATTGGACTAACAGGTACGAGCTATCAAGTAGAGAAGCCTGCTATCTCTTTCCAACCAAATTATGCCGCAGCAACGACTTATCCAAAAGGTCAATGCACTTGGGGCGCCAAAGCTCTTGCGCCTTGGGCTGGCAATTATTGGGGCAACGGTGGCGACTGGGCTGCTAGTGCCAGACGAGCTGGTTTTAAAACCGGTACAACTCCACAAGTAGGGGCTATTATTTGTTGGACAGACGGTGGTTACGGTCACGTTGGAGTTGTTACTCACGTTGCCTCAAACACACGCATTCAGATTCAAGAGGCCAACTACGCTGGAAAACAATATATTGGCAACTTCCGCGGCTGGTTCAATCCTCATGCAGCTGGACAAGGAGCAGTTAGTTACATTTATCCAAAATAAGTCCCTCTGAACAACTTTAAAAACCTTGGAAAATCAATCCAAGGTTTTTATACTATTTTCAATGTCTAAAATGCCGTACGCCTGTAAATACCATGGCAATACCGTATTTATCAGCCATATCGATTGATTCTTGGTCACGAACTGAACCACCAGGTTGGATGATGGCTTTCACACCTGCAGCAGCAATTTCTTCAACATTATCCGCAAATGGAAAGAAAGCATCACTAGCAAGAACAGCACCGTCAAGACGGTCTTTGGCTTGGTCAAGCGCGATACGAACTGAAGCCACACGGTTTGTTTGACCAGGGCCAACACCAAGTGTCATGTGGTCATTTGTCACAATGATACCGTTAGATTTCACGTATTTGATTGCTTTCCAAGCAAATTCAAGCGCAGTTTTTTCTTGCTCGTTTGGTTGGCGTTTGGTTACAACCTTCCAATCAGCTGGATTTTCTTCGATAACATCTTGGTTTTGCACTAACAATCCACCGACAACACCCGTGTATTCTTTTTCAACTTGGCTAGCTTCTTGAGCTTCAAATGGCAATTGAAGAATACGCAAATTTTTCTTCTTAGTTGTCAAGATTTCAAGGGCTTCTTCTGAATAACTTGGTGCAATGATGATTTCAAGGAAGATAGCGTGCATTTTCTTAGCTGTTGCGGCGTCAACTTCACGATTCAGCACAACAATACCACCAAAGATTGAAACTGGGTCTGATTCATAAGCGTAGTCCCAAGCTGTTTCAATATCATCAGCTTGTCCGATACCACACGGGTTCATGTGTTTAAGAGCAACAACGGTTGGACGGTCTTTGAAATCACGGATAATGCGGATTGCAGCATCAGCATCACGAATATTGTTAAAGGACAATTCTTTCCCGTTCAATTGTTTAGCAGAAGCAATCGAGTAGTCCGTTGGCAAAGCCTTTTGGTAGAAATCCGCGTCTTGTTGAGGGTTTTCACCATACCGCATGGGTTGTTTCAAATCATAAGTGAGGGTGAGTTTTTCGGGTTTTGTTTCTCCGACTTGTTTTGTGAAATATTCCGCAATTAAAGCGTCGTAAGCTGCTGTGTGACGGAAAACTTTGGCTGCCAAGCGCTGACGCGTTTCAAAGTTTGTTTCACCATTAGCTGTCAATTCATCTAAAACAACAGCGTAATCAGCTGGGTCAACGACAACTGTAACACTAGCATGGTTTTTAGCAGCAGAGCGAAGCATGGATGGACCACCGATATCAATGTTTTCAACCGCATCAGCATAAGTCACATCTGGTTTCAGAATAGTTTCTTTGAATGGGTAAAGGTTAACCACAACAAGGTCAATCAATTCAATGTGATTATCTTTTGCAGCTTGAAGGTGGCTGTCAAGGTCGCGACGAGCCAAAAGGCCGCCGTGAATATTTGGATGAAGTGTTTTCACACGACCGTCCATCATTTCTGGGAAGCCCGTTACATCATCAATGGCGATAGTATCAACGCCTGCTTTATCAAGCGTAACTTTTGTTCCGCCAGTTGAGATAATATCCCAACCAAGTTTTTTTAATTCTTGAGCAAATTCAACAATGCCCGCTTTGTCTGAAACACTGATTAGTGCACGTTTTGTCATTTCAGTCCTACTTTCTACTTCTTTTTGTAAAATATAAACCACTCAATAGCAATACTGGCAATAAGCCCGATAGAATAAGCCAAGCAAAGGCGTAACGGATTTTCAAGATTACCAAATAAGTACATTTACTATAAAGGCAACGACAATAAAAGTTAATACAAACACCAAAATCTTTTTTATCATCATAATCTCCTTATAAGGCAGCATACTAATAGCTAACTACGCTATCAAATACACGGACTACTTTTTCTTAACTCCTAAGCTCTCCAAAACATCTGGATAGAGTTTATACTCTGCTTCATGAATGCGAGCTTCAAAACTGTCAATGGTATCATCAGCCAGACGAGGCACACGAACTTGTTTAATCACTTTTCCCGTGTCAACACCATTGTCAACCCAGTGAATGGTAACACCAGATTGGTCAACACCTGCTTCCCAAGCATCATCAATACCATGAGCCCCTGGAAATTCTGGCAGATAAGCTGGATGGATATTGATAATGCGACCTTGATAGGCAGCCAGCAAGGTTGGGCCAACGATTTTCATGTAACCAGCTAGGCAAACAAGATCAATAGCATATTTTTTCAAGAGGTCAATGATAGCCTGCTCATAAGCAATTTTGTTGTCAAATTCCTTGAGTTCAAAGGCGTAACTTTTGATACCAAGATTTTTAGCACGCTCCAAGACATAGGCATCACGATGGTCAGAGAAAACAAATTCTACTGGGAATTGCTCGCCGATGACCTGAAAATTTGACCCATTACCAGAAGCGAAAACAGCAATTTTTTTGCTCATTATTTGATCACCACACTTGCGTCAGCTTTTTCACGATACGCCCAAGCTCATAAACAGGCTCATCAAGGACTTCCTTGACACGGTCAACCTTTTCAGGACTGACAGCCAGCATGAGCCCGATACCCATGTTGAAGATTTCAAACATTTCGTCGTGCTTCAGCTCACCATATTTTTCAAGCGCCTTGAAGATTGGCAGAACTGGCACCTTGTCTTCTTCGATTTCAGCAGCTAAATCATCCGCAAACATCCGTGGAACATTTTCAACGAAGCCGCCACCAGTGATGTGAGCAATACCGTTAACCAATTCTTCTTTGATAAGCGGAAGCACCGCTTTGACATAGATACGTGTTGGTTCAAGCAGCACTTCTTTCAATTTTTTGCCTTCAAGTTCTGGAAGTACTTCTTCACCTGTATAATCAGCAAAGACACGGCGGACAAGAGAATAACCGTTTGAATGGATACCGCTGGAAGCCAATCCCAGTAGCACATCTCCTTCTTTGACTTTTGAGCCATCGATGATTTGTGATTTTTCAGCGATACCAACCGCAAAACCAGCTAAATCATAGTCGTCTTCACCATACATACCAGGCATCTCAGCCGTTTCGCCACCGATAAGAGCTGCACCAGATTGAACACAACCTTCCGCAACACCTGCAACGACTTGTTCAAGTTTTGCAGGTTCATTTTTACCCGTAGCAATGTAATCTAAGAAGTAAAGCGGCTCTGCCCCAGCTGCAATGATGTCGTTGACACACATGGCCACACAGTCCTGACCAATGGTATCGTGTTTGTCGTACTTGATAGCCAGCATGAGTTTTGTTCCCACACCATCAGTTCCTGAAATCAAAACAGGTTCTTTCACGTCGAGCTGAGACAAGTCAAACATCCCACCAAAACCGCCAAGAGCGCCCATGACGCCAAGACGTTCGGTGCGCGCAACGTGTTTTTTGATCCGTGCAACAACTTCATAACCCGCTTCAACATCAACACCAGATTGAGCGTAAGCATTTTTTGTCATAATATTTTTCTCCTTTTGGGAAATAGCAGAGCTATTAAACAGTTCTATTTATTTTCATTAACTTCATGAATATAGAAACTTGTTTTTTCTTCTAAGCTCTTGAGGTAAGGTTCTTCGTAATCGTAAAGTGGTGTTGGATACTTACCGTCAAAGTAAGCTACACACAAACCACCATTTGGCGCATCTGTATCAAGACCGATTGATTCAATCAAACCGTCAATTGACAAGTAAGTCAAGCTATCAGCACCGATAATCTCACAAACTTCATCTTTGGTATGATTAGCTGAAATCAATTCACGACGATTTTGAATATCGATACCGTAGAAACATGGGTATTTCAATTCTGGACTACCGATTGCCACATGAACTTCTGTCGCACCAGCTTCACGAAGCAAACGAACGATACGGCGTGATGTAGTTCCACGCACGATAGAATCATCAACCATGACCACGCGCTTACCTTTAACAACACCAGATACAGCTGAGAGCTTCATGCGAACACCTTGCTCACGCAAATCTTGTGTCGGTTGAATGAAAGTACGTTGTGTGTACTGATTTTTCACCAAGCCCATTTCATTTGGGAGACCTGATTCTTCAGCAAATCCCATTGCTGCTGAAAGTGATGAATTCGGTACACCAACAACAATATCAGCTTCATGTTGAAATTCCTGTGCCAAACGTTTCCCCATATTTTTACGAGCCGTGTGAACATTGACACCATAAATATCACTGTCAGGACGTGCAAAATAAATGTATTCCATTGAACAGATAGCAAGCTGTGTATCATTTGTGTAAGTGTCATACTGAATGCCATTGTCATCAATGATAACAAGTTCTCCTGGTTTTACATCACGAACCCATTTAGCACCAACCACTTCAAAGGCACACGTTTCACTTGATACTACCCAAGCACCATTTGCCATTTGCCCAATTGACAAGGGACGAAAACCATTTGGGTCAAGCGCAGCAATCAACTTATCTTCTGTCATCAAAAGGTAAGCAAAGCCACCTTTGACAGTGTTCAACGCTTCTTTGACTTTACCGATAAATTCAGGATTATGGCTACGGCGAATCAAATGCATTAGAATTTCAGTATCAGACGAAGCATTAAAAATCGCTCCTTGGTCCTCCAGTTCTTTTTTCAGCGACAAAGCATTTGTCAGATTTCCATTATGACAAAGGCCAAACTGTTCATCTGTAAAATTGTAAAGAAATGGCTGAATGTTGTTAATAGAAGCTGAGCCTGCTGTCGCATAGCGAACATGTCCAATTGCAGCATGCCCGGTCAATTTTTCCAAATCGGCAGGATTTTTAAATACTTCTGAAAGTAGACCTGTATTACGGTACTGAAGAAGTTTGCCCTTATCGTTTGTCACGATACCAGCACCTTCCTGACCGCGGTGTTGAAGACTATGGAGTCCAAAATAAGTCACTTGAGCAGCTTGAGGATGTCCCCAAATCCCAAAAACTCCACATTCTTCATTAAGAGATTTCACTTCGTATGTCATTTTCACCTCGATACAAAGGCCATTAAGCATCTAATCAAAATAGAAGAAATCCTGTTTTTCTAAGTTCTTTTTGATACATTGCTTAGCCCGTGTTCAGTACAGCATATCAACTGCTGTGCTTGATTATTCCCCTGTAAAGTATTTCACAGCGCTACGGAACAAGTGTTGGTCTTTATTTCCTGGGATATTTTGGAAAAGACCGTCTTCCCAGCGTTCTGAATGTCCCATTTTACCAATGATTTGACCGTTCTTGCTGGTAATCCCTTCAATCGCATTAATAGAACCGTTTGGATTGTATTTAGAATCCATACTTGGTTTACCGTCAAAGTCAACATATTGGCTGAAGATTTGTCCATTATCACGAAGTTCTGCAAATTCTTCATCTGTTACGACGAATTTACCTTCACCATGTGATACTGGAATAGCATGAACGTCACCCACTTCAACACCAAGAAGCCAAGGTGAATTCGTATTGGCAATACGTGTTTCAACCATTTTCGCCACGTGTTGGTTAGCATCATTGTAGAAAAGAGTTGGGCTTGTTTCAGTCGCGTCTTCAAAGTTACCATATGGAAGCAGACCTGATTTCACAAGTGCTTGGAATCCATTACAGATACCGATGATAAGGCCACCTTTTTCAATAAAGCTGTCAATAGCTGCGCGGACTTTTTGGTTCAACAAGATGTTGACAATGAATTTAGCCGAACCGTCTGGTTCATCAGCAGCTGAGAAACCACCTGCAAAGAAGATGATGTTAGCTTTACTGATATTGTCAACCATTGTGTCAACAGATGCTTCAATAGCTGCTTCATCAAGTGTTACAAATGGTACCAAGTTAACTTTTGCACCTGCTTGTCCAAAGGCTTTAGCTGAATCGTACTCTGAGTTTGTACCAGGGAAGACTGGAATGTAAACAAGCGGCTCTGCCACTTTCTTACTTGCTTTAATGACAGCATCGGAAGCAACTGCTGGAACATCTTCAAGTTTAGTACTTTGTTCAAATTCAGTTGGGTAAACATCTTCGAGTTTGCTTTTAAAGGCTGACAAAAGTTTATCGCCCACAAGGTTGACACCGTTGACAGTAAGTGTAAAGTCAGCTGTAGTTTCACCGATTTTGCTAGCTTCAGCGATTTCTTCAGTAGATGTAAAGATAAAGCCACCGAGTTGTGCTGTCAGGCTAGTCGCAAGCTCTGCCAATTCTACTTTAGCACCGATATGGTTACCAAAAGCAGCAAGTGCCAAACTTTCCACCACACCACCGTATTTAACAGCTGAAGCTGATGTGATAGGATGTGCTTTTTGAATCGCTTCAAATTTAGCAAAGTTAGCTTTAATCAAGTCAAAATCGATGTCTTGTGAAATAGCTTGCCCTGGAATGTAGTAAATGTATTCACCAGCTGTTTTAAATTCTGGCGAAAGAACATTACGACTATCAGCTGTTGTCACACCAAAGGCAACCAATGTTGGTGGTACTGTCAATTCTTCAAAGGTACCAGACATTGAATCTTTACCACCGATTGATGGTAAACCTAGTTGTAATTGTGCTTCGATTGACCCAAGAAGGGCTGAAACTGGTTGTCCAAAGCGTTCAGCTTGTTTATCCATACGTTGGAAATACTCTTGATAAGAAAAGCGTGCTTTAGACCAATTCGCACCAGTTGCGACCAAACGAGCTGTCGCTTCGATAACAGCATAGGCAGCACCATGATATGGTGACCATTCTGCAATATATGGGTTAAAACCTTGTGCCATAACGGAAGCTGTTGTTGTTACACCGTTTTGAACAGGAAGTTTTTGAACTGAACTTTCTGTTGGTGTGATTTGATAACGACCACCAATCGGATGGTTAACCGTTGAACGACCAACAGAACTATCAAAGATAGTTTGCAAACCTTTTTGACTAGCATGGTTAAGATCTGAAAGGACATTTACAGTGTCAGCTTCAAGTGTCGCAGCTGATGTTGTGCGTTGTTCTGGCAAATCAACTTGACTGTCAACGACATTGGCATCAACCACCACGCGCACACCGTTTGTATCAAGGAAACGACGTTCAATATCAACGATTGTTTGACCATTCCAAGTCATAACAAGGTTTGGTTTTTCCGTAACTGTGGCAACCACTACCGCATCAATATTTTCCTTGTGACATTCAGTGATAAAAGCATCAACATCTTTCGGACGAACCACAACAGCCATCCGTTCTTGTGATTCAGAAATGGCAATTTCAGTTCCGTTAAGCCCTTGGTATTTAAGTGGTACTTTATTCAGATCAATTTCAAGACCGTCAGCTAATTCACCGATAGCTACACATACACCACCAGCACCAAAGTCGTTTGATTTTTTAATGAGGCGAGTCACATTACCATTGCGGAAAAGACGTTGAATTTTACGTTCTTCAATGGCATTCCCTTTTTGAACTTCTGCACCAGCCGTTTCAACAGATTCAACTGTTTGAACCTTAGATGAACCAGTTGCACCACCGACACCGTCACGACCAGTTTTACCACCGAGAAGAATAACCACATCACCAGCTTCTGGTTTCTCACGAACAACATTTCCCTTAGGAGCTGCACCGACAACGGCACCGAGTTCCATACGTTTAGCGACGAATCCTGGGTGGAAATATTCTTTAACATAAGTTGTGGCAAGACCGATTTGGTTACCATATGAAGAATAACCATGTGCCGCTGTTTTAGAAATCACTTGTTGTGGCAATTTACCAAGACGTGTTTCTGAAATTGGTGTTGTAATATCACCAGCACCTGAAATACGCATCGCTTGATAAACATAAGAGCGTCCTGATAATGGGTCGCGGATTGCACCACCGATACAGGTCGCCGCACCACCAAATGGTTCAATTTCCGTTGGGTGATTGTGTGTTTCATTCTTGAACATCAGAAGCCATGGTTCTTTAACACCGTTCACATCCACTTCAATTTCAACAGAACATGCATTAATTTCGTCTGACACTTCCATATCGTCCAAGCGACCATTCGCACGTTCATAACGACCAAAGATTGTCGCCATGTCCATCAATGTTTGTGGTTTTTCAGAACGTCCAAGTTCATCACGCATAGCAATATATTTATCATAAGTTGCCTGTAGTTGTTTTTGGAATTTAGACGCTGAGAAGTCAATATGCTTCAGCTCAGTTTCAAAAGTTGTGTGGCGGCAATGGTCTGACCAGTAAGTATCCAACACTTTCAATTCTGTTTCCGTTGGCACGCGCCCGATGTATTTGAAATAATCTTGGATGAAGACAAGGTCATCCACTTCCATTGCCAAACCTTGTTCCGCCTTGTAAGCCGCAAAATCTTCAGCTGTATAAGTCTTGAAGAAATCAAGATTTGGAATCGTTTTGTCCGACTCTGAAAATGCTTGCGGTGCAATTCCTGTCGTAATATCTTTAAAACGAGAATCTACTGGATTAAGAAGATAATTCTTAACCGCATCAAGTTCAGCAGTATCAATATCTTTGTTAACAAGATAAAGTTGAGCCGTATTAACCGTTACATCATTACTGCTGCCAAGAAGGAGTAATGCTTCTTGTGATGAAGCCGCACGCTGATCAAATTGACCTGGAAGTGATTCGATGGCAAAGAAAGCATAGTTAGCAAGTTCAGCAACCACATCACTTTCAGCCAAAATAGTATCAGTTACCTGTTCAGAGAAGATGTGCTTTTCAGCACGCTCAAAAAGCGAATCTGCCAAGCCAAACACATCATACACTTGAATAATACGCAAATCGGTCAAACTCGTTAATTGAAGATTGTGTTTGAGTTCTTTAACAAGCGCCTGAGCCTTAATGTTAAAATTTGATTTTTTCTCAACGAAAATTCGTTTATTCATTTTTTACCCTTTTTAGAATTCTTTTTTCTACTTAATTAGAAATCACAGTTTTTAGTTAAGCCCTTTGAGTTTTTCAAGGACAACTTCGTAAACATCTGTCAAACTACCTAAATCACGACGGAAAACATCTTTATCCATGTGATGACCTTCAGCATCCCAAAGACGGCAGTTATCTGGTGAAAATTCATCCGCAAGAATAATTTTGCCATCTTTGTCCTTCCCAAATTCCAATTTGAAATCAATCAAATTAAGACCAATTTGGCTGAACCAATCTTTCAAAAGTTCATTAATACGACGTGTTTCTGCTTTAATATAAGCAATATCTTCATCACTTGCAATATCAAGGAATTTTACGTGCTCATCATTGATAAATGGGTCATCCAAATCATCATTTTTGTAGTAAAATTCAACGATTGGAGTATCTAATTCAATACCTTCTTCTACCCCAAAACGTTTTGAGAATGAGCCTGCAGTGACATTACGCAAAACAACTTCAAGTGGAATGATATCCACTTTTTTATTCAATTGTTCGGTTTCTGACAATTGTTTAACAAAGTGAGTTGTCACACCTGCTTCATTCAATTTCGTAAAAATGAAAGATGAGATTTGATTATTAAGAACGCCTTTACCTTTAATCGTCTCTTTACGAGCACCATTAAGCATGGTCGCTTGGTCTTTGTAATGTGCAATAATAAGATTTTCATCATCTGTCAAAAATAAATCTTTAGCTTTTCCCGAATATAACAAATCACCTGTCATTTTAATATTCGCCTTTCACATTTTTCTGACTTAAGTCTATCATATTCAAAAAGGATTTTCAAGAAAATACCGTATAATATTCGCAAACATCAAAAAACAGCTGGGGTTTCAGCTGTTTTCTCATATTTCCTTTATTTAGTCAATAAAAAGTTCGTTTTTATGCTTCCTTCAAATTTTTCTGCACACAAGCGACAACATCACTCACATTCTTCAACTCATCTATATCTTCGTCTGAAATTTCAATACCAAATTCATCTTCCACAGTTAGAATAAATTCCATCAAATCAACAGAATCTGCTTGTAAGTCATCTTTCAAACTAAGTGTTTGAGAAACTTGAAATCCCTCACCACGACTTTCCTGAATAATTTCTACGATTCTTTCGTAAATTTCTTGTTCTGTCATTTTGCCCCTCCCGAAAATTCATTTACTGCTTTTCCTACAACATCCGTTTCCAACATTGTACGAATTTGACGAATCGTGCTGTAAACTGCTTTTGCATCACTCGCTCCATGTGTTTTCACAACAGGTGCTTTTACTCCAAATAAAACAGCACCACCTACATCAGAATAATTTAAACTACTCTTCAAAGACTTTAGACTGTCTTTCAGCAACACTGCACCTAGTTTTGCTTTCCAGCCACCGTCCAAAATGGATTTCTTGAGCTGACTCATAATTCCCATGGCTGTTCCCTCCATGGATTTCAACACAGCATTCCCTGTAAATCCGTCCGCTACCACAACGTCTGCTACATGATCCATTAAATCACGCGCTTCCACATTTCCAATAAAATTTAGCGAGGAGTCCGCTACTAACAAATCATACACTTCCTTACGAAGCGGATCACCCTTGCTCGCTTCTGTCCCATTATTTAAAAGCCCTACGCGTGGTTGCTTGATTCCACGGACATTTTCAGCATAAAATGACCCTAAAATAGCATACTGATGTAAATGATGAGCTGTATTTTCCGCATTAGCCCCCAAATCCAACATATCAAAGCCTTTGCCATCTGTCGTTGGTAATGTGGACATCAAACCTGGACGATCAATATTCTTGATACGTCCGACGATGAAGAATCCCGCAGCCAAAAGCGCTCCCGTATTTCCAGCAGAAAGTACCGCATCTGCTTCTCCGTCCTTTACTGCCTTTGCTGCCAGCACCATACTAGCATTTTTCTTCTTGCGAATTGCTTTAGTTGGCTCATCATCTGAATTGATTTTTTCATCTGTATGAACAATACGAACCCGCTCAGCTACTGTTAAATACTGCTTGATTTTTGCTTCATCTCCATAAAGGATGACTTCAATATCCGAAAAATCGTTCAGTGCTTGATTGACTCCCTCTACAATAGATTGTGGAGCATAATCGCCACCCATGGCATCAATCGCTATTTTTTTCATTTCGACTCCTTATTCTTTAAAATTTCTCCCCAGTCTCCCAGAGAATCAATAAATTTTTTTGGCTTTAGATGAATCCCAACATATTCTTCATAAATTTGATCAATCAC
This sequence comes from Streptococcus sp. HMSC071H03, assembly GCF_001813035.1. Lineage (NCBI taxonomy): Bacteria > Bacillati > Bacillota > Bacilli > Lactobacillales > Streptococcaceae > Streptococcus > Streptococcus sp. HMSC071H03. The sequence continues at coordinate 2,350 of NZ_KV811159.1, read as the reverse complement.
TTTTCGTAATTGTCGTTTTAACTCAGGATTCAAAGAAATGGTCTCCAATTCACTATATTGAATCGCTTGAAATTGGTCTAATAAGTAAGGAATGTTGGGATCCAAATGACTCCGTCTCTCGTCTTTGTTGTAATGTTCCGAGCATAAAACGCCGTTATAAGTAAAAGAAAAATCAAACGGCAATCCTACTCGGTGGCAAAAGCAGCATTCATGGAAATTCAAAGAAATTCCAAAACGTGACAAAATTTGAATTTCAAAAATATTGGTCAGCACCTCATAATCCAAGCCCTGCTCCATCAATTCCAACGTTTTTTGCAAAAAAGCAAAGAGAGCCGAATCTATTTTATTATCCTGAATACTGGCGTCTGCCAGAGCTACCACATAAGTTGCATAAGCCATTGTAAACAAATCATGATTGATATGCTGGAAAGTCGTAACCTCTTGATAATCATCGATATAACTCAAACCGTCATCATTTATTTTCATCAAAAAATCGGCCACTACCAATGGTTGGACAACCGGATTCAACTTAGAATTTCTAGCATGTTTCACGAAAAACATTCGCTTACCAGCTTGCTCTGTGAAAATTTTGACCAGTTTATCATTTTCTCGGAAATTACGATTATAGAGAACCAAACCTTTACTTGTGATGGATTTCAGCATACTCCTCCATATATTCCTTAAGCCGCTTCATAGCTTCTTTTATCGTATCCATGCTGGCCGCATAAGAAAGACGTATATAACCTTCCCCATACTGACCAAAAGCAGCACCAGGAATGAAAGCAACTGCTTTTTTTTGTGCAAAATCCTTCAAAAAAGCAAAAGAATCTTGATTATAGTCAGCTGGAATTTTAGCAAAAATATAAAATGCACCATTTGGCTTGATAATCTTAAAGCCCAATTCTGTCATTTTTTCGATAATGTAATCGCGACGCTCAATATATTCCCTTTTCATTGGCTCTGCATCGTCTTTACCCGCTATCAATGCCTCCACTCCTGCAAATTGAGCCATCGTGTTTGCGGCTGTCACCAAGTATTGGTGGCTTTTAATCAATTGAGCCGTAAAAGCAGCTGGAGCAAAGGTGAAGCCTAGACGCCAACCTGTCATCGCGTGTGATTTAGACAAACCATTGATTACAATCGTTTGCTCTGGTAAAAATTCTGCAATAGATACATGTGGTTGCTCGGTATAAGTCAACTCAGAATACACTTCATCACAAACAACAAAGACGTCATACTTTTTCAATACATCGGCTAACGCAGCCATTTGTTCTCGTGAATAAGTCACTCCTGTCGGATTAGCTGGATAATTCAAAATCACCGCTTTAAGCTCATTACCTTGCTCCAAGATAACCTTTTCCAGCATTTCAGGTGTTAAAACAAAGTCATTTTCTGTGGTATCAATCTCGACAATTTCTGCTCCCACAAGATTCACAATTGGTTCATATCCTGGATAAGCAGGTGCAGGCAAAAGTACCTTGTCTCCTTCTTCTAAGATAGCTGTCAACGTAGCAGATAAAGCTTCGGTTGCCCCAATTGTCACTAAAATTTCTGTTTCAGGATCATAAGAAAGATTGTATTTTTCGTTTACAAATTGACTGGCTGCCTGACGCAATTCTAACAACCCACTCATGCCCGTATAATGACTCTCGTTTGCATCAATTGCCGCTTTCGCAGCTTCTTTTACATGATCTGGAGTTGTAAAATCGGGCTCTCCCAATGTCAAACGAAGAACTCCAGGAATGCTCGAAATAGATTGATCAAATTGCCGAATCAAAGAAACTTCAATTTTACCTAAATTTTTGTTAAAACGTTTCGTCAAATCCATATTTTACCTCCAAAATCTGATAGAACTATTATACTATAAAACCTAAGTCATAGCAAAAATATCATAATATTGAGAAAATTCATCACTTATCATCTGATTGAAGCAAAAGAATCACTCCAGCTATCAGAGTGATTCCTATCTAGATGTTCTTACATTAAAGAGCCGTTAAAGTTTCAAATAATGGCGAAAGAGGACGTTTTTCATGGATACGTACAATCGCCTCTGCCAAAAGATGAGCAATTGAAATTTGTTCAATTTTATCAATTAAACGTTCTTCCGGCAAATAAATTGTATCTAACACGACCAATTTTTTAATCGCTGATTTTTGAATATTATCCATAGCAGGGCCCGAAAGTACTGGATGAGTACAGCTTGCATAAACTTCTACCGCACCTGCATCAGCAAGTGCATCAGCAGCATGGCAAATTGTCCCAGCTGTATCAATCATATCGTCAATTAAAATACAAGTTTTGCCTTCTACTTTACCGATGATATTCATCACTTCACTCGTATTCATCTTAT
>NZ_KV811158.1:0-239 GCF_001813035.1 Streptococcus sp. HMSC071H03 | reverse complement strand
CTTGTCAATACCTTTTTTTATCTTTTTTTATTCTTCTTGTTTTTTGTGACCTTTGAAAAAGAAAAGTTCTGACTTATCTTAATCGCTATAGTCCTTTAAGTAGGCTCTTAATTCTCGAATCATAGCTTGGCGGCCTTTGAACCGTTCATCGGCTAGTAAGCGCTCATACTGCTCTTGTTTCTCTGAACTCAGTTGAGCTTGGTAACTCTTTAGCTGGTCTCGGAGAATCACCAATTCAT
>NZ_KV811157.1:0-3283 GCF_001813035.1 Streptococcus sp. HMSC071H03 | reverse complement strand
ACGTGCCTTTCGGTCTTGACGAGCATAGCCATAATAAGGCATTACAACATTGATTGATTCAGCACTTGCACGCTTTAAAGCATCCACCATGATTAAAATTTCCATCAAATTATCATTGACGGGCGAGCTCGTTGACTGCAAGATAAAAACATGTTTTCCGCTGATAGATTCTTCGATATTTACCTGAATCTCCCCATCAGAAAATTGACGCACGGTTGACTTTCCAAGCTCCATACCAATCTCTTGAGCAACACGTTTAGCCAGTTCCTGGTTAGACGAAAGAGCAAAGAGCTTTAAATCAGAAAACGACATGATTTCCTCCAGTATATATTCGTTTCTTTGTAAATCAGTTACAAAATTCTCCACTTAACATTGTAACCCTTTTTAGTGAATTTTTCAATTAAAAATAAAAAACGCAAGATGCGCTTTTTATCTTTATATTCATTAATTTGGATAGATGTAAGTAAATGAACCTTGTCCTGCAGCAGCTGGATTGAACCAACCACGATAATTTCCAATAGCTTGATTACCTGCATAATTTGCTTCAGATACTTGAATACTTGTAGCTGATTGAACAGCTGTTACAACAGCAACGTGTCCATAACCACCATCGTTCCATGAAATGATTGCACCTACTTGAGGTGTTGAACCTGTACGGAAACCAGCTGCAGCCGCACTTGCTGCCCATTGAGCCCCATTGCCCCAATAATCACCAGCCCACGGAGCTAATGTTTTTGCTCCCCATGTACATTGACCAACTGGATAAGTTGAAGCAGATGAACTATATGTAGGACGGCTCACAGTTCTAGTAGTAGTAGTTGCTGCTTGTTGCGTCACATTTGTTTGAGTTGGCGTAGCTGCTGCACCACTATTGTTGTTTACAGCTTGTACTTGTGCTGCCAAACTTGTATTAGCAGAAGAAGCTACAGCTTGTTCTTGCGCCGCTTGTTGTGCTTTATAAGCTGCTTCTTGTGCTGCTGCCTCTTCAGCTGCCTTTTGTGCCGCTGCCTTTGTGCCAACAATGAGTTCTTTTCACCTTCAGCAGTTGCTTTTTCCGCAGCAAGATTCAACTGCGCTGCTTTTAGTTCAGCTTGCTTAGTAGACAATGTTTTTGCATCATTTGCAAGTGTTTGTTGATTTGCGATAACAGTATTTATCGCTTCATTATTTGCTACTTGTTTTTCAGAAATAGCTTTTTTATCTTGTTTTTGTTGTTCCAACATTTTATTGTTTGCTGAAACAATTTCGCTCATAGCAGAAACACGTGAAATAGCTTCTGTAATCGATTTTGAATTTACAATTGTATTGATATAGCTTGTAGCTGTACCGCCCGTTTGAGCACTACGTGCTTGATTAGCCAATGATTCATTACGCGCTACAATATTCTTAGACAACGTTTCGATTTCAGCCGATAATTTTGTTGATTCAGCTTGAAGTTTTTCGTTTTCAGCTTTCAATTTTTCTTGTTGAGATTGAATAGATGAAACTTGAGCTTGAATTTGATCTACTTGAGCTTGAGCTGATTTTTGTTGATCATTCAAACTATTAATTTTACTATCTTGTGCAGCGATTTGTCATCAGTAGAATCTGCATGTACATTTACAAGAGATGCTCCCTGTGCAAAAACCATTGTACTTAATAAGATTGACGTAAGTAATTTTTTCTTCATAAACAATTATACTCCTATTCGATAAGACATTTATAAGTATAACAAAAAAAGGCGCTGAGTATGTTACGCCTTTATTACATTTCTATTTCCAATTCATCATAAAATCTTATCATAAATATATCTTCTCCAAAATTGGTTGAAGCAACAAAAAGAATAGTAAATTTGAGACCATTGTCGGAGCAATTGTATAAACGACAAAATCTGCAAAAGACATTTGAGCTAGATGGGTAACATTTGCCAAAGCGAACGTAGCCACCTCAAAGAAAAATACTAAAATAGCAACTGTTAAAAAACGACTAACTCGATTAGACATCAAAACAGAATTATATTTACTAATAACAATCCCCACTAAAGGCAACAATAGTGTCGAAATGCCGATAATATGAAAATAATACACATCATACAATAAACCAATTAACAGCAACATGATAAAATTAGTATTTTCTGAAAGATTTATCGAAATATACAAAATAAAGATAAGCAAAAGATGACTTAGTAAGTGGATATTATTTGGAAATAAATTAGTTAAAAGATTTGAAAGATGGCCATCTACTAACATCACAACAAATAAAACCAAAAAAGGTAAAACGTAGTTTTTAAAAAATTTCATATCAATTTCCTACCAATGTTACCACACGAATATCTGACAAATCTGCACTCGGTTTTATAAATACCTCTTTTGTTAAATGGTCCGATTTTTCAGTAACAGAAAGGACTGTTCCAACCGGAATATTAGGAATGTTGTACGTTCCTAAACCACTGGTCACAACTTTCTCACCTTTTTTAATGGTATCCGAACTATTTAACTGACTAATAATAAAAGCAGATCTTTCTTTACTGTAGCCAACAATCACACCATAAATTGTGCTTGTCTCCGTTTGAATTCTTACTGAAATATTATCAACATTTTTATTATTTGTTAAAAGATTTACTTGGCTAGAATGAGAAGCGACATCTTTCACACTACCAATCAAGCCACCGTTTGCCACCGCTAGCATTGTATTTCGAATTCCATTTTGACGACCAGCATTGACAGTTAATTCAGATAACCAAGAAACCGGCATACGCGTAATAACATCAGATGAAACCGTTTTTTTTGACTCATAAAGATTTTTCATTTCTAATAGCTGTCTTAATTGAGCATTTTCATCTTTTAATGAAGCTGAATCAGCAGATTGTTCTTCTGCTTTAAATAAAGCTTTTTTTAATTGCTTGTTTTCTTTATATGTCCGTGATAAATCAGTCAAATCTGATTTAACATCCACCAAAAAATTAAATGGTTTTGAAATAATATTATCCAAAATAGAAACAACATTAGAAGTTGCATTCACCACACCTAAAGAACGAGTAGTAACTAAAAGTACAGAAGTTACGATTATCAAAATAGCAGTCATAATAATAAATTTGGATTTTTTCATACGATTCACTCTACTCCCACAATAGACACGCCAGATTCAACAGGTAATAGAAAAGGAGATAGCTACCGCTACACTCCTTACATACGGAGAATGGGGGATTCGAACCCCCGCGCCAGTTACCCGACCTAACGATTTAGCAAACCGTCCTCTTCAGCCTCTTGAGTAATTCTCCAAAAATTATTATGGGCACGAGTGG
>NZ_KV811156.1:0-222 GCF_001813035.1 Streptococcus sp. HMSC071H03 | reverse complement strand
AAGATTACATCAAGGCAAAAGGATTGCAAATCGACGGTGAATTTGCCGTAACAACTTCAGATGATCCAGTTGCTTACACAAACAACTATGTCTTGAAAGGTATCAACCTCAAACTGATCTTCCCAACAACGGTTAAGAAAGACATCAAGGATGCTAGCAAGTACGATAACAAAGCTTATCAAATTGATTTTACTGGTATCCATGATACAAACCTTGTAACCA
>NZ_KV811155.1:165125-169569 GCF_001813035.1 Streptococcus sp. HMSC071H03 | reverse complement strand
TCAATACCTTTTTTCATCTTTTTTTACTTTTCTTAAACTTTTTCTTCCAATTTTTCCTTCCTCCTCTTTCTTATCTCCTGTAAACTGCTAAATACTTGCGCTAGTCATACGAAAGATAAAATATGTATAAACTAAAAATTCTATGACCTATTATCATAGAACTTTTATATCATTTTTCTATATATTTATTGTTTATCTCTAACAATCATCTCAGCTATCTTATTTATGGCTTAATTTTCTAGTCAAAAAATCACCAGCAAACTGAATAGCAAAGATAAGTACAATGATAATAACCGTTGCTAAAATAGTTACATCGTTATTATAGCGATTGAAGCCATAAGCAATCGCAACATTCCCGATTCCTCCAGCACCGACAGCACCAGCCATTGCAGTCTCGCCAACGAGAGAAATAAGAGTGACTGTTGTCACACGAATCAAATCTGGCAAACCTTCTCGCAGATAAACACCGACAAGATCACCAAAAGTTGCTCCACTAGCTTGGGCGGCCTCGATAACACCGCCGTCTAACTCAGCGAGTACAACTTGAACTTGGCGAGCAAAGAAAGCAAATACTGCAAAAGAAAGAGGTACGATAGCTGCATTTGGTCCAATACTAGTCCCCACAATCAAGTGTGAAAAAGGTGAAAGAACAGCTAACAAAATAATAAATGGGATAGCACGGAAGATAGATGTGATTTTGTCTAAAATCCAAAAAGCTATTTTATTTTCCAAGACACCTCCTGGAGCAGTCAAAACAAGAAAAAGCCCTGCAATTAAGCCTAACAATCCGCCGATAATAAAAGAAATGACTGTCATATACAATGTCAAGTAAATAGCTGTTCCCCAGCCAGCTTGACCGCTCCAACCCATTCGATAAACATTCGGCAAGTATGTTTGAATAAAATTTTCCATCTATGCTTCTCCCTTCAATACTGTCAATTGAACACCAGCTTCACGAATGGCTGTTTTAGCAGCTGCTAGATTTTCCTTTTCACCAGATAAAACAACGACCAGTTCTCCAACAGGCGTTCCACCTAAAATTTCAATGTTCCCATAAAGTATATTGGCGGTAACTTGATGATGTTTGTAAATTTCATTCAGTAAGGGGTCATCTGTAGAGGTTCCTGCGTACTTCATTTGCACCAAGAGACTATTTTTCGCCAAATGTTTGACAATTTCTTGTTGCTCAATCTTGCCCATAGCTTCATCAATTCCTGTTGCGGTAGAGATAAAGTCTTTGGTTAAATCTTGCTGAGGATTAGAGAAAATATCCAAAACAGAACCTTCTTCAATCAGTTGACCATCTTGCATAACAGCGACACGATTAGCGATGTCTTTAACAATTTGCATTTCATGGGTGATTAAAACAATTGTTAATCCTAGCTTTTGATTTAAATCTTGTAAAAGAGCTAAAATTTGTTTAGTTGTTTTTGGATCTAAGGCAGAGGTTGATTCATCAGAAATCAAGATTTTGGGGTCATTTGCCAAGGCACGCGCGATTGCAACCCGCTGTTTTGCCCTCCAGAAAGCTGAGAAGGATAATTTTCAGCACGATCGGCTAAGCCGACCAACTCCAACAGTGTACGCACTTTTTCTTTCTTTTCTTCTTTTGATAAGCCAGAATGTTTCAATGCAAAAGCGACATTTTCTTCTGCTGTCAATTGACTCATCAGATTAAAATGTTGAAAAATCATGCCGATGTCTTGACGTTTGCGACGTAGCTGTTCTGCTGTCAAGGTTACCTTATTGTCAAAAAGGACATCATCATCTACAATAATTTTCCCGCTCGTTGGAACTTGCAGTAGGTTAATGACACGAACCAAGGTTGATTTCCCAGCCCCAGAATAACCGACAATTCCATAGATATCTCTTTCTTGAATATGAATAGTCACATCTTTAACTGCTTGAATCTGACGTTTCTTTTGTTGAAAGGTTACATCAATGTGATCTAACTGAATCATTTCTTTACTCATAACTTGCAATCAGCTCCTCTACTAATTCAATATGGGTGTAATAATCTGCAATGCGTACATTTTCGTCACCGCCATGGTCTCGACTATTCGCATTTCCAAGTCCAAAGGCGACCATTGGTACCTCAAGTGCTTCAAATACCGTGTACATCGGTCCTGTACCTGCTGTAGTTGGTAAGACAGAAACTCCTTTTTGATAGAATTTCTTAGCCAGTTTAATGACATTTAAAATCGGCGACGCACTCATATCACTACGATAGCTCATTTCTCCCAAAGTATAAACTAATTCTACCTTATCGAAACCATTTTTGTCGAGTTGTTTGCGAATCAGTTCTAATACTCCATGTGGTTCCAGTCCTGGCACTAAGCGAACTTCTGCTTTTGCTGAAGCCTCTGACGGAAGAATCGTCTTCACTCCCTGACCCTGGTAACCAGAAGTAATTCCTTCAATATTTAAAGAGGGTTCAAAGAAAATTCGATTTAAAAAAGCTTTTTTCTCCTCTTGTAATAAAGGCAATTCCAAACCATAAATAGCTTGTACTTCTTCTGGACTGCGCTGAGCGTATTGTTCCACTAAAGCTAACTCTCGTTGATTAGGTACGATTACTTGATCATAAAGTTCTTCTACCTGAATACGTCCATCCTTACCTCTCAAGCTAGCAAGGGCGTTCAACAAGTACCAAGAAGCTGAATCAATTACACCACCAAAGCTAGAATGAATATCCACTTCCGCACTTTGGACCTTCATATCAAAGGTCACAATTCCTTTGTTTCCGCCAGAAATTTCTAGTTGACCCAAAGAATTTTTAATCCCTTGTTCCCAAATGAGAAGGTCTGCCCCTTGTAGAAGTGCCTTGTGCTTGGCTAAGTATTTTTCTAAATCAACAGAAGCAGACTCTTCTGCCCCTTCCATCATAAAAATAACATTGACAGGCAAACTCTTATGCTTTTGTAAATACTTTTGAACAGCCGTCAAACGTGCGATAATATGCCCTTTATCATCATCGACTCCACGACCATACATACTACCATCCCGAATAGATAGAGTGAACGGATCATCTGTCCAAATTTGATCACTATCTGCCGGAACTGTATCATAATGGTTGTAAAAAATAATTGTCTTAGCTGTTGGATTCTGACTTTTAAATGTTGCTATCACAAATGGCGCTGTATAGCTTTCATCTAATTCCACCTCTGCACCAGCTTTTGTAAAAATTTCTTTCAGATAAGCAGCAACTTCTTGTAAACCGACTTGTTGAGCGAAGATTGATTTTTTAGCAATCAACGCCCGTAAAACGGCAATATAGTCTTGTGCCACCATATCCTCTTCAAATCTTTTAATTTGTTCTTCTTCACTTGAAAATGTCATCTTTTCTCCTTATAGAATGGCGACAAAACTCAGTTGGAATTACCAACTGAGTTTTTAGACTGAACTACAGCTAATAGAATTAAGATTACCAAACTGGTTGGTCTAAGCCATCTGATGTTTCTTCAACCACTTTTTTCACTTCATCTGTATGGTAAGCTTTGATGATTTTTTTAATGGCATCGGCTTTTGAAGATTTTTCCCAATCTTTTTTGGCTGCAATGATATTAAACCATTGTTTTGAATTTTTATCTTTTGGTTCAATGAACAAAGCGTTTTTATAGTCCAATTTTGCTTCTGTTACAAATGTATTGTTTACAACGGCTGCATCTACTGAAGTCAATGAGCGAGCTGTTTGACTAGCATCCAATTCTGTAATTTTCAATTTTTTCGGATTTTCTTTGATATTTGCCACAGTTGCCAATTCATTTCCAGACTTGTCTAATTTAATCAATCCTGCAGATTGTAATAAATTAAGCGCCCGACTTTCATTTGTCGCATCATTTGGAACTGCAATTTCTGCACCATTTGGAATTTGGTCTACTTTTGTATATTTATTTTTTCCATTTTTGGTACCAGAGTAGAGACGAATGGGTGAGATATAAGTTTCAGCAGCTGCGACTAAGTCTTGCTTATTTTCCTTGTTCCAATTGTTCAAGAAATAGTAATGTTGGAAAGCATTGATATCCACTGCACCATCAGCAACTGCTTTATTTGGTTGCGAGTAGTCCGTAAATTCTGTAAATTCCAATTTAATATTGTCTTTTTTCAACAATTCTTGGATCTTGTCCCAGCGTTTTTCTTCTGAGTCGCTCTTTGTCATCACACCAATCTTAACCGTTTTGGCGTTATCACTTTTATTTCCTGAACCACAAGCTGCTAAGCCAATCACTGCTGCAGCTGCTAGAACCGTTATTCCAAACCATTTTTTCAATTTCATTTTCTGTCTCCTTTAAAAATCTTATGAAAATAGTATCGCACATATTTAGCTGATTGACAAATTGTTATTTCATAACAAAAGGTATAGCTATAAACTATAACTGTTTTGTGTAAGAAAACCAGCTGAAACTTTGAAACTAGCTGGCTTTACATTCTCTTATTTCACATC
>NZ_KV811155.1:156788-165025 GCF_001813035.1 Streptococcus sp. HMSC071H03 | reverse complement strand
TTCTCTTATTTCACATCTGCTTCCGCTGGCAAGTAACTACCGCCAAAGAATTTTTGGGATAATTTTTCCAGAGTTCCGTCTTTATACAACTCTTGAATGCGCTTATTAACAAATGTTTTCAACTCATCTTGTCCTTTTGCTAAAAGCGGATAAACATAAGGTTGTTGATTGCTTGGTAAATCAATCACTTTTAGGTGGTCCAGTTTTTGATTTTTAATAACTGTTTCAACACCGATTTTATCAAAAATCTTATAATCAAACTTTCCATCGTTTAAATGGTTCATAATTTGTTGAAAATCCGCTTTTGTATAGCTAATTTTCGTTGGATTGTTAGCATGTGCTTGATTGTATTTTTCTAATTGTGCGGCAGTCGTTGTCCCTTGCACTACTTCTGTTGTCTTACCACCAATATCATCCAATGATTGAATAGTTTTATCAGATTTTTTCACTACTAAGACATTTGGATTTTTAGCAGTCGGAGCTGCATACAAATACTTACCTGCACGTTCTTTTGTATAGCTGATATTGTTCACTGCCATTTGGTAGCGATCACTATCCAGACCTGCGAAAATACCTGACCACTCTGTTGTTTCAAATTTTACCTTGTATTTGTCAGAATCTTTGAAGATCGCACGAACTACTTCGATTTCATAACCTGTTAGTTTACCATTTTCTTCATAGTTAAATGGTTTTGGTGAAGCATTCGTTGCGACTTTAATTTCTGTTTTTCCAGATGAAGTCGTTGATTTTGAATTGGAGCACGCTGCTAAAGCTCCTATTGTCAAAAAACCAAGGGCTGCTAAAGAAGAATATTTCAACACTTTTTTCATATTCCTATAATAACCTCTTTCATTAAGATAAGTCTTATCATATCAAATATTTTCCTTCTTGACTATTATTTGATTTTTATCAAAGTGATAGATTTTCTTTATCAAGTAGAGCTAAACGAAATCCGATTTTTACCAAACATTGATACATTTGACGAATAGTGGAAAACTCAATTACTTTTCTAAACTAGCTGCGCGCGTTAAAGCGACATCAATATTAGCACAAAAGTTGTCTGCACCAACTCTATCAATAAAGCTTGCTTTTCCATGACATGGTAAGGTTGTTCGTTGACATTTGCCAAGGATCTCTTCAAGAGCATCCAATCCTGAAATATCCATTGCAGACACACTGCGCATACGAAGAATTAAGACATTTTTACCTTGTTCAGACAAAATAAGTCCTTGATTTGTCCAACGATGATTCCAACGGCAATTCCAAGGGTAAAGCCAACAGTGATGGTCTTTGAAATAAATTTAATCAGATCATCAAAATGCAACAAACCCATGCCGATGAGCATTAGACCAGCTAAGAAAGTGGCTACTGTCAGACCAGATAGACCGTACTGCGCAATAATTCCATAAATGATAACAACAAAATAGCTATTAGTTCACCAATCTGAACACGACTCCCACCTAAAAAAAGGGAATGAAAAAACCAACTACAACAGCTGTATAAACATCTTGCTCTGGATTGACCCTCGAAGCAATCGCTAAAGCAATTGACAATGGTAAGGCAATAATTGCCACGATAATCCTTGCTACAAGGTCTTTGACAAATTGTGCACCCGAATAATTCTTTACCATACTAAAAACTTAGGATTGATATGCTTAAAAGCGTCCATTTTCCCCTCCTCTTTTTCCCTGTTCCCAGACGCTTGCGAGAATCTTATTACCATTGTAATATAACCCCATGTAAAATCTCTAGATGACCTGAATATGAAAACTTACCAGAAAAGGCGATAGTTATTTCACCAACGCCTTTAACAATTATTCTCATTCGTTTCTATCCTTTAGTGAGGAGATAGAAAGGCTGGCTAAACCAAGTCCAAGCATTGTCAGTGCAGCCTTAGTGTCCACTTTTCCTAAAGCAGATAAAACCACTACAACAATCCCCATGGCTATTCCAAGTCCTCTCAACACGGTGTCAACAATATCAGATTTTCTATTTTTCTTGTTTTCTTTCATCACTGTCTGTCCTTGCATAAGCTCATCTACCGATGTATCAAACAGGTCTGCTAATTTAGGAATGGTATTAATATCTGGATAGGATAAATCTCTTTCCCATTTTGAAACAGCCTTATCAGTGACCCCCATCTTTTCAGCCAGTTCTAATTGTGTCATCCCTTTTGCTTTCCTTAATGATGAAATCATCATACCTAGTGTTTGTTTTTTCATCAGATTTTTCCTCCCTCCATTTGCTAATTATATTGTAGCACCTTTTCTTACAAACTCAATCGACCAATAGTTTACTTCTCTCAACTTATAGTTTATTACTGGTTTGTCTGCTTTTTACGCTCCTTATTTGAATTTTTAGAATAAGCTGAGCTACAACAAGCAGTCTTGGAAACCAACCTCACTCTTCAACTACATATTATTAGCTAGCCACCTTTTCTACCAAACTTCATGTCTACTCTATCAAAGTAAAGAAGATACTAGCTCAACATATTTACGTTACGGTCTTATAACTAAATTTCTTAAAAAACACTGAGAGATTAGTAAGTAACAAAAAAAGAGACTGGGACAAAATTATCTCAGTCTCAATCTGTATTAGTAAAAAACTCTTGACGCAGTAGCTGTCGGACTCTTCATTTGCTTTTTAAGCTCAGAAGAGTATCTAAGCAACCCTGCAGTGGTAGGACAGAAGTAAAAATTAAAAATATTTACTTCTGTCCCACCACCTCTTTCTTCACTATTAAAATCCTTCTACATTTGTATAAATCTTTTGGACATCTTCGTCATCTTCCAAAACAGCATACAACTTTTCAAATGTTTCTAAGTCTTCACCTGATAAGGTCACATCAGATTGCGGAATCATTTCCAATTCGGTGACTTGGAATTCTTCTACACCAGATTCACGGAGAGCAGTCAAGGCCTTGTGCAAATCTGTTGGTGCTGTATAAACTGTAATGCTTCCATCTTCTGCTTCTACATCATCTACGTCTACATCTGCTTCTAACAGTTGTTCAAAAACACTGTCTGCATCGTCTCCTGCAAACACAATCACACCTTTATTATCAAACATATAAGAAACTGAGCCACTTGCTCCCATATTTCCACCGTTTTTACCAAAGGCAGAGCGAACATTGGCTGCCGTACGGTTGACATTTGAAGTTAGTGTATCAACGATGAGCATAGAACCATTTGGTCCAAACCCTTCATAACGCCCCTCTGTAAAGGTTTCGTCTGTGTTTCCTTTTGCCTTATCCAGTGCTTTGTCAATGACATGCTTTGGCACTTGCGCTTGTTTCGCACGTTCAATAACAAATTTCAAAGCTGAGTTCGATTCTGGATCTGGCTCTCCTTTTTTAGCTGCTACATAGATTTCAACACCAAATTTAGCATAAACTTTTGAGTTTGCACCATCTTTGGCAGTCTTTTTTGCCACAATATTGGCCCATTTACGTCCCATTGGATATTCTCCTTTAGATTTTCACTTTTTCAATCTTTCCTATTATATCACAAGTCAGGTTGAATTTCACTAGCAAATTATTGACAATAACCAGCTCTATATAATTTTTGCATCAATCTATCATTATCGGGATTCTTCCAAAATTCTGCTCCTCCAGTTGGGCATTCCCTAGCTGATAAATACAATCAGCTCGCTGGGTTAAGGAATCCCATGGTTCTTGACCGATGCGACTGACGAAGTCTGTTTTCCCTTTCATCTTTTTAAGATGTTCTCGACCTGCTTGAGTAAAGCCCAAGATATGAATACCGCTAGGCAACTGATCATTTCTTGCACCGACCAAAATATAAGTCAGAATTCGTCTGATTCGTGCTTTCGTATATCGCTTGGTTGCGACTTGTTCGACCAACTCCTCTGCGCTATAACTGGTTTTCACTGCTTCCTGCAAGCGTACCGAAAGTTCTCGATTAACCTGATAAAAACTCGTCAAATCGGGATGACTGATAATCTGGTAACGCAGCAAAGGATAAAGTGCTGACCAGGTCACTTTGGGAGACTGAATCAGCAGTTCATGAGCCGGGGTAAATTTCTCCAGAAAGTCTGGACAATTAAGACGCTCTCTAAGAGCCGTAGCTGAGGCATATTTTAAATTTTCTTCTTGCGAATGATAGCCAGCTCCTTGACGCTTGATTGGAAGAATCTCAATAGCCTTTCCAGCACAAGCTTTGGCATAAGAAAGTCCTAAAATGTGATTGGGTGTATTGCCTGTGAATTTCACACCAGCAAACTTTTCCCACATTTTCTGTGTTTTCTGTGGATAAGACAAATCATCTGGCAAACTTTGTACGTAGTCCACCATTTTCTGTTGATTATCTATATAAATCTGTGAAAAGTGTTGATAATCTAAGACCTCTTCCGTGCCAAAGGTCAACTTATTCACACTAAGGCGCTCTAAAATATCTACTGCTCCTTGTGCGAAGTAGTCAGCTGACTGAACAGCCACCAAAAATGGTAATTCAACCACCAAATCCGCCCCGTTTTCCAGAGCCATTCGGGTCCGAGTCCACTTATCCACAATCGCAGGCTCACCACGTTGGACAAAATTGCCTGACATGACAACAATCTTGACCCCCTCAGCCTGCGACAGCAAATACTTATGCCCATTATGAAAAGGATTAAATTCAGCAATAATACCAGTAACAGTCATGGAGTGCTCCTAAATTTATACTAATAATCTATTCTTCTATATTCACTTAACATTTTTTGAAGTATACATATGTCCTCACATTCCTGCTTAAATGCACCATCAGTATAGCCATTTCCTAATTTTGGAACTGTAGGAACAATACTTTGAATTTCACTAGAGTAATGTTTTCTGCATTCTTTCCAATTTCTTTTAACAAATCGCTTAAAATTTAATCTTTCTTCTTTTGAGTTAAATACCAAAATGCTTTCAAAAAAATTATTTCTAGAGATTCTTGCATCATCAGTATATTCTTTACAATACAAGAATTCATTAAGCTTAAAAATTAATGAATCTTTTTCCATATATTTAAACATAACATCCCATCCCCTAATGGCATTGAAAGCTATACCATCGGTTTCTGGACATGGAGTATCATATCTTCCACCATCTAAAGATAAACCTACAAAATCTGCTAGTAAAGTTTGATGATAATATAATTGTATTTTTAAATAACTAGGAGTAGAATCTGATTGAAAAAAGTGATAATATTCATAACCATGTCGACTTTCATCAAAATCATAAATTAGTCTATATTCTGGGAAAATTTTATAATACATTTCCATAGTATTATCTGAAATATTCATCCAATTTTTTGAATCTTTTAAATAAATTTCAAATTTTTCATTTGGCGTTTGAACAAGACCAAATCTTTTTTTCCATAAATATTCAACCTTATCTATATCTGCAGACTTATCTTTTGGAGTATTACTGTCTTGGATTCTTGTATAAATGTGATTAGCTTTTAAACTTTGGAATTTTTCTTTCAGATAGAATGGTGTTTGTCTACTATTATGAATTATTATCACATCTAAAATAAACGATTTTATTAAAACTTGTTTTACAGTTACAATTGGTCGAATATCTCCTGCAAATTTTTTATCCTTCAAAAAATCAACAATTTTTTGAGTATTCCTCCGGTTTCGATCTGCAGCTACATCATATAAAGAAAAATTTTCATTATCTACACCAATAATAATATAAGCGTCATGATTAGCTAAATTATTTGCCATACATATAATATCATGTAAAAGATCAACAACTTTACTAGAATCATACCATTGACGCTTAAAATCCCAATATTCTCCCTCTTGATGAAGTTCAATCAGATTAATAATTTCAGATTCCAAATCACTATTTATATTACCTTTTTGAAAACAGCTCATTTTTGCACCACTTCCCATTAAAAATCAAACACACTTAAGTTCCCCTACTTCTCACACACAAAAAACCAACGTTTGCTTTCCTTTTTCGGTGCTTGGTCTTCAAAATCTGCATAAACCTTAACAGTTTTAAATCCAGCTTGTTCCAGTAAAATATCATAGGTCAGAATTTCGTAAGTGCGTTCTTCGTGGACTTCATCGTAGCGTGTGAAGCGCCCGTCTTCGTCTTGCAAGAAGAAGGTCAATTCATGCACGACTGAATGTGGGGCTTCATCGGCGTATGTATCCCAGATCATGGCAAATTCATCAGCGTTTTCATGATAAGAATAACCAGGAAAGACAGTATCTGTCTGGTAAGTCGAGTGCACATCAAAAACGAAAACACCGCCTTCGTTCAAGCAGTTGTAAACTTGCTGAAAGACATCACCGACTTCAACTTCATCGGCCATGTAGCAAATTGAATCTGAGTAACAAGTCACCAAATCGTATTTCCCAGCCTGCGACAAATCAAGCATATTGCCCTGTCTGAATTCAATAGCTTCACCTGCTTCTTTGGCACGTTTACGAGCGATTTCAAGCATTTCTTCGCTCAAATCCAGCCCTGTCACATCAAAACCTGCTTCAGCAAAGCGTACGGATTGAATTCCTGTTCCACAAGCTAATTCTAAGAGCTTTTTCTTATTTTTTGGAAAATGGCGGAGCGAAAAATCGGTCCATTTATCATAAAGATTATCATCCATAATAGCATCATAGACTGATGCGAAGGTTTCATAAGTTGTCATACATTAAATCGCACCGAAACGGCACTTGTCCTTTCTAGTGATTGAAAGGCCGAGGAATTTCCCCAGCCTTACCCTTTATTTGTTTCCAACAAAGCAGCAACATCAACACCTGTTGCTTCATGCCAAAGTTTTTCAAGGTTGTAGTGACTCCGCATTTCCTCGGAAAAGATATGAACGACCACACCACCTAAGTCTAGAAGCACCCAGCCTCCAGCAGCATCCCCTTCTACATGACTAGCTGACAGCCCTACTTCTGTGACTTTCTCACGGATATTTTCTGCAATAGCTTCTAGTTGACGACTATTCATAGAGCTAGCAATGACAAAATAATCAGTCATCGTCGTCAATCCCTGCAAATCTAGTACGGTGATATCTTCCGCTCGTTTTTCATCTGCTGCTTTTACAACAATTTCTAATAATTCTTTTTCTTTCATTTAATCCTCTTTCAAATAGTACACATGTGCATTATAGGTCTCCAAAGTTTGGGGATAGATCGGCAAGCCCTGATGAGCCAGATATTCCACTGTACGCGCTGTTTCATAAGCCACGGCTTGGTTGAGCGAAACGTGAGCAATCTCACGCGCCCGCTCCACTCCTGGAAAGTTCCGATTAGGCTCAATATAGTCTGCTACGTAGACCACCTTATCTAAATCGGACATTTGGGCAGAACCTACGGTATGAATCTCAATAGCTCGTAGAATTTCTGGATCACTCAATCCTAAATCTTCTTGAATTTTGTAAATGCCGACCATGCCATGCCAAACATTATTTCCCCAATCTTTCAGCTTTGGATCCAGATCATACTTATCAATCAACGCCAGAAATTCTTCGTCAGAGAGCTTTTTCGCATAATCATGGAGCAGACCTGCCAAACCAGCTTTTTCTACGTCTACTCCGAAGCGCTCTGCCAAGTTAATCGCTGCTTGTTCCACTCCCAGACAATGTTTAAAACGTTTCTCTGGTAAAAGCTGCTGCATTTTGACTAAAAGTTGCTCACGAGAAATTTCCACATAAGTTTCATATCCCATTGTAAAGCCCTTCTTTCTCAATATAGTCTAAAATTGGCTTGGGTAGGAGAAAATTCGGCGTCCGACCTTGAGCCAGAAAAGCTCGAACCATACTCGAAGAAATATCCATCAACGGCACATCTACCCAGATAACTGGATAAGATGTTCCTGCTTTATAGCGGGGGCGCTGAACCCCAACAAATTGAACCAAATCGACTAATTCGTCAATCCGATACCACTTGGGAAGGTAGTCTACCATGTCCGCTCCGATGATAAAATAATAATCTGTATCTGGATGTTTTTCCGTCAAGAATTTCATCGTGTCATAGGTGTAACTAATACCTTTTCTCTCCAGCTCAATGGTCTCAATTCCCAGACCTTCAATGCCTTCAATTGCCAACTCCAGCATTTTCAGTCGGTGCTTCTCATCAATCGTTGATTTCTTATCAACATGTGGTGGCTCATACTCAGGCATCAGCAAGACCTGATCTAAACATAATTGTTGCCGAACTTGATCAGCTACGACCAAATGGGCATTGTGAACTGGATTGAAATTTCCACCTAAAATCCCAACTTGCTTTCTTTTTTT
>NZ_KV811155.1:131784-156688 GCF_001813035.1 Streptococcus sp. HMSC071H03 | reverse complement strand
TTTTTTTGCTTTTACTTCTGGTTCCAACTTCACCTTGGTGAAAGGAGTCAGTAATTCAATTGCCATAGGCTGCTTCCTCTAAATTTCTTTTACCTTTACTGAAATTTTGCGGTTTTCTTTTTTGCTAGACTGCTTGTACAGAATTAAAGTGCGACCAATTTTTTGAACAGTATTCACACCGATTTCCTCTTCGAGAATTTCTGATACTTCATGGATGTTCTCATCTGTATTTTGCAGAAGAGTTACTTTAATCAATTCTCTAGCATCTAGAGCTTGACGAACACTCGTTTTAATCTGGTCGTTGAGACCGTTTTTGCCAATTTGAATGATTGGTTTGAGACTGTGAGCTTGACTATTTAAAAAAGCTCGTTGTTTGGATGTTAATGACATAGATTCCTCTTTTGTTTCTTATTTCGTTTATCTTCTCTTTATTTTTCTAACAGCCATTTCCTCTTAGATAATGGCTTTGCGGGTCACTACTGCCACTCCCTCTGGTGCCCAAACTGCAATCTGTGCTGGTCCTATCACACGAATCCAACCCAAGCCTGAAAAGACTACATCTGTTTTGGCTTCAATTTTCAACTCATGTTTAACTAGCTGAGGAAAATTTGATACTTCTTTTTTAGAAGGCGGTGTTAGCAAAGAGCCAACATGCTTTTCATAAAATTCTCCCGCTCCCGCAAGCTTGGTGCGGTGCAATTTGAGCTCATTGTCAAAATAAGCCGTAAAACCCTGTTTGTCACCCGACACAAAATCAAAGCGTCCCAAGCCCCCTAAAAAGAGGGTTTGTTCAGGATTAAGTTGGTAAGTTTTGGGCTTGATTTCCTTTTTCGGACTGATATATTTGAGATTTTTAGCAGACAGATAATGAGCCATTTGATGACGGTGGATAATCCCTGGTGTGTCGTAGATATGACTGCCGTCAGCCAGCGGAATTTCAATCTTATCCAGTGTAGTCCCTGGAAATCGTGAAGTCGTAATAACTTCCTTATCCCCGGTAATTTCCTGAATAATGGCATTGATAAGTGTGGACTTACCAACATTGGTCACGCCGACCACATAAACGTCTCGACCTTTTCGATATTGCTCAATCTTTTCAATCAATTCTTTAATCGCTTGCTTGTTTTGAGCTGAAGTCAAAACTACATCAACAGGGCGCAGTCCTTCCTCGTGAGCCCGCTCCGTCAGCCACTGTGTAACCTTGCTCGTCTTGACCGACTTGGGGAGAATATCTTTTTTGTTTCCGACCAACAGCACATCATTACCAGCCACAAAACGTGGCAAACCCGGAATCACTGAACCATTAAAATCAAAAATATCTACTACATTGACTACGAGAGCATTGCTGTCGCCGACTTCGTGGAGAAGTCTGAGAAAATCATCGTCTGTCAGTTGCACATCAGTAATTTCGTTGTAGTGGCGCAGACGAAAACAGCGCTGGCAATACAATTCGCCCGTCTCCAGTCCCTTTTCCAAAGCTGACTGAGGAGTATAGCCAAGCCTATCCTTATATTTTGTCTGAATCGGCGCTCCGCACCCAATACAAAGAATGTCTTCCATGTTTAAATTCCTTTTTTATACTCAATCGGTTCGTATTTTTCGGTGATTTTTTTCAACACACGACGCTCACGAGCTCGGTTAATCTGGGTCTTTAACGAATCATGCTCAACCAGTGGCTTGACCAAAATCGAACGAATTCCGGCTCTATGAGCAGCTCGAATATCCGTCATAAGCTGATCGCCCACCATGACCACTTCGTTTTTCTCAAAATGAAATTCTTTCAGTGCCCGATCAATCCCCCAAGTGAATGGTTTCATAGACCAACAGACATAATCAATCTCAAACTTTTCAACTGCTCGCTTCACTCGTTTTTTAGTGTTATTGGACACTACAATAATCCGAATTCCTGCATCGCGCACATCATGGAGCCACTGCTTCATTTCTGGCGTTCCGTCGGGATTGTTCCAAGCAATCAGAGTGTTATCCAAATCCACTAAAACAGCCTTGATGCCGTGTTTTTTTAAACTTTCAACTGTCAAATCATAAACTGCCTCAATCGCAAAATCAGGCATGTAGTTTTCAATTGCCACATTTTTCTCCAAACAATATACTTCTATTTATTGTAACATAAAAAAAAGGTTTTCGCACCCTAGACTTTTTCATTGATTTTATGTACAATTTGCCAAAAATTGTTTAAAAATGTTATAGTTAAAATAGAGAATTTGACACGGAGGACATTATGGCAAATACGAGCAAGAAAATGACTGCCGTTTCCCCTTTTTTACAAAAATTTATCAACTGGTCTTCTATTATCGGAGCAGTTGGAACGGTGATTTTCTGTATCTGGGCCTATTATGCTGGCATTTTACAATCCAAAGAAACCCTGTCCGCCTTTATTAAACAGGCTGGATTTTGGGGACCGCCACTCTTTATTTTCCTGCAAATCCTACAAACAGTTGTTCCTATTATTCCTGGAGCTTTGACTTCGGTTGCTGGTGTCTTCATTTATGGTCATATCATTGGTACCATTTATAATTATGTCGGTATCATCATCGGCTGTGCTATTATTTTTTATCTGGCGCGTACCTACGGTCCGGCTTTTGTCCAATCTGTCGTCAGCAAACGCACCTATGACAAATACATTGGCTGGCTGGATGAGGGTAATCGTTTTGAGCGTTTTTTCATCTTTATGATGATTTGGCCTATCAGTCCAGCAGACTTCCTCTGTATGCTGGCTGCCCTTACGAAAATGACTTTTAAAAAATATATGATAATTATTGTATTATGCAAACCAATCACACTGGTCATTTATACTTACGGTTTGACGTATATTATTGATTTCTTTTGGCAATTATTTTCAAAATAAAAGGCAGAGTGAAATAAACAGCTCTGTCTTTTTATAAGATCCCTTTTCTTTTTTCCAATATCAGATCTTTTATAGAAATCAAGGCGACCGCTGATAAAATCATAAACATACCAGCAAAATCTACGAGATAAAATTGCTCGTGCATAATGAGAAAGGCGAAAAACACAGCCGATATAGGCTCAACAGCCGCTAGAAGGCTAGATTTCACAGGCCCGACTAAACTGGTTCCTTTGAGAAACAGTGTATAGGCGAGGATTGTCCCCACTAAAATAATCCCCGCTAAAGCCAGATATACTTTCATTGACAACTGCCAATGAAAACGCAAAATACCGCTAAATGGCGTTAAGACAATGCCTGCTAGCATCATGCCCACTCCAATCACCGGAATACTGCCCCATGTCTTTATCAGCTGAATCGGAATAAGAATATATAAAGCGTAAGTGAAGGCTGCAAACAATCCCCAGAACAATCCTGCTGGCGTGACAGATAATTGATTAAGCTGTCCGTGGGTAGCAATCAAAAAGGTTCCACCAGCCGCTAATATCATAGATAACACCTCTGTCACAGTAGGGGCAACACGGTCTTTGATACAAGTGTAAGCAAGGATTCCAACCGGACAGACATATTGTAAAACAGTAGCCGTTCCTGCATTGCTTTCGTAAATAGACTTTAAATAAGCAAATTGATTGAGCAACAATCCTAACAAAGCAAACAATGCTAAAGACATTATTGCTTTTCGGTCTTTTATCATTTCAATCAATTTTCTACGATTAGCTAGCACCATATACAATACCAACAAAGCCCCTGCGATTAGAAGTCGGACATTTGTTAAAACTAAAACCGGAAATCCATGCGCCATCAAGTATTGTCCGCTCGTCCCAGACAAGCCCCATGCAATTCCCGCTATTAACGTTAAAATGGTTCCTTTGGTTATTTTTGACATAGCTTACTCCCAAACTTTTCCATTCTATGATTATAGCACAAAAAATCAGCCGAAACGACTGATTTTTTAGATTTTACAACTTCGCCAATTCCTCATTAAGCAGTTTTTGAGCTACTTGTGGATTGGCTTGACCTTTGGTAGCTTTCATGAGCTGACCAATCAGGGATTTGGCTGCATTTTTGTTACCACCCTTGTAGTCGTTGATGGCTTTTTCATTGTTAGCAAAAACGTCCTGAATGATTGGCAATAGCTGCGCTGGATCAGAAATCTGCACCAAGCCAGCTTTTTCAACGTATTCCTTGGCTGAACCACCATTTTTCGCCAAATGAACAAAGACTTTTTTGGCAATTTTAGAGGAAATCGTACCGTCTGCCACCAAACTCAACATTTCAGTCAAGTTGACTGGTGTCAAATCGATTTCTTCAATGGTTTTACCTTCCGCATTGAGGTACTGAGCGACCTCACCTTGGAGCCAGTTTGACACAGATTTTGCGTCTCCGCCCGCTGTCACTGCAGCTTCAAAGAAATCTGAGATGTTCTTCGTTGCTGTTAATTGCTTGGCATCATAGTCTGACAATCCAAAATCTGCCTTGTACTTAGCCCGACGTTCTTTTGGAAAGGCTGGTAAATCTGAACGCACCGCCTCAATCCAGCTGTCATCAATCTCAAAGTTTGGTAAATCTGGCTCTGGGAAATAACGATAATCAGCTGAACCTTCCTTGACCCGCATCAAAAGAGTTTCGCCCGTTGCTTCATCGTAACGGCGAGTTTCTTGACGAATCTGACCACCGCTACGCAAAATCTCAGCCTGACGTTTTTCCTCAAAAGCCAAGCCCTTACGAACAAAATTGAAGGAATTAAGATTTTTTAGTTCTGTCTTGGTTCCAAACTCTTCTTGACCATAAGGACGAATAGAAATATTGGCATCCACGCGCATGGAGCCTTCTTCCATTTTGACGTCAGAAATACCCGTATACTGGATAATTTCTTTGAGCGCTGTTAAGTAAGCGTAAGCTTCTTCTGGACTGCGCATGTCAGCTTCTGAGACAATCTCGATCAAAGGCACCCCTTGACGATTAAGGTCAACATAAGAATAACCATCGCTGCCATGAGTGTTCTTGCCAGCGTCCTCTTCCAAATGAGCCCGCTCAATGCGAATTTTCTTAGTCGTCCCGTCTTCCAGTTCGATTTCAATCCAGCCATTATAACCAATTGGCTCGTCAAATTGAGAGATTTGGTAAGCTTTCGGATTGTCTGGATAGAAATAATTCTTGCGATCAAAGTGCATCTTTTGATGAATATCCATATTGAGTGCCAGAGCAGCCTTAATACCGTAATCAATAACTCCCTTGTTCATCACCGGCAGGACACCTGGGAAAGACCAGTCAATGATATTGGTGTTGGTATTTGGATCTTCCCCGAAATGAGCCGGTGCTGGTGAGAAAATTTTTGAATTTGTTTTTAATTCAACGTGGACTTCCAGTCCAATAATCGTTTCAAAGTTCATTATTTTTCACCTCCAAAAATGACTGGTTTTTGCTTGTGGTAGTCTGTCGTTGCTTCAAAAGCTGCTGCTACTTGGTAAATCGTTTCTTCATCAAAATGATTTCCAATTAATTGCAGACCAACTGGCAGGCCATCCGCAAATCCTGCTGGAATAGAAATACCAGGCAGGCCCGCCAGATTGACAGGAATGGTCAAAAGGTCAGCCAAATACATAGCTACTGGATCGTGACTTTGAGTTCCTAAGTCGTAAGCAACCGTCGGCGCAGTTGGTCCTAAAATCAAGTCATACTTTTCAAATACTTTGGCAAAATCTTGCATAATGAGCGTCCGAACTTGACCCGCCTTTTTGAAATAAGCATCATAATAACCAGACGATAGACTAAACGTTCCTAGCATGATTCGACGCTTCACTTCCTCACCAAAACCTTGACTGCGAGATTTGACATAGACGTCCTCTAAGTTTTCAATCTCTTCTGCCCGATAGCCGTAGCGAATCCCGTCAAAACGTTGCAAGTTGGAACTGGCTTCAGAAGAAGCGATGATATAGTAAACTGCAACACCGTACTTGCTGTGGGGCAGGCTGACTTCTTCAACAATCGCTCCCAGGCTTTCCAGATGCTTGGCAGCCGCTAAAATGCGTTTCTTAACTTTTTCATCAATCCCGTCACCCATATATTCTTTCGGAAGAGCAATTTTTATCCCTTTAATATCTTGACCAATCTTGCTAGTGAAATCAGGAACAGTTCGTTGAGAAGAGGTTGAGTCTTTTTTATCATTTCCTGCAATTACGCCCAAAAGCTGAGCATTTTCTTTAACCGTCCGAGAAAAAGGTCCAATTTGATCCAACGAGCTCCCAAAAGCAATGAGTCCAAAACGAGAAACACGCCCATAAGTTGGCTTCAGTCCGACCACTCCATTAAAGGAAGCTGGCTGACGGATCGAACCACCGGTATCAGAACCTAGAGACAGGCGAACTTGACCAGAAGCAACTGCTGTCGCTGAACCACCAGATGAACCACCGGGAACTTTTGTAGCGTCCCAAGCATTTTTCGTAGTCTTAAAATAAGAATTTTCACTGGAGCCACCCATGGCAAATTCATCCATATTGGTCTTACCAATGACAATCATATCTTTCTCATGGAGTTTTTCTACACTGGTTGCATCAAAAATTGGTTTATAATTGTAAAGAATTTTTGACGCAGCTGTCGTTAAAATCCCCTTAGTAGAAATATTGTCCTTAACAGCCAGTGGAATCCCGCTCATAAAATTATCTGCATCAATTCCCTTCGCGTCTACTGCTGCTGCTTGCGCCAATGCTTCTTCTTCACTAATCGTAATAAAGCTATCAACGGAACTTTCTCGACTCTTAATATCTTCCAGAGTAGCTTTCGTCAGCTCAACTGCGGAAAGTTCCTTTTTGACAAGGAGATTATGCAATTCTTCAATTGTTTTTTGGTTCAAAGTCATTAGGCATCTCCTCCGTCATCTAGAATAGCAGGCACTTTGATATAGCCTCGCTCCTTTTCAGGAACATTTTGGAAAAGTTCTTCTCGATTCCAACCTGCAACTGCTACATCTTCACGCATATAGTTGACATTTTCTGCAACATTTGATGTAAAAGGCACACCAGTCGTATCAACTTCATTTAACAACTCCACCATGTCCACAATTTTTGACAAAGTTGTCGCAAATTCTGCTGTTTCTTCAGGTGAAAAAGCTAGTTTTGACAAGTGGGCAACATGCGTTACTTCCTCTTGAGTAATTTTCATCTCTGTTTCCTTTCTCTTCTTTTATTTTTCAGCATAGCCGAAAAACAATCATCTTCTTATTTTATCACAAATAGGCTTAGTTCTTCAATTCCAAATGAAGTTCTTTCACCTGACCCGCATCCACTTGGCTGGGACTTTCTAGCATAGGATCAAAACCAGTTCCATTTTTAGGAAAGGCAATGACCTGACGGATATTTTCTTCACCAGCTAAAATCATGACCAGTCGATCCAAGCCCAGCGCTAGACCCCCATGCGGCGGAAAACCATAATCAAGCGCTTCTAAGAAAAATCCAAAGTCACGCTCATAATCTTCTTTTTCCATGCCCAAGAGTTCAAACATGGCTTCTTGACTCTTTCGATCATGAATCCGTAAACTACCGCCTCCAATTTCATAGCCATTAAGGACAATATCGTAGGCATGGCTTTTGATTGAAGCTAAATCTTCTTGCTCATTTTCAAAAATTCCTTGGGTGAACGGGTGGTGCATAGCTTGATAGCGCCCCTGCTCCTCATTCCACTCTAACAAAGGCCAATCTAATACCCAAAGGAAATCCAGTCGACTCTGATTGATTAAATCTAATTGTTTGGCAATCTCCAATCGCAAGTGCCCCAAGGCTTCTTGAGCTTGTCTTTTCTTGGCAATGACCAGTAAAAGCAAATCACCACCTTGCGCTTCAAATCGGTCTATGAAAGCAGCTGCTTCTGCCTCAAAAGTCGAAGCCAAATCCCCTTGAAGTTCACCTGCTTCCACCTTAAGACCAGTAAACCTACTAGCTCCAAATTCTTTCATTTCTTGATAGAAATGACTGAGCTGCTTCTTCGTGAAAGAATCCGCAGAATTTGGAACACAAATGCCCCATAATTCTTCATGACGAGCAAAAGCCTGCTTCAGCAAAAGAGAGGGATTATCCTGACAGAGATTGGTCAAATTTTTTAATTCCAAACCAAATCGCGTATCCGGCTTATCTGTACCAAAGCGGTTCATGGCTTCCTCATAACTGATAGTCGGAAAAGCTTCTGTCAGCTCCAAACCATGAGTTTTCTTAACAACCGCTTTGAGCATCTCTTCTACAAGCATGCGAATGTCTTTTTCACTAGCAAAGCTCATTTCCATATCGACCTGAGTAAATTCAGGCTGACGGTCTCCCCGTAGATCCTCATCTCGAAAGCAGCGAACAACTTGATAATAACGTTCCAGACCAGCTCCCATTAAAAGTTGCTTCAACATTTGCGGACTTTGAGGTAAAGCATAAAATTGATTTTTAAAAACTCGACTAGGAACCAAAAAATCTCTGGCTCCTTCTGGTGTGGATTTCGTCAAATAAGGTGTCTCCACTTCCAGAAAATCCTTACCGTTCAAGTAGTCACGAATTGTGCTGGTTACTTGGTGACGAAGTTTGAGGTTTTCTGTCATCTTACCCCGACGCAAATCCAGATAGCGGTACTTCTGCCGCAACTCTTCTCCTGTATGAGCGTGCTGATCAAGTTCAAAAGGAAGAGGCTTACTGCTTGCAAGGATTTGAATTTTCTCTGCTCGCAACTCGACTTGCCCTGACTTGATTGCTTTGTTGACAAAGCGGGCTTCTCGCTTGACAACTTCTCCTGTAACAGAAATCACATCTTCTTTATGTAGATGTTCAATTTCAGTAAAAGCCGGACTATCACCTGCGACAAAAACTTGAAGCAGTCCTTCTCGGTCTCGTAGCTCTATAAAAGCCAATTTCCCATGATTTCGGATATTTGCAACCCACCCGGTCGCTGTCATTTTCTGACCAACTTGTTCCAAACCGTAGTTTCCAATAAAAACTTCTTTCATATTCTCTACCTCTTTCTAAATTCATTTTCAAATTAACCATTTGCCGCAAATTACTTATAGAAATCTACGCCCGTAGCTCTAGATACTAAAAGTAGGAAGCATTTTTTGTTTACAGCTTTTGTCCAACTGACAAAATTGCATCCGCTTCTCTAAGTACTAAGAATTATAAGGAACATCGACCTTACTGCCTAATCTATATCCACGGCTATAAACGCTAAAGCATTAAGAACTATGGAAAAACGGCTTCCGTCTGTATAAACAGACGAAAGCCGTGGTACCACTGTTATTCGTTGCATTGCAACCTCTAGCTCGTAACGTGAGCAGACGTTTGCGCTTTGATTCACACAAATTTCTTGCAATGATATAATAGTTTTAGACAATATCATCCTTTACCATAAATAGCATAGAAAAAACCATTATATCATTGACAGTATGTTCTTCGGATTTTGCTTCCTTGGTGCTGCTCTCAGCTTTCAGCACTCTCTGTTCAAGTCAACAAGCCTACTCTACTGCTTTTTTACTTTTAAATTGTTATCTATTATAGTCGAACCTAAAACATTTTGCAAGTGGTTTAGTGCAAATTTATGATTTTCCTCCGAAAGAGAAGCTACAGCAGACTCTACCACCTCAATTTGATACCCTAAATTATAGGCATCAATAGCTGTGTGGAGAACGCAAATATCCGTCAGAACACCAGTCAAAATCACCGTTTCAACTTTTCTTTCTCGCAGACGAATATCCAAATCTGTTCCCGAAAAAGCTGAATAATGCCGTTTATCCATCCAAAAGACGCGAGAATCTGCTTTATGCTCCTGATAAAAATCCGCCAACGGTCCATAAAGGTTACGTCCACTAGTGCCTTTGATGTTATGTGGTGGAAAGAGTTTACTTTCCGGGTGGAAAGTATCTCCTTCATCATGGGCATCAATGGCAAAAAAGATATAATCTCCTCGCTCAAAAGCTGCCTCGGTCACTTGGGCAATAGCTTCAGAAATTGCCTGAGCTGGAGCTCCAGCTGTCAACTTGCCATCATCTGCCACAAAATCCACCGTATAATCAATCGAAATCAATGCTTTTGTCATCAGTAATCTCTCTTTTTAATCTCTTCAAAGACATCGGGAATAAGGACTTTAAGATAGGTTCCTTTCATTCCCAAAGAACGACTTTCAATAATGCCTGCACTCTCTAGTTTACGCAGAGCATTGACAATCACCGAGCGAGTAATACCAATACGATCCGCAATGACCGATGCTGTCAATTGACCTTCATTACCGTTTAATTCACCTAAAATAGCTGAAACAGCTCGTAATTCTGAATAAGACAAAGTATTTACAGCCATGGTTACAGCTGTTCTGCGACGAATATTTTTTTCATCTTCTTCTCGTTGGAAGTTGAGCAACTGAATACCAACCACTGTACTTGCAATTTCAACCAAAATCAAATCATCATCATCAAATTCTTTATCATTGCGCCAAACAATCAAAGTTCCTAAGCGAATCCCTGAAACATGGATAGGTGAAATTGTCGTCAAGCCATCTGGAAATTCATCTTTGGTTTCGACTGGAAAAATTGACAAATCATGATTGATAGGAAGATTGGCTTCTGTGTCATACATTAAATTCGCTGTGCGAACATATTCTTCTGGGAAGATTTTCGTTTGATAAAATGCTTCCACACGGTCATTGTTCGTCTTGTAGCGCATGAAATACCCCAAAAGACGCCCTTTACTGTTTACAATGCAGGCATTGCAATCCATAATTTCAGCTAACTGCTGGGTAATTGCATTGTAAGGTAATTCATCCTGTAATCGCTCATCTGAACGACGCAAAATAGATGTAATTTTTCGTGTTTTTGCTAATAAGTTTGCCATAATTTACCTCGCATATAATCTTATTGATTATACCATAAAGCGCTTTAATCTTCAACAATTATCTGAAAATTGTTTATTGAGATACAATTGTGTGCAATTAGTCTTGCTAAGTTTAGTACTCTTTTATTTAAGTAGCAAAAAAGCAACCTTTCGGCTGCTCTTCATCATCTACGATATTGCCTTAAGAAACGAGTCATTTTCTCTTGAATTTGTGCCAATTCATCTACACGAGGCAGATAAACAATACGAAAATGATCTGGGTCTTTCCAGTTAAAACCTCGTCCATGCACCAGTAAAATCTTTTCTTGCTTTAAGAAATCCAGCACGAATTGCTCATCGTCATCTACTCGATACATTTCCCTATCAATTTTAGGAAAAATATAAAGCCCCGCTTTAGGTTTTACTGCAGATAGACCTGGAATTTCATTGATAGCTTTATAAATAAAATTCCGTTGCTCATAAATCCGTCCGCCAGGAAGCAGCAATTCATCAACTGATTGATAACCTCCAAGCGACGTTTGTACCACATGCTGAGATAAGACATTTGAACACAACCGCATATTGGATAGCATATTCAGCCCTTCAATATAATCTTTCACGTGATATTTAGGACCAGATAGCACCATCCACCCTACACGAAAACCCGCGATACGGTGCGATTTAGACAAACCGTTCATACTAACACAGAAAAGATCAGGAGCTAAACTTGCGATAGCTATATGCTTTTCACCGTCCATTACTAAACGATCATAAATCTCATCTGCAAAAATAATCAAGTTGTTTTGCCGCGCAACTTCAACAAGCTCTTCCAACACCTCTTTTGGATACAAAGCTCCTGTCGGATTGTTTGGGTTGATAACGACAATAGCCTTTGTATTAGAGGTAATTTTTGATTTGATATCATCAATATCCGGATACCAATCTGCCGCTTCATCACAAAGATAATGAACTGCATTTCCTCCCGCTAAACTGACCGCTGCGGTCCAGAGTGGATAGTCCGGCATCGGAACCAATACCTCATCGCCATTATCCAGCAAACCTTGCATAGACATGACAATCAACTCGCTGACTCCATTTCCAAGGTAGACATCATCAATATCAACATTAGGAATATTTTTCAATTGACAATATTGCATAATAGCTTTCCGAGCAGAAAAAATCCCTTTCGAGTCCGAATATCCCTCGCTATCACGCGCATTCATAATCAAGTCATGAATCACCTCATCTGGCGCTGTAAAACCAAACTCAGCTGGGTTTCCTGTGTTCAACCGAAGGATTTTCTCACCATTTGCACGCAT
Source organism: Streptococcus sp. HMSC071H03 (assembly GCF_001813035.1). NCBI lineage: Bacteria > Bacillati > Bacillota > Bacilli > Lactobacillales > Streptococcaceae > Streptococcus > Streptococcus sp. HMSC071H03. Next base: position 144,620 of record NZ_KV811155.1, on the reverse strand, counting down.
CCGCATAGCTTCTTCTAAGACGGGGCCCCGAATATCATAAGCCACATGTTCTAATTTTGTTGATTTATTAAATTCTTTCATCGAATTTTTCCTCATTTCAAAAGGGTCAATTTATTATAACGCAATTTTTCTAAAAAATCTAAAAAACTTCTTGTAAAGCCTGCATGAAAATGCTTTACTTTTTTCATGTAAAGGGTTACAATATAACTAAAGAAAGAATGGAGGTATTCCTATGCTACAAAGATATCAAAACATTATGGTCGCTGTTGACGGTTCTCACGAAGCTGAGCTTGCTTTTGAAAAGGGCGTAAATGTGGCGCTGAGAAATAATTCACGCCTAACGATTGCCCATGTAATTGATACACGTGCCTTGCAAAGCGTTTCTACATTTGATGCAGAAGTCTATGAAGAATTACAAGAAGACGCAAAAAAACTCATGGATCAATATGCTGAAAAAGCCAAAGAAGCCGGCGTGGCAAATGTTGTCACAATTGTTGAAATGGGAAATCCAAAAACCCTTCTTGCAACAGATATTCCAGAAGAACAAAAAGTTGACCTCATCATGGTTGGTGCTACTGGGCTTAACGCCTTTGAACGGTTACTGGTTGGCTCTTCATCTGAATACATCTTGCGTCACGCAAAAGTTGACTTGCTTGTTGTCCGTGATAAAGAAAAAACATTATAATACAAAGATAAAGAGAGATTGGCATAAACCAGTCTCTCCTCTTTTTTATTCTTCATTTTTTTCACAATTTCGTTGATAGGCTTGAATTTGACGTTCAAGCTCTTTTTTGATAGCAGGTTCCGGTGCATAATTTTTTTCCCAATCATCTGGTTTTAAAATTTTATGAGTAACTGGGTCAAAGTGCGCTTTGCCATCTGGGAAGAGTTTACCCATATTGGCTCGGTGGACAATCTCAAACAAGTATTCCGGATCCACTCCCATTAACACAAAACTGCCATAGGTAAAATACAACATATCAATCAGTGCATCTACTTGCCCAACGAGAGACATCTCTGCTTTGCTCTTCTTTTTGACTTTTTCAGCAGCTTTGTTCACAGCTTCGTGCAAAGATTGAACAGACTGCTCAAAGACCTCTTCAGAAGGACTGGCTGCTCGTAAAAATTCCACTAGTTCTTCTACCTTGAAGCCTGCACGGTGACGAGCACCTTCTGGTGTCCACAGAATGGGTTCTTCCTGTGTGCATTCGTCCATTGTCCCATGAAATTCTTTGACCTTATTAAAATGGTGGTCACTACTGATAAAGACTTTTTCACTCGCTAAAATGCCAAAGTGTTCCAAAGCTTTATGAATCCCGTCCTGACTATTGCTGCTGGTCGTGTGTTTTGCAACTTCTTTCACTCGACTGGTTCCATTTCCCATGGCAATAGACATACCAACGCCCGCTAACATCTCAACATCATTATCAGAATCACCAAAAGCCATGACTTGATTGATGTCAAAACCGTATTCTTTTCCGACCAGCTTAATTCCTTCTAACTTTGACATTCCTTGATTGACGATATCAGCTGCGAAAGGACTGCTACGAGTAAACTTTAAATCTGGAAAATCCGCTTCGATAGCTTGTGTTTCTTTTGGTGTTGCCAGCATCAGTACTTGATAAATCGGCTCTTGAATGGATTTCAATAAATCATCCTGCTGTTGAGGAAGTGCCTTGCTAACCACATTGTTGAAACTTTTATTTACCAAGTATGCCATCTTCTTCGGAACAAAACGACTGGTCCATTGAGAAAACTTGCTCATGCCAAAGCTCATGATTTTAGAGCCAATCACTCCTGATTTTGTTCCAAACGAGATTTCTATTTTATGCTGGCGAGCATACTGAATCAGGTGACGCAAACTGGTTTTATCAATTGGCTTCGCAGAAATGACTTTATCTTTTGAAAAAATATATTGTCCATTATAGGTTACTGCAAAGTCCAAATCCAACTGCTCCATAAAAGATTGGACAAAAAATGGACCCCGACCTGTCGCTAAACCAACTAAAATACCTTGCTGTTTTAAACTATGAATTGCTTGTTCTGTGGATTTCAAGACCGTTCGACTATCATTTACTAACGTCCCATCAATATCAAAAAAGACTGCTTTAATTTCCATTCATTTCTCATCTCTTTCTTTTATGATACAATAATTATAGCATAGATTCAGGAGAAGCTCACTTATGACCAAAAGAATTCTAGTTTTACATACTGGCGGTACTATTTCCATGCAGGCGGATACTACTGGAAAAGTCATCACAAACGAACACAATCCCATGAACCATGTTGCAGTTCCTCTAGAAGGCATTCAAGTGACGGCTCTGGATGTTTTCAATATTCCTAGCCCTCATATAACACCGCAGCACATGCTACAATTGTATCAAAAAACCAAGACAGACGGGAAACATTTTGACGGGGTTGTCATTACTCATGGAACGGACACTCTGGAAGAAACAGCTTATTTTTTGGATACCATGGAACTTCCAGATATCCCTGTCGTCTTGACCGGTGCCATGCGAAGCTCCAACGAACTAGGAAGTGACGGAGTCTACAATTACTTATCTGCACTTCGTGTAGCAAGTGATGACAAAGCACGCGGAAAAGGCGTTCTGGTGGTTATGAATGATGAAATCCATGCTGCCAAATACGTGACCAAAACGCATACAACCAATGTCAGCACTTTTCAAACGCCAACTCATGGACCACTCGGATTGATTATGAAGCAAGAAATCCTCTATTTCAAAACAGCTGAACCACGCGTTCGTTTTCATTTAGATAAAATTTCTGGGTTAGTACCGATTATCCCAGCCTATGCTGGAATGAAAACTGAACTGCTTGATATGCTAGACTTGGAAAAGATAAACGGTCTCATCGTTGAAGCCTTTGGTGCTGGGAATCTTCCACAAGAAGTTGCCCAAAAGCTCAGTCACATGACTGCTTTCGGTCTTCCAATTGCACTTGTATCACGTTGCTTTAACGGGATTGCAGAGCCAGTTTATGCTTATGAAGGGGGCGGCGTGAAGTTACACGAATCAGGCATTATGTTTGTCAAAGAACTCAATGCACCTAAAGCTCGTATCAAACTCTTGATTGCTCTGAATGCTGGGCTGCGAGGACAAGCCTTAAGAAACTATATTGAAGGTTAATTTTACATAGATAAGAAGCTCCGATATTTCGAAGCTTCTTAGGATATTTTATGTTTAGGAGATTTATGAAAAAAAGTTTTTAGCTCTTTTGTTTTTAGTTATTTGCCATATATTTCTGATTCCTTTCCTGATTTTTTGAATGTTTTGTTATAATGTACTTTAATGTTTACTGTCATTGGACTTACCTCTTTCTTTTTGATGAATTTAGTATAGCCCGAAAAACTTAAAGCAGGCTTATAGATTTCTTTCAGAAAACTTAATTTAAAAAACTTCATCCAAATGGTGAAGTTTTTTGGTTTATATATGATGATAAACTAAAATCAATCCAAATAATCTTGTTTTTCCAAATGAAGCGCCACAATATGCCAGCCTGCATTCGTTCGCCAATCAGGAGTGGACACAATTTGACTGGCGACTTTTCTGGCCTCCTCTAAAATTGGATAATCCTCTACAATATCTGCCACCTGAAATTCCGGCAAACCGGACTGACGAGTGCCGAAGATTTCACCAGAACCACGCATTTTCAAATCTTCCTCAGCCAAGACGAAACCGTTAGTCGTTTCCGTCATGATTTTCATACGTTTCTTGCCGGATTCTGTCTTAGGATTAGCCACGAGAACCGCATAAGACTGTTTATCTCCACGTCCTACTCGACCACGTAACTGATGAAGCTGGCTGAGCCCAAATCGGTCCGCATCCATGATTAGCATGACCGTAGCATTGGGGACATTGACACCGACTTCAATAACAGTCGTGGAAACCAGAATGTCAATTTTTCCTTTCTTAAAATCCTGCATAATAGTATCTTTTTCTTCGCTCTTCATTTTACCATGTAGCAGAGCTACTTGTGCTTTGTCACCGAAATAAGCCTTTAATTCCTCTTCCAAAGCAATAGCATTTTTCAGATCCAGCGCTTCCGACTCCTCAATCAAAGGAGAGATGACATAGACCTGAGCACCTCGTTGCAGCTCTTTCTCCAACCAATTGAGAACCACATTCAGCTGCTCGTGCTTGACCCAGCGAGTGATAATCGGCTTACGCCCCGCTGGCATTTGATCAATAACCGACACATCCATATCGCCAAAGGCAGTGATCGCAAGTGTCCTCGGAATCGGTGTTGCAGTCATCATGAGCACATCAGGATTATTTCCTTTTTCCCGCAAAATTCGTCTCTGTCCCACTCCAAAGCGGTGCTGTTCATCAATAATCACCAGACCAAGCTGATGATATGTCACACTTTCTTGAATCAAAGCATGAGTACCGACAATCATTTCTACCTGACCAGCCTCAATCGCTTCTAGTGCTTGTCTGCGTTCTGTCGGCTTCATTCCTCCTGTCAACAGAATTATCCGCAGTTCAGGAAAAAGTTGGCTCAAGCTATCAAAGTGCTGCTCTGCCAAGATTTCCGTTGGCACCATGAGAGCAGACTGCAAACCAGCTGTATAAGTAGCATACATAGCTAAACCTGCAACCACTGTCTTTCCGCTGCCGACATCTCCTTGCAACAGTCGATTCATGTGAGTGGGCGCTTGCATATCCTGTAAAATCTCGTTTAGACTGCGCTCTTGAGCAGCCGTTAACTCAAAAGGTAGAGTAGCTTTTTTCTTTTCTAGCAAATCTGCCCGCCAAGGAATAATTAAGCCCTGACTAACATCTTTTGTTTCATGTTTGAGAACTTGCAATTGCATTTGAAAGTAAAAAAGCTCTTCAAACTTGATCCGACGCAAAGCTTGTTTGTACTCTGTTAAGTTTTTTGGAAAATGCATGGCTCGCACAGCCTGATTCCGTCCTAGCAACTGATAGCGTTCTAACAACACTTGGGGCAAATTTTCCTCCAAGAGCAATTCCAACCCCTGGTCAAAGGCTGTCTTAATGACCTTGACCAAACTGGCTTGACTAATCCCTTGAGCTACTCGATAAACTGGCTGCAAATCATCTTCTACTTGCGCCAGAATTTTCATCCCAGTCAAACTAGCCTTTGCCTTATCCCATTTGCCGAAAATAGCAATGGTTGAGCCAACCTCTACCTTGTCTGCTAGATAAGGTTGGTTAAAGAAGTTGATTGCAAGTACCACTTCATCCTGTTTTATGGTAAAACGCAGGCGATTGCGCTTATAGCCATAATATTGCACATTAGCTGGCGTAACGACAACTCCTGAAACAACTGCCTTTTCACCATCTTCCAGTTCTATCACATTCTTACTTTTAAAATCTTCATAGCGAAATGGAAAATAGAGCAGCAAATCCTGCAGGCTTTCAATTCCCAGCTTACTGAACTTTTCAGCAGATTTCGGTCCCACACCCGGCAGAACCGTTAAAGGTTGGTGTAAATTCATAATTCCTCTTTCAGTTCTGTTTCTCAAGAATTTATAAAAGCAGACTAAAACAGACACCCTCCAATAACTCTTTGGGTTGTTTCCGACTGCTTTTACATTTTAGCTCATTCTTTGTAAACTCTAGGAACACGGTCACTAATTAAGCAAACCACCTCATAGTTAATTGTTCCCCGTTTTTCTGCCACATCTGTTGCAGAAATAGCCTCATTTCCACTTTCACCGATAAGGACAACTGGCGTTCCAATAGGATAAGACCGAGGTAAACGAACAGTAATCTGATCCATAGACACGCGCCCAACAATGGGACAAGGCTGTCCATCAATCAAAACATTAAAGCCTTGCATATCTCGCGTCCAACCGTCTGCATAGCCCAGTGGAATCGTTCCAATATACTGTAGACTATCACTTGTATAAGTAGCTCCGTACCCCACATCTGCTCCTGCTTCTAATTGCTTGACATGAACCAATTCCGAAACTAGAGAAAGAGCCGGCTTCATGTCATAAGGAAGCTGCAAGGTACGACCGCTAGGATTGAGACCATAGATAATATCACCCAGACGCACCGCATTCATCACAGTCTCTGCATGCCAAAGAGTCGTTGCAGAATTACTAGCGTGAACAATCGGTGGAACGGTTTCTAATTGCCCTAAAATTTCTTTAAAACGTGCCAGCTGTGCTTCAAATTTATGCGTATCTGCTTCATCAGCTGTCGCAAAATGGGTGAAAATCCCTTCTACCTGAGCGCCTGCTTGCGTCAAGCGATGAATAGCTTCTTGAGCTTCTTGACTATCTCGAAAACCAATCCGCCCCATTCCAGAATCAATTTTTATATGAACAATCAGTCCAGCTACATCTATATTTGATTGCAAGAGTAAATCTAGCCATTCCAAACTAGCTACCGTACAGGTCACTTTGCGCTCAATTGCCAATGAAATGGCAGAAACATCTGACACTCCTAATACCAGAATTTTTTTTGAAATACCAGCCTCTCTCAACTCTACAGCTTCATCAATATTAGAAACACAAAAACCATCCACAATTGACTCAATAGATTGCGTAACAGCAACTGCACCGTGACCATAGGCATCGGCCTTGACAACAGCCCATTTTTCTACATTGTCTGGAATATGCGCTGTAATTTGTTTAATATTAAAGCGGATAGCAGCTAAATCAACAATAACCTTAGTAGGTCGATGATTACTCGTTTTCATGATGTTCCTCCAAAATAACACTAGCTGTAACAATATTACCTGCATGGCTGAGCGACACCCAGACCTTGCCAGAAAAAGGCGACTTAGTAAAAATAGGCGCTCCCTTTTCGTTGTTTAAAATTTCTAAATCCTGAAAAGTGACACAACCAATTCCAGTCCCCCATGCTTTAGAAAAAGCCTCTTTAGCAGACCAACGTCCTGCCAAATATTCCATTTTTCGCCTACCAGAAAGTTCTTCAAACCGTGCAAATTCTGCAACAGTCAAAACTTTCTTGGCGAAGCGAGCATTTTTTTCATAAACTTTTTGAATAGAAGAAATTTCTTCTATATCAATTCCGTGTCCTTTAATCATCTTTTTAAAAAGAGGCTGGGACAAATGTTCCAGACTCATTACTTTCTAAAATAAAACTCAATGCGCTGATGTTATCAGATTTTAGAGATTCACTCTCAACCTTTTTATTTTTCGTTTTTAGATAGGGTAGTATAAATTTCCTTGACTAATCTGACTGTATTATCCCAACCCAAACAAGGGTCTGTGATGGATTTTCCAAACACTTCAGGCTCATTTTGACGGCCATCTTCTAAGTAAGACTCAATCATAAAGCCGCGTACAACTTTTTTGATTTTCTCATTCCAATCACGGTTAATTAAAGTTTGACGGACAATCCGCACCTGCTCTAAATACTGCTTACCAGAGTTATCATGATTGGTATCGATGATGATGAAAGGATTTTCCAAACTCATTTTTTCATATTGGTCAATCGTATCCAGCAAATTATCATAGTAATAGTTTGGAATGTTTTTTCCATACTCGTCAAGCCCACCACGCAGAATAGCGTGTGCCAAAGGATTTCCTGAAGTTTCTACTTCCTTACCAGCAAACAAGAAACTTTGCTTGTTTTGCGCTGCGTAAATCCCGTTAAACATGACATTGAGATTGCCAGACGTAGGATTTTTCAAACCGGTCGCAACATCAGCCCCACTAGCGACAAAACGGTGTTGCTGATCTTCCACAGAACGCGCTCCAACAGCCATGTAAGAAATCAAATCATCTACCAACGGAAGATTTTCTGGATAGAGCATTTCATCAGCTGTCGTCATTCCCGTCTCCGTAATGACACGATAATGTAAATTCCGAACAGCCTTAATCCCATTAATTAAGCTTGGAGCAGCCTTAGCATTCGGTTGATGAATCAATCCTTTATAACCATCGCCATTGGTGCGAGGCTTAGCTGTATACACGCGCATAACCATGAAAATACGGTCTTTCACCTCTTCTTGGAGGGCAGATAGGCGCTTTGCATATTCTAGGACAGCCGCTTCATTATCAGAAGAACACGGACCAATGACCAACAGAATGCGGTCATCTTCTCCACGGATAATGGCATTTAACTCACGATCTCGTGCCTTTTTTTTAGCTAAAGCCTCTCCTTCTAACTTTGATAAATTACGAACCTTTGCTACATCAATTGGCTCGCTAGTTGCCTTAAATGTCATAATCTCCCCCTCTTTACACTACTTATCTGTGGCGTCCATGACAATTTTTAAATTTCTTACCAGAACCACATGGACACAAGTCATTGCGCTTCACTTTTGTCAAATCGATATCGCTCGGTAAGCCAGATTGTTGTGCTGAAATATTGCGTGTCGCTGTTGTGCTGATATGATGCTCCGTACGTGGACGTTCTTGCTCGTGAATTTGAGCCTTCATCATCAAACGCGTCACATCAAATTCGATCGAACCAATCATATCATTAAACATACGGAAACTTTCAGCTTGATATTCAACGACTGGGTTATTTTGAGCATAACCACGAAGTCCAACTGCGTTCCGAAGTTGATCCAAAGCATCAATGTGATCAGTCCATTTGCTATCCACGACGCGCAAAATTAGAACTTTTTGGAATTCTCTGACGGAATCCTCATCGCGAAGTTTCGCCACTTGACTATCGTAAACCTCCAAGGCACGTTTGTATAAATCAGCCTTGATATCTTCATCAGACAAGCCTTCTAAATCTGCGATTTCAATAGATTCTTCTGGAACAAGATTGTATTTTGCAAAATTAACAATTGCTTCTAATTTTTCATCTTGTTCTGCACGACTGTTGCCATCCACAAAACGGTTGATTGTTCGCTTCATCATGGCATGAATTTCCGGTGCCAAATCACGATCAGCCGTAATGACATCATAACGCTGCGCATAGATAATTTCACGTTGCTCCCGCATAACATCATCATATTGAAGGACTTGTTTACGTGTATCATAGTTGTTCCCTTCAACACGCTTTTGAGCTCCTTCTACTTGACGCGTCAGCATACGAGATTTGATGACAGACTCTTCTTCGCTAAGGTTCATGCGATCCAAAACAGCTTTAATCCGTTCCGATCCAAAGCGACGCATAAGTTCATCTTCAAGTGATAGGTAGAATTGTGATTCACCAGGATCTCCTTGACGACCTGAACGACCACGAAGCTGATTATCAATACGACGGCTTTCATGTCGTTCTGTACCAATAACGCAAAGTCCACCAAGTTCACGAACCCCTTCACCAAGCTTAATATCTGTACCACGACCAGCCATATTGGTTGCAATCGTTACCGCGCCACGTTGCCCGGCATTCATGATGATTTGCGCTTCTTTATAGTGATTCTTCGCATTCAATACTTCATGCGGAATGCCAGCTTCTACTAGTTTCTTAGAAATATAATCACTTGTTTCAACTGCGACTGTTCCTACAAGAACAGGTTGTCCTTTTTCATGACGAGCTTTCACGTCCTCAACAACCGCTTTAAATTTAGACTCAATACTTGGATAAAGAAGATCTGGATGGTCAATACGAGCTACTGGACGATTTGTCGGAATCGGAACGACCCGAATATTATAGGTTTCGCGGAATTCTTCCTCTTCTGTCTTAGCTGTCCCTGTCATTCCTGACAATTTCTTGTACATACGGAATAGATTTTGATAAGTGATAGAAGCCGAAGTCTTCGTTTCATCCTGAATTGGCACACCTTCTTTGGCTTCAATTGCTTGGTGAAGTCCGTCTGAATACCGGCGACCTTCCATTGTACGGCCTGTAAATTGGTCCACAATCAAAATTTCTTGCTCTTCACTCACCACATAGTCAATATCTAACAGCATGATATAGTTTGCACGAAGGGCATTGTCAATAAAGTGAGTTAGTGCTACATTTTCAATATCATACAAATTTTCTAACTTGAAGTAGCTTTCTGCTTTATCAATCCCAGAGTCAGAAAGTCCAATGGTTTTAGACTGCACATCAATGATGTAGTCATCTTTATTAAGAGACTTCACAAAACTATCTGCCATGTGATAAAGTTGGTTCGTATCAGACGAAGTTGGTCCTGACACAATCAAAGGCGTACGAGCTTCGTCAATCAAAATGGAGTCCACCTCATCGACCAAAGCGTAGTTTAGCGGACGCTGCACCATGTTTTCAGCACGCACCACCATATTATCACGCAAATAGTCAAAACCAATCTCTGCATTGGTTGAATACGTGATATCACATTCATAGGCTTCTTTTTTCTCTGCGGATGACTTTGCAGCAAGGTTGATACCAACAGAAAGCCCCAACCAAGAGTACAGTTCCCCCATTTCCGTTGCGTCACGCTCTGTCAGATATTCATTTACTGTGACAACGTGAACCCCTTCTCCAGACAAGGCGTTCAGATAAACTGGCATGGTTGCTGTCAGGGTTTTTCCTTCCCCTGTACGCATTTCTGGCACATCTCCATGGTGTAAGACAATCCCACCCATAATCTGTACTGGGTAAGGGAAAAGTCCTAACACACGCTTTGCACCTTCACGAACAACCGCAAAAGCTTCATAAAGCAAGTCATCTAATGACTCGCCATTTTGATACCGTTGCTTAAATTCATCCGTCTTTGCTTTCAAAGCTTCATCTGACAAAGCAGCCATTTCATCTTCATACGCCATGACTTTCTTTGCCATTTTTTCTAATCTTCTTAATTCACCTTTATCATTTTCGATAATTGTTCTTAAAATATTCGCCATTTCTTTCCTTACTTGTAATAATTCTTATTTTAAAATGTTCTTTTCATTATAGCATTTTTCACTATATCTTTCAAGAAAATAAAAGGATAAAAACGGCAGTTCCATTCAAAACTGCCGTTTTATGTTCTTACTCTTTTAGGTGATAAGAATAGCTGGCTACAACGACATTTTCATGCCATCTGAGGAAATATTTCAATTTCAAGCTCATTTGATTGTGTAGCATGTTTTGCCAACTATGATTTGGAATGAACTGTGGCACTAATACCGTTACGGTATAACATTTCTTCTGCGCACCACGAGCGATTTTTGTTACATACTGTACGGTTGGTCTGATGATATTACGGTAGCTTGTTTCCACATTTACAAATTGAATATCCGGAAAATATTGTTTAAATTCACTGGCTACTTCTTCATCTTTTTCTTGTGTTTCTTTGGTAGATACATGCATGGCAATCACCTCATCACCAATGCTACGCGCATAATTCATCGCACCGACACTAACACGCGTGACATTTCCAACAAGCACCAAAACCAGATTTCCTGCATAGTCTACGCGTTCAATTTCTTCATTCAAACGCAGCTGTTTCGCCACTTTATTGTAATGATTTTTAATACTCAAGAAAATCCATAATAAAACGATGATAATCGGAAAGAATGGCCAAATATCTCGCAAACGAAAAAGTAGCAAAATCGCTACAATGGTGTAACAAATAGCAGCGCCTAAAATATTTGCTACTGAATATTTCAAGAAATGTTTTCCATACTGCTTGCGCCAATGCACGACCATTCCCGTTTGAGAAAGAGCAAAAGGCACAAATACACCAATGGTATAAAGTGGAATGAGCCGTTCAGTATTCCCATTAAAAATTAGCAAAAGAAGAATAGCACCGATAGCTAAAGTCAGAATCCCATTTGAATAACCAAGGCGTGCTCCTTTTTCCATATACATGTGTGGCATATATTTATTTTTTGCCATATTGTAGGATAACATGGGAAAGGCCGAAAAGCCTGTATTAGCCGCTACAGCAAGGATGAGAGCTGTTGATAATTGGAAAATATAAAATAGAAGTCGTCCAACAGGTGAATTTCCCAAAATAGCTTGCGCCATTTGAGCGAGCGTTGTAACGCCTTTTACCGGAACAATGCCAATCCAGTAGTTTAAAAAAGTAATACCAGCAAACATGAAACCTAAAATGGCTGCCATAATTGCCAAGGTTTTCGCTGCATTTTCAGCTTTGGGTGTTTTGAAAAATGGTACAGAATTTGAAATAGCTTCCACACCTGTCAGAGAAGCCGAACCACTCGTAAATGCACGAAGCAGAAGAACCAAACTGACACCTGAAATAGATTTTCCAATCGGAGCTGTTGCATGGTAGGATAAATTCCCCAGTAATAATTGCAATAAACCAAAGCCAATTAAGAAAACAGTACTTGCGATGAACAAATAAACTGGAATCATCAGCGAAACCGCCGATTCCCGCAAACCACGTAAATTCATTAACATTAAAATCAGCACTAAAACAATCGAAATGTGCAAATTGTACGGATGCAAAGCAGGAATTGCTGACGTAATCGCATCCGCTCCAGAAGAAACAGATACCGCTACTGTCAGCATATAATCAACTAGCAAACTACCACCTGAAACTAGACCAGCTTTTGGTGAAAGATTTTCCGTTGTAACCATATAAGCCCCACCGCCTTGTGGGTAAGCATGAATCACCTGACGATATGAAATGGTTAAACTGGCCAGCAAAATCAGCACCACAATACCAATTGGTAACGACCACCAAATTGCGCCAGCAGATACGGATACCAAAACCAAAACAACTTGTTCAGGACCGTAGGCAATCGAAGATAGAGCATCGCTTGACAACATAGCCAGAGCTTGCAGTTTTGTTAATAAGTTCCCTTCTTCTCCCTCATCGCTTGATTTCAAAGGTCGACCAATAAAAATATTCTTCAACTTGGAAAACATCTTTTTCTCCTAAATTTTTCAATATCAGCCATTATAACGCTTTTTTGAAATACTATCAACGTTTTCTGAAAATGACATCATTTTTTAATATAACTGACAATTCCTGCAAAAATATAAGGATTATACATT
>NZ_KV811155.1:106706-131684 GCF_001813035.1 Streptococcus sp. HMSC071H03 | reverse complement strand
AGAATTGTTTCATAGATACCTTTAAAAATCTGTAGAACAGTAGAGAACTATGCCATAATGCTTCGCCTCATGATAAAAGAGGTCAAGGAATTTCCTCAACCTCTGATGTTCTATAAAAGCTATTACGGATGACTAACAATCATTTCAAGGTTTTTCCCCTCGAAAGTCCACTCTTCCACATCGCTTGGTAGGATAAAATGGTCTCCTTTTGCGATTGGATACGTTTCTCCATCTACGGTCAGCACACCTTGCCCTGCTAGCACACTTACTAGCAAATAAGCAGCTGTTTTCTCGATATCCACTTTTCCTGATACTTCCCATTTGTAAACAGCAAAGAAATCACTAGCTACTAAAAGCGTTGATGTCAAATCATCTGCTTTCACCGTAACTGGACGGCTATTAGCTGGTGCACCGATATTGAGCACATCAATGGATTTTTCCAAATGCAACTCGCGCAGATTGCCTTTAGCATCTTTTCGATCAAAGTCATAGACACGATAGGTAGTATCGCTAGACTGTTGTGTCTCTAAAATCAGAATGCCTGATCCAATGGCGTGCATAGTACCGCTTGGAACATAGAAGAAATCTCCGGCCTTGACTGGCACTTTGGTTAACAGCTTATCCCATTCTTTCTTTTCAATCTGCTGACGCAGCTCTTCTCGTGACTTGGCATTGTGCCCGTAGATGATTTCTGCTCCTTCATCTGCAGCAATCACATACCAGCACTCTGTTTTTCCCAACTCCCCTTCGTGCTCCATAGCATAATGATCATCTGGGTGAACCTGAACACTGAGCCAATCATTGGCATCCAAGATTTTGGTTAAAAGCGGAAAAACAGGCTCGCTGCTGTTACCAAATAACTCTCGGTGTTCTGCATAGAGCTGATCCAATCCCATACCAGCAAAGCGACCGTTTTTAATCGTAGATACGCCATGCGGGTGAGCCGAAATCGCCCAGTATTCGCCTACTTTATCACTGGGAATTTTATAGCCAAATTCATCTCGCAGCTTCGTTCCGCCCCAGATTTTTTCCTGCATAACAGATTGTAAAAATAATGGTTCTGACATCATTTCCTCCTTTAATATTGCACAAATGACTTAAATATTTTTAACATCTAAAAGAGAATACCCTCTCGTGTCAAAGCGATTGCGGCTTTTCGAATACTCAATCGGACGTCCAGTTTCCAGATAAACAACTTGCTCCACCTGCAAAATCGGATCTGTCTCTTGGCAAGCCAAATAGTTTTGGTCATATTCATCTGGCTTTTCAGCTGTGATATGGCGATAACTTCCGGCAAATTTTAAGTTTAATTCATCCCATAAATAAGCATAGATAGACTGAAGCAAAATGCTCTCATCCAACCCTGGCACCAAGTCACACGGCATATACGTGTGCTCCAACACATAAGGTTGGTCATCAAGCAGACGCAATCGTATAATTTTATAAACCGGTACTGTCATTTCCACTTGCAGGCGCTCTGCAATCTCAGCTTCTGGAAATTCAACTGCAAATTGAATAATCTGGCTCGTTAATTTTCGCTCATCATTTTTTAAACCTTGACTCAAGCCATTGTAGTTATTCAAGCGAAATTTTGAATCTTCTTTATCCCAAAAGGATGAATTTAACACTCTCGTCCCATTTCCTTGTTTGGAAAAAATCAATCCCTCAATGGTTAGAATCTCAACAGCTTTTTTTATAGTCATTCGGCTAACACCGAACTCTTTTGATAATTCAGACTGAATAGGTAACATGGAGTCTACTGGGTAGACTCCATTTGCGATTCTATCTCGAAGTATATTCGCTATTTCTTCGTATTTAGGCATATGATAGCTCCTGCAAATCTGTCATTCATCTCATTATAATACAGAATCAGGTTGTTTGTCCAGCATACGAAGGAATGGATACCAGATAAATCCAACAATCACCATATCCACTAACTGAAGGACACCACCTAAAATGGAATTAATTGCCATCATACCACTTTTTTCCTTGATACTCTAACTATACTATATTTTAAAACAAATGTCTATACTTTTTCGAATAAAAGGTTGGCTTTTTACCAAAAATATAGAATTATAATATTATAATATAGAATTTTTTATAAAGGAGAAAATACAGGTCATTTCTTTAAAGAACTGTCTGACAAAAATGGTTTTGAAGATTGAATTTAGCAAAACTCCCCAAGGATTCTGATACCTTGGGGAGTTTGAGTTCAACTATTTCTTTTCTAACAAAAAAAGTAAATCAACAGTCAAAAAAACAGAAACTCTTCTCAGATCATTTTGACCAAGAAGAATTTCTGTCTTACTTACTATCTTCAATTCAACTTACGCATACTCTGCGTCTTCATCGAATTGACTATTGTAAAGATCAGCATAGAAGCCGTTTTGTTCCATCAATTGTTCATGATTGCCTTGTTCAATGATATTGCCATCTCGCATAACCAAAATTAAGTCAGCATTACGAATCGTTGACAAACGGTGAGCAATGACAAAGGAAGTCCGTCCTTCCATTAGTTTATCCATCGCTTTTTGAATCAGCTCTTCCGTCCGTGTATCAACAGATGAAGTCGCTTCGTCCAAGATAAGTAATGGAGCATCTTTAAGAAGGGCACGCGCAATGGTCAGCAATTGCTTTTGCCCAACAGAGAGACTCACAGTATCGTCCAGCACCGTATCATATCCTTTTGGCAAAGTCTTGATGAAGTGATGAACCCCAACAGCTTTGGCAGCTGCCACAACTGCTTCATCAGAAATATTTTTCTGATTGTAAATCAAATTTTCCTTAATCGTTCCCTCAAATAACCAGGTGTCTTGGAGAACCATGGAGAAGGCATCGTGTACCTCAGAACGTTTCATTTGCTTGGTATCAATGCCATCAATCGTAATCCGCCCTTTCTCAATCTCATAAAATTTCATGAGCAAGTTGACAATGGTCGTCTTCCCAGCACCGGTCGGACCGACAATGGCGATCTTTTGCCCTGCTTTGGCCTTGGCAGAAAAATCATGAATAATCGTTCGATCTGGATTATAACTAAAGAATACCTTATCAAAGGTAACATCTCCTTTTAGGGTCGTGAGTTGTTGCGCTTTATGCTCATCATTTTCCATTTCAGGCTCTGCTAAAAATTCAAATACGCGTCCCATAGCAGCGCTAGCTTGTTGAAGAGTAGTAATCCCTTGTGCAATTTGTGACAACGGTTGAGAGAAAATCCGTACATATACCATAAAGGCAACAATCGTTCCCATAGTGACATCGCCATTCAAAGCCATGCTCGCCCCAACCAAAACAACCATAACGTAACCGAAGTTCCCTACAAACATCATAAGCGGCATCATAATCCCTGAAATGAATTGTGATTTCCACATACTGTTGTAAAGGTTAGTATTAAGTGTTTGAAAGGCTACTTTGGATTCGTCTGTGGCATTGTAGCTGACAATGACATTATGCCCAGAGTACATTTCTTCCACATAGCCATTGACGCTGGCAAGATTTTCTTGTTGTGCTCGGAAGAATCGTTGAGATTTTCCCATAATCAAAGCAACAAAGACAAAGCCAATCAAGACTGATCCAATCGTCACAAAGGACAAGACCACATTATTGTAAAACATCATAAAGAGAACCGCAATAAGCAGTAAACTTGATGAAATCACCGTTCCTAAACTTTGGTTCAAAGATTGCCCAACAGTATCCACGTCATTTGTGACCCGTGAAAGAGTGTCCCCTTGGGAATGGCTGTCAAAATAGCGTAGAGGCAATTTATTGATTTTTTCAGCAATAGCAGTCCGCAAGCGCTTGGAGAAATGCTGAATAACAGATGAAATGATAAAAGATTGAACATAATTTAACAAAGCACCTGCTGCGTACAAAATCGCTAAGAAAAGAGCAATATTAGAGATCGCCTTCAGATCAATTCGACTTCTCATTCCTTCTGTGATAAGATTGGTAATTTCTTTTAATTTGTCCGGACCATAAACCGTGATAACACTAGATAGCATTGCTCCCACAAATGCAACGAGCAATGGAAACTGGAATCCTTTGATATAGGGTTTCACTTGACTAAATAAAGATGATTTTTTATTTTCCATTTTCCAATTCCTCCTTCGATAATTGTGAGTAAGCAATTTCTTGATAAACTGCGTTCGTTGCCAGCAATTCTTTATGAGTACCCTGACCGACTACTTTTCCTTTATCCAGTACCAAAATCTGATCGGCATCCATAATCGTTGAAATCCGCTGCGCCACAATCAATCTCGTTGTGTCCTTCACTTTTTTCGCTAATTCTTCCCGCAAAATGCGGTCTGTCTTATAGTCCAGCGCTGAAAACGAATCATCAAAAATCAAAATTTCAGGCTTGCGAGCAAGCGCACGCGCAATCGCCAAACGTTGCTTTTGCCCACCAGAGAAATTCGTACCGCTTTGTGCAACTTCAGATTGCAAACCGTCTTCTTTTTCTTCAACAAATGATTTAGCCTGTGCCAAATCAAGTGCAGCCCACATTTTTTCGTCATCCAATGGGCTTTCATTGCTTTGCCCAAAGTCTAAATTACTCTTGATATCACCAGAGAAGAGGACAGCTTTTTGTGGAATGTAGCCAACTTTATTATGCAAATCTTCCAGCTGATAATCTTTGACGTTTACTCCATCCACTAAAATTCTTCCTTCTGTCACATCATAGAAACGAGGAATTAAGCTGATTAAAGTGGATTTCCCAGAACCGGTTGATCCAATGAAAGCTACGGTTTCACCTGCTTTAGCTGTAAAGCTAACATGTTCGATAACAGCCTCAGAATTTTTAGCATAGCGGAAAGACACATTGTCAAATACCACTTCCCCTTTGACATCTTTCGCTATTTTTGGCTCTGTTGGAGACTCAATCGTTGAATATAAATCAAGCACTTCATTGATCCGTCCGGCAGACACCAAGGTACGAGGTAGAATGATAAAAAGAGCCCCCATAAGCATGAAGCCTATCACCACTTGCATGGCATAAGACATAAAGACGACCATATCACTAAAAATTGGCAAACGTTCTGGTAAGGCTGCGTCTTGAATCAAGTAAGCCCCAATCCAATAAATCGCCAAAGTCAAGCCGCTCGAAATCCCCATCATAATTGGATTTAAAATCGCCATGAGACGACTGACAAAGAGATTCAAACGAGTCACTTCATCATTAGCTCCTGCAAACTTGTCATCTTGATAGTCTTCAGCGTTATAAGCCCGAACAACACGAATCCCTGTTAGACTTTCACGCGTAATACTATTTAACTTATCAGTCAACCGTTGAATAACAGATTGCTTTGGAAAGGCCAACGTCATCAGAACTGTTGTCATGATAATATTCACAATAACCGCCACAATAACCGCCCAGAGCCAGTATTCTGATTTCCCAATGATTTTCGTAATCGCCCAAATCGCCATGATTGGCCCACGCGTCACAACTTGCAAGCCCATGGTAATCATGAGCTGAATTTGCGTAAGATCGTTGGTTGTCCGCGTCAAAAGACTCGGAATAGAGAATCGCTTAATCTCAGCGTCTGAATAATCCAGCACACGATTGAAAATATCTGACCGCAAACTCGTTGTAAAGCTAGCCGCCAATCTAGCCGCAATAAAGCCAACTGTCACAGCACTAAGAAAGCTCGCAAAAGACAGCCCAATCATTTTCAAACCTGGATCCCACAAATCAGAAACTACTGTCCCCCTCGTTTGGAGGAGTTCCGTAATTTTTGAAATATAAGTTGGAACCTCTAATTCTAAATAAACTGTTAAACAAGTAAACAAGATGCTGATGACAATCATCCCTACTTCTTTGACAGTTAAACGTTTAAACAATTTAAACATTCGCTTCTCCTTTTTCTAATTTTTCAATATTCTGGTAAAATTTTCCCATCACTTGAAAAAAAGTAACCAAATCTTCTTCTGAAATATCTGTCAATAGGCAACGATCCATTTCATCAAAAAAATCACGAATTTTATTCATGCGCTCCTTTGATTCCGGCGTTAAACGAATAATCTTAGCGCGTTTATCGGTCTCACTTACTTCCAGATAAATCAAGCCATTCTTCACCATTCGCTTCATTAAATTACTGGCAACGGACTTAGTAATGCCCAACTCCTGCTCAATATCTTTAATAAAGGTCATCTTATCACAGTCTTCGCGGTGATTCACAAAATGCAATACTTGCCCCTGCGGACCCGCCATAAATTCAATTCCTCGCTCTTTGGCAATTTTTTGAATCATTAGATGCGTTTTTCGCCCAAATCGCTTGAATTCCAATAATGGTTTTTCCATTTTGACTTCCTTTCAAATAGTTCTCTAGAGAACCAATTGGTTTCCATGAGAACTATTTTACTATAATTCAAACGAATGTCAAGAAAAAAGTTCCTATGAGAACTATTTTCTTGACCAATCAAAAACCCAGCACTATAAAAGCTGAGTTTTCAGGTCATTAAATCAAAATCCCCTCCAAATGATCCAATTCATGCTGGCAGATTTGTGCAGGAAAATCTTTCAAAGTCAGCGTTTGTTTTTGCCAATGTTGATCCAAATATTCAACTGTAATTTCCTTATAACGAGTTGTCAAGCGACTCCCCACAAGTGACAAACAGGATTCTTCCGCTTGGTAAGGAGATGACTTCCCTTTCAAAATAGGATTGAACATGATAACAGGCACCATACCATACATAAAAATAATGAGCTGCTTCTGCACTCCAATCATATTGGCTGCCATTCCGACACACTTATCTTGGTTCGCTCTTAAGGTATCAAACAAATCCTGCCCAATTCCGACATCCTCTTTACTTGCTGGTTGTGCTTTCTGTTGCAAAAATAACATATCTTTTACAATTGGTTTAATCATTTTCTTCCTTATATCAAAAAAGAGCAAGCTTATTCAATATTCACTCACTTGCTCTCAATTACTCAATTATCCTTTGGCTTTTTCGCTGACTTTTTTAGCTAAGACAAAGTTTCCAAGTGTTGCTGACCCATTTCCTGCAACTGCTGGCGTCACAATGTAATCACGCACATCTGGAACAGGCAAATAACCATTCAACAAAACTGTGAACTTTTCACGAACACGATCCAACATGTGCTGTTGCGCCATAACACCTCCACCAAAGACAATTACATCAGGGCGGAATGTCACCGTTGCTTGAATTGCTGCTTGCGCAATGTAGTAGGCTTGAATATCCCAAACAGAACTGTTTAGTTCAATATTTTCACCTCGAATGCCTGTCCGAGCCTCTAAACTAGGTCCAGCAGCCAGCCCTTCTAAACAGCCATTATGGAAAGGACACACCCCATTAAATTCTTTTTCTACATCCATTGGGTGTTTTGCAACGTAGTAATGCCCCATTTCTGGATGACCCGTTCCACCAACAAATTCACCACGTTGAATGGCGCCAGCACCAATTCCCGTTCCAATAGTATAATAGACCAAATTTTCAATTCGTCCGCCTGCATTATTTCGCGCCACCACTTCACCATAAGCAGAGCTATTGACATCTGTCGTAAAGTAAATCGGCACATTTAAAACACGCCGCAAAGCTCCTACAATATCAACATTTGCCCAGTGTGGTTTTGGTGTCGTCGTGATAAAACCATACGTTTTTGAATTAGGGTCAATATCAATCGGTCCAAAAGAACCAACTGCAAGGCCGGCTAAATTCTCAAAACGAGAGAAAAATGCAATCGTCTTATCCAACGTTTCAATCGGTGTGGTCGTTGGAAATTGTGTTTTCTCAACCACTTCAAATTTTTCATTCCCAACTGCACACACAAATTTTGTACCACCAGCTTCTAGGCTTCCATACAATTTTGTCATTTCAAAACCTCTTTTTATTTTGTTTTCTTCTCTTCTTTATTCATTATAGCATATATTCGTATGACTTCTGAGTAAAAATCTTACTTTCTCTTCTCTTTTTCAAAGAAAAGGGAGTGGGAAAGAACTGGAAAGAGTTCATTTCCCACCCCGCACAGTTGATTGACAACTTTGAGACGTGAAGCGAGCAAAGAAAACAATCAACCGCTGTGTTAATGTGTTTTGTTAACCAAAAGTGAAGAAGCTGAACCCTTTTGCTCAGCCTCTTATCACATTATACGGTTAGGCTTTTAGCTCAATCACAGCATCGCCTTTCGCTACTGTACCCTCTGCAACAGGAGTAACAGAAGCATAATCAGCTGTGTTGGTAACAATCACCATAGTTGTGTCATCAAGACCAGCGGCTGCAATTTTCGCAGCGTCAAATGTACCAAGAACATCGCCAGCTTTCACCTTATCACCTTGAGCAACTTTTTGATCAAATCCGTCACCGTTCATAGAAACTGTGTCAATACCTACGTGAATCAAGATTTCAGCACCTTTTGCCGTTTTCAAACCGTAAGCGTGACCAGTTGCAAATGCGATTGTCACTTCTGCATCCGCAGGAGCATACACAACACCTTCACTAGGTTTCACTGCGATTCCTTGTCCCATAGCACCACTTGAGAACACTGGGTCATTGACATCTTTCAAGTCAAACATTTGACCAACGATTGGAGAAACGATTGTTTCATCAGAAAGGACTGGCGCAGCTGCTTCATTAGCTTCTACTACTTCTTTTGCTTCAGTCACTTCTTCTTCAGCATCTTTGTAACCAAATGCGTAAGTCAAACCAAATCCAAGACCAGTAGTTACAAGTACCATAAAGATATATTGAAGAACTTGACCATTCAGATAGAGAAGCGTACCTGGGATAATAGTAATACCAAATCCAGTACCAGCAAGTCCAAGAATAGAAGCTAACCAACCACCAGCAGCACCGGCAACAAGACCAAGTACAAATGGTTTACCATAACGTAAGTTCACCCCGAAAATAGCTGGTTCAGTAATTCCAAGACCTGCAGAGAGAGCAGCCGGGAATGCAAGAGCTTTTAGTTTTTTAGATTTTGTTTTTACACCAACTGCAAGAGTTGCACCCGCTTGGGCAGTCATAGCAGCTGTGATGATCGCATTAAAGGCATCTTTTCCTTCATTTGCAATCAATTGTGCTTCTAGTAAGTTGAAGATATGGTGAACACCAGTTACCACGATAAGCTGATGCACACCACCAAGGATGAGACCAGCTAAGCCAAACGGTAAGGCAAGAATAGCTTTTGTCGCAGCAAGAATGACATTTTCAAGTGAGTGGAAGATTGGACCAATGACAAAGAGTCCAAGAACTGACATCACAAGGAAGGTCAAGAATGGCACAACAAGCAAATCAAGCACATCTGGAATTTTCTTATGCAACCATTTTTCAAGTTTCGCACCAAGTAGTCCAATGAAGAAGGCTGGCAATACTGAGTTTTGATAACCAACTACTGGAATGAAACCAAAGAACATGATTGGCTTTGCAGCACCAGAAGCTACATCCCAAGCATTTGGAAGAGCGGTATTTACCAACATCAAACCAAGTACAATACCGATCACTGGATTCCCACCGAATACACGGAAAGCTGACCAAGAAATCAAAGCTGGGAAGAAGGCAAATGCTGTATCTGTCAACACAACTGTGTAAGTATAGAAGTCTGACGCAGCAAAGGCTTTTGAAGTTGTTCCAAATAACCCAAGAATCGTATCATTATTAATCGCACCACGAATCCCCATGAAGAGACCTGTTGCTACGATTGCTGGCAGGATTGGCACAAATACGTCACCAAATGTACGAACGGCACGTTGGAACCAATTTCCCTTTTTAGCTGCTTCTGCTTTTTGCTCACCAGTTGAAGATGTAGGCAAACCAAGCGCTACCACTTCATCATAGATTTTATTCACTGTACCAGTACCAAAGATAATTTGGTATTGGCCTGAGTTAAAGAAAGCTCCCTGAACCTTTTCAAGATTCTCAACTCTGTCTTTATCAATCTTAGCTTCATCTTTGACCATGACACGCAGACGGGTCGCACAGTGAGCAACACTACTTACATTGTCACGTCCGCCAATGGCCTCAATGACTGCTTTTGCAATGTCCTTATTTTCCATTTGCATCTCCTTATTGAAAATAATTAGCTTTTATGAAAGCGATTTAATCGCTCCTACGACTATTATTTTAACATGATTTCAAAATATGTCAAGCGTTTTGCAGAAATTTTATTTTTTCTATTAAAAAGTTGATTTTTTAAGAGAAAACGTTTACTATATAAGTAAGAAAATTATCTCGGAGGACAAAAGATTGGCTTGGACTACTGAACAACGTTACAAACGCTATGAACAATGGACTGAAAACGAAATCCAACAGATAAAAAATAAAATCGCTACATCACCTTGGCGTGCTACCTACCACGTAGAGCCTGATACGGGACTGCTGAATGACCCAAATGGTTTTTCCTATTTTGACGGAAAATGGATTGTCTTCTATCAAAATTTTCCATTTGGTGCAACTCATGGGCTCAAGTCTTGGGTACAACTGGAAAGTGATGACCTCGTACACTTCACAGAAACCGGTGTTCGTGTTCTGCCAGACACCCCATTAGACAGTCACGGTGCTTACTCTGGCTCTGCTATGCAGTTTGACGACAAACTTTTCCTATTCTATACTGGAAATGTCCGTGATGAGAATTGGGTTCGTCACCCTTACCAAATCGGCGCTTTGCTGGACAAAGACGGACATATTCAAAAACTAAACAAAGTATTGATTGAACAACCTAAGGATACTACAGATCACTTTCGCGATCCACAGATTTTCAATTATAAAGGCCAGAGCTATGCCATTGTCGGCGGACAAAATCTGGACAAAAAAGGCTTTATCAAGTTTTATAAAGCGATTGACCACGATTATACAAACTGGGTAGAAGTCGGTAATTTAGACTTTGAAAATGACAACACCGCCTACATGATGGAATGTCCAAATCTTGTCTTTATTGATGATAAGCCAATTTTGCTCTACTGTCCTCAAGGTTTATCAAAAGAAGTCACTCCTTATGACAATATTTATCCAAATATGTATAAAATAGGTCAATCGTTTGACACAAAGAAAGCAACAATTGTTGAACCTAGTCCTCTGCAAAATTTAGATTATGGATTTGAATGCTACGCCACTCAAGCTTTCAATGCTCCTGACGGACGTGCCTTAGCTGTCAGCTGGCTAGGATTACCAGATAGTGCCTATCCATCCGACCGTTTCGACCACCAAGGAACATTCTCTTTGGTCAAAGAATTAACCCTAAAAGACGGTAAACTCTATCAATACCCTGTCCCAGCTATCACATCCTTGCGCACAGATAATAGCCAAACATTTGCTAATCAAGCGCAGACAACGAACTGCTATGAATTAGAACTAGAATTTACAGCTGATTCACAAGCTGAAATCGTCCTCTTTGCAGATCAAGAGCATAAGGGGTTACGCATTTGCTTTGACATCAAAAATGGTCAAGTAACAGTTGACCGTAGTCAAGCCGGTGAGCAATACGCTCTTGAATTTGGTACTGTTCGTAGTTGTACGATTGAAAACCAAGCTACAACTGCTACTATCTTCATTGATAAGTCAGTTTTTGAAATTTTTATTAACAAAGGAGAAAAAGTATTTTCAGGTCGCGTTTTCCCTCATGAAAACCAAAACGGTATTTTTATCAGCGAGGGAAATCCAACTGGAACTTACTATGAATTAGATTATGGTCGCGAAGTTAACTGATGTTGCAAAAATTGCTGGAGTCAGCCCAACCACTGTATCCCGTGTAATTAACAAAAAAGGCTACCTCTCAGAAAAAACGATTACAAAAGTCAATGAGGCCATGCGCGAGTTGGGATACAAGCCCAATAATCTCGCTCGTAGCTTACAAGGAAAATCCGCTAAACTGATTGGATTGATTTTCCCAAATATCAGTCACATCTTTTATGCCGAACTCATTGACAAATTAGAACATGAGTTATTCAAAAGAGGCTACAAGACAATCATCTGCAATAGCGAGCACAATTCAAGTAAGGAAAAAGAGTATCTGGAGATGCTAGAAGCCAATCAAGTGGATGGCATTATCTCAGGCAGTCACAACTTAGGCATCTCTGATTATGACCGTGTAACAGCTCCCATTATCTCTTTTGACCGCAACTTATCCCCTTCCATTCCTGTTGTATCTTCGGACAACTATGCTGGTGGTGTCTTGGCTGCAGAAACCTTGGTCAAATCCGGTGCCCAAAATATCATTATGATTACCGGAAATGATAATTCAAACTCCCCGACAGGTCTCCGCCATGCAGGTTTTGCTTCCATTCTACCTGATGCACCAATTATCAATGTATCAAGTGACTTCTCTCCTATTCGCAAAGAAATGGAAATCAAAAATATTTTAAAACATAGAAAACCTGATGCCATTTTTGCTTCAGATGATCTGACAGCCATTTTAATCATGAAAGTCGCTCAAGAATTGGAAATCAAAATTCCAGAGGATCTAAAAGTCATCGGTTACGACGGAACTTATTTTGTAGAAAGCTACTATCCCCAACTAGCCACTATACAGCAACCATTGAAAGATATAGCTTGTTTACTGGTAGATTTGTTGCTTCGAAAAATTGCTGGTGAAGAAGTTGTGACAACCGGCTACTTTCTTCCCGTCCACCTCTCTTCAGGAAAGAGTATTTAATACTGTGAGATAGTTAAACCCCCACTTAAGTATTGAGAAATCTTAAGTGGGGTTTAGTGTTTATTCGTTGTTCTTATATTTTATCTGCCAGAAGCACATCATCAATAGCCTGCGCACAGCCACCGTGGTCGTTATCTGCCACAATAATATCTGCCAAACCTTTGATATTCTCATTGGCATTTCCCATAGCGACACCAAAACCTGCTTCGCGAATCATGCTTTCATCATTGTCAGCATCCCCAACAACAATGATTTGCTCCATAGGAAGATTTAATTTTTGAGCAAGGTGAGCTAAACCCTGCCCCTTTTCAACTCCTTGCGCTGTTAGTTCAAGACCACTTACTTCTGATTTTATCATGGCAATATCCTCAGATAACAACACCTCATACGATTGATCTCGATCCCTTGCCGTAAAGTGATAAATATTGATTTTGTCAAAATGCTCTCTCTCCTTAGCTAACAAATCGTAAATATTATCCACCAAGATAGCTGTTTTATCATAAAGTTCAGTATAAATTTCCATATAATAGTTAGCAATATTCTCAAAATGTGATTTTTGAAGATAGCCTTGTCCGTCAATCATACAAACCAGCATCAAATCTTGAACTTCTGCTATCGCCTTCACCTTATCCACTGCTATAGCAGGCAAGGTTTGCTTAGCTAAAACGCATTTAGCCTCCAAATCATAAATCAATGCACCACTTGCAAGAATAGCATAGCGAATCCCGCGCAAATCATCTCCATAAGGAAGCAGTTCTGACAAAGAGCGTCCTGTTGAAAGTACAACTTGTTTACCAGCATCTTGAGCTCTCCCAATCGCTTCAACGCTGCTTTTGGCAATTGTTTTTTTACTAGTCAAAAGTGTTCCATCCATATCAAACGCAATCAATTGATACATCCCATTACTCCTCTTTTCTATTACAACTAGTATAGCACAGTTTAAAATGGAATCGTCCAGAAAAAGATAACATGAATTCAAAAATCACTCTAGATAACTTCTAAAGTGATTTTTAAAATTCTCTCAAAGTCAAAGAATGATGTTATAATTCTTTTTTATATTTTTCAACTTCTGCTTTATTAGCCCACACAAAGTGTCCAGGACGAATTTCAACCATTTCTGGCTTATCTACTGAATAATCATGTTGAGCAGCATCATAAACCTTCAATACTTTCTTCCGCTCCAATATTGGGTCTGGAATTGGGACAGCAGATAGCAATGACTGCGTATAAGGATGGATTGGATTATTGAAGAGTTCTTCTGTTTCAGCCACTTCTACAATCACACCCTTATAAATAACAGCAATACGGTCTGAGATAAAACGTACAACTGATAAATCATGGGCAATGAAAAGATAAGTCAAGCCTAGATCTTTTTGGAATTTCTTAAGAAGATTCAAAACTTGCGCGCGCACAGAGACGTCAAGCGCTGAAATCGGCTCATCTGCAATGACAAAATCTGGTTCCATAACAAGCGCACGGGCAATCCCAATCCGCTGACGTTGACCACCAGAAAATTCATGCGGGTAACGTGTTAAATGCTCTGATAACAATCCAACTTCATGAATAATATCTTTCACTTTTTTCTTGCGTTCTTCTTCATCTTTAAATAAATGGAAATTATACAAGCCTTCCGAAATGATATAATCAACTGTCGCACGTTCATTCAAACTAGCAGCAGGGTCTTGGAAAATCATTTGAATTTTACGAATGATTTCTGACTCTTCTTCTTTTGATTTTTTGCCATTGATTTTTTTCCCTTCAAAGAAAATCTCTCCATGACTCGTATCATTTAAACCAATAATCGCACGACCAATTGTCGTTTTACCAGAACCAGATTCTCCTACAAGTGAAAACGTTTCTCCTTTATTGATAAAGAAATTAGCATTTTTAACAGCAACAAATTTCTTGCTTCCCTCACCGAAGGAAATTTCCAAATCTTTAACTTCTACTAATTTTTCAGGCATTTCCTTCCTCCTAGGCGTCTAAATGGGCAAAGCCCATTTTTAAGCTAATTTTTTCGTGCAAATCATCAATAACAGCAGGTTTATTCACTTTTGGAGCATTTTCATGAAGCAACCATGTTTTTGCCCAATGCGTATCTGACACATAGATTTGAGGCGGTTTTTCCTCAAAATCAATTTCCATCGCATAGTCTGAGCGGAGAGCAAATGCATCTCCTTGTAAATGTGAATAGAGAGATGGCGGCGTTCCAGGAATTGAATACAACTCACCCTTATCATCTGCCAACTGAGGCAGACTAGATAACAAACTCCAAGTGTAAGGATGACGTGGATCGTAAAAGACTTCTTCTACTGTTCCGTATTCAACGATTTCACCAGCATACATAACCGCAACCTTATCTGCAATACTTGCTACCACTCCAAGATCGTGGGTGATAAAAATAGTGGTGAATTGATACTCTTGTTGCAATGATTTCAACAAATCAATGATTTGCGCTTGAATGGTAACATCCAGCGCTGTCGTAGGCTCATCACAGATTAGAATATCTGGACGACAAGCAAGTGCAATGGCAATAACAATCCGTTGACGCATTCCCCCTGAATATTGGAATGGGTATTCATTAAAACGCTTTTCAGCATCAGGAATGCCGACCTTATTCATATAGTCAACAGCCATTTCTTTTGCTTCTTTTGGCGTTTTCTTTTGGTGCTTGATAATTACTTCTGTAATTTGGCTACCAATTGTGTTAATAGGGTCCAAACTCGTCATCGGATCTTGGAAGATTGTTGCAATTTTAACACCGCGTATAGGTTCCCAATCTTTATTAGACTTCAATTTTGTCAAATCTTGTCCACGGTAATCAATCGTTCCTTGAGCAACTCGACCATTTTCCTCTAACATTCCTGTAAATGTCTTTGTCAAAACAGACTTACCAGAACCAGATTCTCCTACAAGTGCAAGAACCTCACCTTCAATAAGGTCAAGCGAAACACCACGAATGGCTGTTAAGACTTTATCACGAACGTCAAATTCCACGACAATATCGCGAGCAGTCAATATTACATTTTTTTCTTGTGTCATATTTACTCCTATCTATGTGTACGTGGATCACTAGCGTCCGCTAAGTTTTGACCGACAACGAACAATGAAAGAGAAACCAAAATCAAGGTTGTCAATGGAATCCAGAAAAGATACGCATTTGTTGTCACATTTTGTGAATAATCTGAAATTAACCGTCCCAAACTTGGTACTGTGACAGGAAGCCCTAAACCAAAGAACGATAGAAACGCTTCATAAGAAATGAAACTTGGAAGCAGTTGCGAAGCCGTGGTCACAATAACAGAAACCAATTGTGGCATGATGTTTTTCACGATGATTTTCAGTGTTGGCGTACCCAAAGTTCGGCTGGCAAGGTTATATTCCAAGTCGCGATAACGCATGATTTGGATACGAATCGTATAAGCAATCCCAACCCAACCTGTGATGGTCATAGCAAAAATCAAGTTCCAGAAACCAGCACCAATTGAATAAGTCAAGACAATGACAATCAAGAGAGATGGGATGTTAGAAATGATATTGTACACTTCCATCATGATACGGTCAACGGTTTTTGAAATTCCCCAGATACCACCAATCACAATACCAATAACTAAGTTAATCACGGTTGCAATGACAGAAATGAGGATGGAGTTACGAGCTCCAAACCATACTCCGTCAAAAAGAGATTTCCCGTTGCTATCTGTACCAAACCAATATTGACCGTTTGGTTTAATATAACGCGCACCGAAATCATTCACCTTGCTGACATCGTTAAAGTCAAAATCTGAGAAAATCGGATAAATGAAACTCATCAAAATAATAGCGACCAAAATTCCCAACATGATAACTGTTGATTTCTTTTTTAGGAACTGACGCATAACTGATTTCCAGTAAGAATAGGCTGGAGCATCAATTGTTTCAGAGGCAAAATCATCGCGTTTAACAAATTGGAACTTAGTCTTATCAATTGTAGCCATTATTTACCTCCTTTTGATGTTAATTTAATACGTGGGTCAAGCACTGTCATCAGAATATCACCCAATAAAAGAGCGAAGATAGAAAGACAAGTAAAGATAAAGACAAGACCAACGACCATAGAATTGTTTGAAGCTTTAACAGAGTCAATCAACATCTTACCCATACCAGGGAAAGCGAAGACTGTTTCAGTCAAAGTTGCACCTGTAATAACCCCAATAACTGAGTTTGGAATGCTGGATACAAGTGGCACCATGGCATTTTTGAAAATATGTTTATTAGAAATTTCTTTTTCAGAAAGACCTTTTGCACGTGCAAAACGAACAAAATCTTGTGATTGCAAGTCAATCATATAACGGCGAATCCAAACGGCTGTCCAAGGCGCACTCAAGAGTCCAAGAATGACTGCCGGCAACACATAAGAGCGCCAATCACCTGCTCCCAAAATAGGGAATGAATCAGGCAAGCCAATCGCTGAACCAATCAAGCGAATGATATAAACCAAGGCAATAGTTGGCAGTGACATTAAGAAAGTCAAAGCACCGGTTGAAATACTATCAAACAATGTATTCTTAAAGCGAGCCATATAAGATCCAAGTGGAACGGCGATTAAGTATGACAAGGCCAAACCAATCAACCCAACAATAGAAGAACTCACAATCATAGATGGATATTGATAATTGCTCTCTGTCGCCGTATAAGGATCATCTTTTCCGTAATTAGCAACATCGCGTGCATCGGCTTGTTTTGGAGACTTATATGTACGCGTATAAATATTAACAGATGATGTTTTCTTTCCTGTTGGAAATTGAACTTCTGATGTCTTCGTTTGACCTTGCCCTTGTGAAATAACCTGTAAAACAGGAAGATTAGCATAGGTCGGATAAGAAGTTCCTAGATTTAATCTTACAAAATTTTGGTGAATAAATGGAAACTGACTATTGAAATATAATAAATATTTATGTCTTGTTCCAGAACCAACAACAGACCAACCAATAGCAGGATCATTTTCAATGCGAATATAACGCTTCAAATTCGGATTAGAAGCATCTTTCACAGCACCTGTATGGTCAATTTGAATCAAATTACCATAGAAACCAAGAACGCGTTCATAGACTGGAACTTCACGAGTTGCATAAAATTGCTTGCTTTCTTTAAATTGCTGCAATTTCCAACCGCGTCCCAGCTTTTTGATGTAAGCTTCATAGATTTTTTTATTTGCATTAGTAGGTTCTACTGTTACAGAGGAATTCTCTTTACTAGCTTTTTCTTGTAATTCCTTCGTATCATAGTAGTCAATGTAACCCATACGCTCAAAAATCGTATTTTCGTAATTGGCTTTTTTATCAGGAGTTGTCGCTATTTTGTTATAGTTTGGGTCCTGTTTGAAAATCAACTTCCTAGGCACCATGGTATAGATAATGGTGTAAGTCAGCGTTGTTACCATGAAAATAGATACTAAAGAGCGTAAGATACGCATAAAAATATATTTCTTCATTTACCGTTTCCTTTAAAATCCCAAAAGAACTTTCCCTCCTGTTAGAGAAAGTTCTGATGAGAAGTTTATTTTACATGATCTGCTAATTCTTTTTGTATTTTAATGATTCAGCATGAGTCACATCAGATATTCCACTTTAATAACTATGGTTAAGTTATTAAACATAACCTGTCAGCCAAGACCGAAGGAACTGATAGAGAAATGCCACGCGTCACGACAAATACCTATTTTCAATTTTAGAATACCTTCAATTTTTAAACTGATTGTTTAAAATTATATCACAATTCTGGTTAATTGTAAAATCAATTGTCAGAATATTTTTATCATAATTGAACTTTTTTTGTTTTTCTGTTAAATTTTATCTAATTTTTTTCAATTATTTAACATGATCTGCAAGTTCTTCTTGAGCCTTTTTATTAGATTCTGTGCGCTTTTTATTCCATTTTTCCATTGCTTTCTTGTATTGATTTTGAGTCACAGGCTCATCTTGGAGTTCAAGATATTTATATAGAATGATTTCACTATTCCCTTTGTTTCCTGACCAAGCAAATGGATTAGTAAATGGCACTGTACGAGAAAGAATTGGACGACCAGTCAAGGTTGTTGTCGGAATAACCAAAGCATTATCAGTCAACCAAGCTTGGGCTGCAGCATATTTTTCATAGCGTGCATTCGTATTAGTGGTTTCTTTTTCAGCTTCATTCAACAACTTTTCATATTCGTTCATACCAACTTGTGCTGCTGCAGCGTTATTCGTACCTGCATCAAATCCTAGATAAGTCTTAGTGTTTTCACCACTTGAAGGTTTGATGACATCAAGATAAGTAGATGGGTCTTGGAAGTCTGGACTCCAACCAACATTATCAGAAAGGTCCCAATCTTCTGCTGCTGCAGATTCAGCAAAGTAAGTGATATTATTCACGTCGTCTTTAGACATTTGTTGAATATCAATCACAACATTTTCTTTACCAAGATTTTTTTCAATAGATTGTTTCAATGATTGCACACGTTGAACTTTATTAGTCGCTGTTTGGTCAACTGGCATATCAATGTGGATTGGGAATTGAACGCCGTCTGCTTGAAGCGCTGCTTTCGCTTTCGCTAATTTTTCTTTAGCTTTAGTTGGATTGTAAAGACCATCTTGCGCATCATTTAAGTTGACATCTTTCCAACTTTCATTATAACCAACTAATTTTTCTTTGACTAATTCTCCAAAGCTTTTGTCATCTGTTTGAACAAACGTTGGCGGTACAAAAAGATTACGGAGTATCTTCGTCGCACCGTCTTTACCATTCACCTGTGATGCATAAGCAGTGCGGTCAAATGCAAAGGTAATCGCTTGACGGAAATCCTTGTTTAGCAAAGCTTTCTTAGTAGAAGTTTTTTGAGCATCTGTTGTCTTTGAAGTGTGATTGTAAGATTGACGATCAATATTTGTAGCTACTAAGTAAGTCGTTGCATCTTGTGGAGTATAAACGATGTTGTTTTTGTATTTCTTGCTGACAGAAGCATAACTTGGGCTAGTTGGAAATACTTTAGCATTGGTAAATGAGCCATCACTAAATCCTTTAGCAAGTTTGTCTTGGTCTTGACCATCATAGTAGGACAACTTGATGTTGTCAATGTGCACATTCTTCTTATCCCAGTAGTTTGGATTTTTAGCAAATTCAACAGACGATTTCGCTGTGATAGATTTCAGCAAGTATGGACCATTATAAAGAAGACTAGATGGGTCTGTTGCTTGTGCAAATTTATTGCCTTTTGATTTCAAAAATTCTGCATTAACTGGTGCTAGAACGCCCATTGTTGTTTTAGAATTCCAAAAGCTTTCTGGTCGATTAAGCGTGTATTGAACCGTGTAATCATCAACTGCTTTGATACCGACAGAAGAGAAATCTTTATTTTCACCCTTCATGTAAGCATCCAAGCCTTTAACAGAATCTTGCACCAAGTAAATAGCATCAGATTTATTATCCGCAGCATATTTTAAGCCTGTCACAAAGTCTTGTGCCTTAACTTCTGCATACTCTTCGCCCTCTGATGTGTACCATTTGGCACCCTTACGAAGTGTATAAGTATAAGTCAAGCCATCCTTGGAGACTGTCCAATCCTTCGCTACAGAAGGAACTAGATTTCCGTAACGGTCATTTTCCAAGAGTCCGTCAATGACATTACTGGTAAGATTTGCAGTAGCTGCTTTCCCAGTTGTCAAATAGTTCAGGTTATCTGGATCTTGCTCATAAATATATGAGAATGTTTTGTTCCCCGAGCTTGTTTTAGAGCTAGAACAAGCTGCTAGAGCTCCTGTTGCAAGCAAGGCTAGCGCTGCAAGGGTAATGATTTTACTTTTCTTCATGAATATTCCTCCCAAAATCATTATTTTTATACATTCTAGCAAACAAAATATAAAAAGTAAATAGAATTTTCTAAATTTTATGACATATTTTTTTAGACCTAGTATCAAAGGGATTATATTAATCTTACAATTTTATAGATAGAAAAAAGCAGATGAAACCCACTTTTAAGTGAGTTTTACCTGCTTTTATAAATGTATTATTTTACATGATCAGCTAATTCATCTTGAGCTTTTTTATTAGACTCGGCTTTTTCTTTTTGCCATTTCTTCTTAGCTGCTTCATAGTCTTTCTTAGTGACAGTATCGTTACCGACTTTAATGTATTTGAAGTAGGTTGAGCTACCTTTACTACCTGTTTGCGCAAATGCACCTGAGAACGGTTGAATGCGTGACACAAAAGTTCCGGCACCTGTTGAAGCCATTGTTGGTAAGACAAGTGAACTGTCTGTTAACCAAGCTTGTGCTGCTGCATATTTTTCATAACGTTTTGCAATGTCTGTTGTTTCTGCACCTGCTTCATCGACTAATTTATTATATTCGTCCAAGCCGACTGCTTTAGCACCAGCATTTTCACTACCAGAGTCAAATCCAAACCATGTCTTCGTATTATCAGAAGCTGTTGATTTCAAAATGTCAAGATAAGTAGATGGATCTTGATAGTCGGGATTCCAACCAACAGCGCCTGAGATATCCCAGTCTTCTCCAGCTGCATTTGGAGCATAGTAAGTGACGTTGTTAAAGTCATCTTCTGACATCATGTTCAAGTCCATGACAACATTTTCTTTACCAAGTACTTTTTCAACAGATTGTTTTAAAGACTGCATCCGAGCAACGTAGCTCTTAGAAGTTTCTACAGTAGGAACATCTAAGTGGATTGGGAACTGTACACCTTGAGCTTGCAAAGCTGCTTTTGCTTTTGCAAATTTTTCTTTTGCTTTTGTTGGATTGTACAAGCCGTTTTGTGAATCAGCTAGTTTGACACCCTTCCAGTCATCGCCATAGCTTGCTAATTTTTCTTCTACAACATCACTAAATGATTTTTCACCAACTTGAACAAAATTAGATGGTACAAACATATTACGGATTGCTGTGGCAGCACCATCTTTACCATTTACTTGTGCTGCATAAGATTCGCGGTCAAGTGCAAAGTTCAAAGCTTGACGGAAGTCTTTGTTCAACAATGCCTTTTTCGTTGAATTTTTTTCTTCATCTGTTTTCTTAGCCGTGTGGTTGTAAGATTGACGGTCAATATTAAGGGCTAAAGCAGCCGTTCCAGAGCCTGCTTCTGCTGTATAGATATTGTCCTTGAATTGTTTTTCAAAAGTTGCAAAGTTTGAACTTGTTGGGAAGAGGCGTGCGTATGAGTATGCCCCATCTTTGAAATTACGAGCCAATGAGTCCTGGTCTTGACCATCATAGTAAGCAAGTTTAATGCTATCAACTTTTACTTTATCTTTATCCCAATAATGTTTGTTTTTAACATATTCTACCGCAGATTTTGCTGTGATAGCTTTCATCAAGAATGGTCCATTATAAAGGATTGAGTTAGGGTCTGTTGATTGGCCAAATTTATTTCCTTTAGATTTCAAAAATTCTGCATTGATTGGCCACATAATGGCAGAGGTTGTCTTAGAATTCCAATATGGTTCTGGCTTGTTCAATGTATACTGAACAGTATAATCATCAACTGCTTTCACACCTACCGTTGAAAAGTCTTTTGTTTGACCATTCACGTAAGCATCTAAACCTTTAATTGAGTTTTGAACCAAATAAAGCGCCTCAGATTTTTTATCGGCAGCATGTTTCAAACCAGTTACAAAGTCTTGCGCTTTAACTTCTGCGTATTCTTCCCCTTCTGATGTGTACCATTTGGCACCCTTACGAAGTTTATAAGTATAGGTTAAACCATCTTTTGATACAGTCCATGACTTAGCCATTGATGGTACAAGATTTCCATATTTGTCATTTTCTAACAATCCGTCAACTCCATTTGTCACAAGATCGCTAGTGGTTGCTTTTCCTGATGTTACATAATCCAAAGTTTCTGGATCACTAGAATACACATAACCAAATTTTGTTTCAGCTGAGTTCGATTTCGAACCCGAGCAAGCAGCTAAAGACCAGACGTTAAAAGAGCTAGCCCCGCAACTGCGATGATTTTACTTTTTTTCATAGTTACCTCCGAAAAGTATGATATATTCTAATTATACTATAACTTAACAAAAAGTAAAGAATTTTCAAACAAATCTTTCAACAAAAAACGTTGTTGTGAGCCGAAATGCTTTCAAACAACGGACTCACTTCTCGTATCCTATTGATGGATACATTGCTTTTTAGGTTATTTCCTCTCTGGGTGAATGACATACGTTTCAAAATCCAGATTCGGCATACATTCTGCTAAATCGTTCTCAATGCGCTTCAGTGCTTCTAAACGCATTTCAACAGATGTGTGAGCATTCCCTTGAATGATAAAAATGGCATTTTTTGTCTCGTCATCAAATTTATAGTTTTCTCCGTCACGAACATCTAGCCATGCTAAAATTCCTTTTTGATCACGATAAACATAATCAGTCTGTGAAACGTGTTTTTCCGTAGATAAAATCGGCAGAAAAACGTCTTCATTTTGGCTAACAGTAAACTCTATCTGCTCCTCTATTTTATCCAAATCATGTCCACCAATAGCTAGTAAAGAATGCAAAGATTCGACATTGTAAATATCAATAATACTGTTAATATGTGGAATAGAACCACGATGTCGAATATTCCGAATAAGCGCCAAAACGGTAGGAGGATTCTTCTTGACACTACGTCCAACACTTTGCAACAAATCTTTGTAGCCTTGAATGACTGCATCATCAGACACTTCATCCACATTGCATTTCAAGGCCCACTTTTCCATTTCTTTTTGCTTTTCCAAAAATGAAGCGGATAAAGGCGCATGTGGATCTACATTTTTGGCAATGCCAATTACCACATTTTTAATTCCAAGCGCTACGAGACTTTCATCAAGTATAAACTTCATCATGATCTACCTCCGGATAATAATTTAGAGAATTGATTAACTATTAAATCCTTTGCAAAAAGTCTTATTTTATTGCTAAACCACTGCTCTTTATGACAATCTAGTTGTAGATTTCATTTAAAATCTTGCACCAATTTGTTATACTGATAAGACTTTCTATTTATAAAAGATATTAAAAAGACTGGAATAGGCTCCAGATTGTGATACCAATCATGGAAGCCTGTCCCATTCTATTATTTTTCACTATTTTCAACCGCAGCTGTGACAAAAGCCGTATAAAGTCCTTCTGGACGATTAGGGCGGCTGGATAATTCTGGGTGGTATTGACACGCCACAAAGAATTTATTTTCTGGAATTTCTACAATTTCTACCAGACGATTATCAGGTGAAACTCCTGAGAAGACAAATCCTGCGTTTTCAAATTGTTGACGGAATTCATTGTTAAATTCATAACGGTGGCGGTGACGACGCTGCACAACTTCTTGATTGTCATAAGCTGCAGCGGCTTTGGAACCACGTTTCAACTTAGATGGATACAGTCCTAAGCGAAGCGTTCCTCCCATGTCTTCTACATCAATCTGATCACGCATCAAATCAATAACAGGATGTTTCGTATCAGGATTTAATTCTGAAGAATTAGCATCTTCAAATCCTAACACATGGCGAGCAAACTCAACACAAGTCAACTGCATACCAAGGCAAATTCCAAGCATTGGCACATCATTTTCACGCGCATATTGAATGGTCGCAATCTTTCCTTCGGTTCCGCGATGACCAAATCCACCTGGCACAATAATACCGTCTGCATCTTTCAACAATTCGGCGACATTTTCCGTTGTGACATCATTCGCATTGACCCAATTCAGCTTGATTTCTGCATCATTGGCATAACCAGAGTGCTTGAGAGCTTCTACAACAGAGATATACGCATCTGGCAACTCCACATATTTCCCAACAAGCGCAATTTTCACTTGTTTCTTCAAGTTCATGACTTTATCAACCATAGCAGACCAATCTGTCATATCCGCTTCTGGCACGTCCAACTTCAAGTGATCACAAACGATTTGGTCCATGTTTTGTGCTTGCAAATTCAGCGGAATTTGATACAAATGTTCCACATCTAACGACTCAATCACTGCTTCTGGTGCCACGTCACAAAATTGCGCTAATTTATTTTTAATATTTTGACCTGCTGGCTTTTCAGTGCGAATGACCAGCATATTCGGTTGAATACCCAGACCACGCAATTCTTTTACAGAGTGTTGAGTTGGTTTGGTTTTCATTTCCCCAGCTGCTTTCAGATAAGGAAGCAAGGTCGTGTGAATATACATCACATTGTCTGCTCCGACATCTGCCTTCATTTGACGAAGCGCTTCTAAGAATGGCAAGCTTTCGATATCTCCAACAGTCCCTCCCACTTCTGTAATAATCACATCAGAGTCTGTTGTCGTTGCAGCACGTTTAATCTTTTCTTTTAAAGCGTCTGTAATGTGTGGAATGACCTGGACAGTTGCTCCAAGATACTC
>NZ_KV811155.1:91258-106606 GCF_001813035.1 Streptococcus sp. HMSC071H03 | reverse complement strand
CCTTTACGTTCTTTGCGAAGAACTTCACTATAAATCTTACCCGTTGTGACATTTGAATATTTATTTAGGTTAATGTCAATAAAGCGTTC
The DNA here is from genome assembly GCF_001813035.1 of Streptococcus sp. HMSC071H03. Lineage (NCBI taxonomy): Bacteria > Bacillati > Bacillota > Bacilli > Lactobacillales > Streptococcaceae > Streptococcus > Streptococcus sp. HMSC071H03. The sequence continues at coordinate 106,517 of NZ_KV811155.1, read as the reverse complement.
ATAGTGCCCCAGATCCAAGTCTGTCTCTGCACCGTCGTCCGTCACAAACACTTCCCCGTGTTGGTAAGGACTCATCGTTCCTGGGTCGATATTGATATATGGGTCAAACTTTTGAATGGTTACCTTAAGACCACGGTTTTTCAAGAGACGACCAAGACTTGCTGCCACAATCCCTTTACCGATCGAACTAACTACACCACCTGTAACAAAAATATATTTTGTTGCCATAAACACTCCTTATCTAAAATACAACGTCCATTGCTTTTTAAGACGTGTTTCATGAATAGCAAAACAAAAATAGCTCCCTAGAGCTAGGGAGCTTCGACTTCTTAAAAGAAGTGCCCGATATTATAATATCGCAGAATAAAACTTTTGTCAAATAAGAAAATAAGAATACATCATTAAATTTGACTATTCTTCATCTTCTCCATCTACTTCATCGTCAGAATAATCTTCGTCCTCTTCATTGAGTTCGACTTCTTCACCTAAATCATCAGGTGCAATTTCATTGATTTCAGCATCATACGCTTCAACTTCACTCTTCTCGTCGTCCGGATTGTCCTCGCCATAATTAAGGGCAGGGTCTGCTTCGTATGAGTCTTCATCTTCTGGATCATCGTCATTGTAATCAATAGCATCTTCATCTCCGTCCATAAAGGCGTTCACACGTTTTTTCTTTCGTTTCTTCGGAGTTTCTTCATCGTCTTCTTCAAGTGTGATAATTTCTTCATCCACCTCGTCAATCGCATACCATGAACGCAAGCCCCATTTGTTATCTCCAAGAGGAATGAAACTGCCGTCTACATTTAGCTCTGTATAAAAAAGTGGCAAGGCTTCACGAATATCACTATTTGATTTTGCAAGGTAATTTTGAATTTCATTGACAAGATCATTAAAGTACATTTCATGATGACGACCACGCGTTTCTAAGATAGCACGCGCTACTTCAATCATAGAAAGTTCACTTTTTTCTTGTCCAGCAAATACTTCTAATTCCAAAGTCGATCTCCTTTTAAGTCTGAGGGCTTCTGCCCTGTTGGCTCTCAAATATTTAATTTATTGAATTTTTCGCTACTTTTTATTGTACGATAAAAATCTTCTTTCGTCAAAAGAATTTTATCCTCTATTCAAGAAAATCACCATTTTTACCAAAATGACTTCCGCTTTTATATAAAAAGAAGCAAAAAGGCAATTCAGCCAATTCTCTGACTGAACTTGCCTTATGTTATCGCTCGATTATTTTACTTTTGCAGTACTTGTAATCAATTCAACGGCTTTTTTAATCACAATATCATGTTTCAACATATCTGCTGAAAGAAGTTGACGAACGCGTTCTACTTCCATATTGTAATCAGCGGCAAGAGAAGCAATTTCTGCTTCAATATCTTCATCACTTGCTTCAAATCCTTCTGCTTTCGCAACAGCTTCAATCACAAGGTTTGTCTTAGTACGTTTTTCAGCATCAGCTTCATGTTGCTTGTGAAGATCTTCTTGCGTTGTACCAGTAATTTGGAAATACATATCTGGTGAAATACCTTGACGTTGCATGTTTCCAAGGAATTCATTTACAGAGCGGTGAACTTCTTCGTGAACCATTTCTTCTGGCAACTCAACGATTTCTGCATTTTCTACTGCAAGATCAAGCGCTGCAGATTCGACTGCGTCATCAAAAGCAATTTCTTTTGATTCAGCTAATTCTTTGCGGTATTTTTCTTTTAATTCGTCAAGTGTTTCAACATCTTCATCAATGTCTTTCGCTAGTTCATCATCTAGTTCTGGAACTTCTTTTTCTTTGACTTCGTGAATCGTAGTCACAAATTTAGCATCTTTACCTGCAAGGTCTGTTGCTTGATAGTCTTCTGGGAATGTCACGTTTACTTCTACTGTTTCACCAGCAGCATGTCCAACTAATTGATCCTCAAAACCTGGAATGAATTGACCGCTTCCAAGTTCAAGTGAGAAGTTATCTCCTTTACCGCCGTCAAATTCAACGCCGTCAACTGTTCCAACAAAGTCAATCACAACTGTGTCGCCATTAGCAGCTTTGTCTTCTTTCAATACAAGCTCTGCTAAATTGTTGCGCTCACGTTCAATTCTTGCGTCTACATCTGCGTCAGATACTTCTTTAGAGACATCAACAGACACTTCTAAATTTTTATATTCACCTAATTTTACTTCAGGTTTTGTAACCACTTCAGCGGTAATAGTCCAATCTTGACCTTTTTCCATAGACGCCACATCAAATTGTGGTTGGGCAACAACTTCAATTTCTGCTTCTTTAACTGCAGCTTCATAAGCAGCTGGGAGAAGGGCGTTCAGTGTGTCTTGGTAAAGAGCTTCTTCCCCAAATTTTTGGTTAAACACCGGACGAGGAAGATGACCTTTACGGAAACCTGGCACATTCAGAGTTTTCTTAACTGAGTTAAACACGCGATCCAATTCTGGCTTGATTTGTTCTTGACTGATTGTAAATGTCAAAACTCCGCGATTTGTTTCTTTGCTTTCAAATGATACAGACATTCTGTCATTTCTCCTTAAAATTTATTGAATACAATCAATTATACCATAAATACACGTTATTTCACAATTTTTCTAATGAAAAATTTAACGATTTTTCCGTCCATTTGCTGATTTTGCTCTTTATGCTTTCCGAATTTTATCTTTTTGGTAAGCAGCTCGCGCTCCACCAATTAGCTTCGGACGACTGGCAAGCGCAGTCACATGCGCTTCTCCTAGTTCTCGTAAAATTGGTCGTACTGGAATTTGGACGTGCTTAATATGCATACCAATTGCTGTATCTCCGATATCCATCCCTGCTTGAGCCGTAATAAATTCCACTTCAACTGGATTATTCATATATTTAAATGCAGCCAATTGACCGCTTCCACCGGCATGCAGAGTCGGTAGGACGTTGACAATTTCTAGGTTTCGTTTTTGCGCCAATTCTTTCTCCACAACCAAGGCTCGATTAACATGTTCGCAGCCTTGAACAGCTAAGTAAAGACCACGCTCGGATAACAACTCCAGCATAGTTTTTACAATAACTTCTCCCACTTCTTGGCTGGAATTTTTTCCAATATGTCCTCCAATCACCTCACTGGAAGACAAGCCCAGTACAAAAATATCACCGGAAGAAAGAGCTGATTTTTCTAAAACATCTGTTAAAATGATTTGTGTTTGTTTTTTCAATTCTTGTAAATCCATGATCTCACCTCGTTTTAATTGTATTATAAATGATTTTTATTGTTTTTACAAACTGAAATTCTTAAAAGTAAAAAGGGCACAGCGCCCTTTATTCACTTTATTTTTTCAAAACATCTACTAACAGTTTATTTAAGATTGCCCCGACGACCATTCCCAAGGTATTTTGGCAAAAGTTAGGAAATATTTCTGGAAAAGCTGCTCCCCAACCGTGCATGATTGCGGAAGCAAAAGCATAGCCTCCTACCATAACAAGCGTCGCCAATACTAAACCAAGATAGCGGCTTTTCCCTTTAAAACCAGCAAAATAGCCTTGCAATCCATGGAAGAACAAGCTAAAAAACATCCACTGTGGATAACCCGAAATCAAATCAATAAGAAATCCGGCTAAACCGCCAACAATTGCTCCTTCTTTTCTGCCAAAATAAAAGGCGGTAAAGAAAATTCCTGCGTCAAGAAAAGTTAAAATTCCTGTTGGTGTTGGAATTTTTAAATAATAACCCAAAACAACTGTCAATGCAGCAATCATGGACAAAAGAACAAGTTTATATGTCTGATTTTTTTTCATATTGAACAACTCCATATTGATCTGAATGTTGGATAGCTTGATAAACAAATTTTTTTGAAATTTGAACAGCTTCAAAAGTTGATTTTCCTAGTAATAGCTGACTGGCAATGCTGGAAGCAAAGGTGCAACCCGCTCCGGTATTATTTTTGTCTAAAACAGGCGATTCCAAAATTTTAAATTGTTCTCCGTCATAGTAAACATCAATTGCTTTTTGAGTATCTAAGCGATTTCCTCCTTTGATAACAACGGATTTAGCCCCCAAAGAATAGAGATGTCTAGCCGCTTCTTTGACATCCTCCAATGTTCGCAACTCTTTTTGATCCAAGAGTTCAGCTTCTGGTAAATTAGGCGTGATAATGTTTGTATAAGGAAAAAACTTGATGAGCTCATCTCGAAGTGCTGAGACCTCGACATCATGGGTTTCCTTGCAAACTAAGACAGGGTCTAACACAACAGGAGCCTCTGCATGAGCTTTCACAAAATCTAAAGCCAAATCTGCCACTTCTACATTGGGCAGAAGCCCCAATTTAATGGCTGAGAAAGGTACATCCTTGAGAGAATTGAGCTGCTGAGCAAAGACGGTCGTGTCTACAGGAATAACCTCAAAACCTTGCTCTGTCATAGCGGTCAAGCAAGTCACCGCCACAAAACCATGCAGTTGGTTGACCGTGTAGGTTGCTAAATCAGCATGCAGTCCGCCTCCACTAAAAATATCATTCCCTGATATAGCTAAAATAAAGTTATTCTTCATATCGTATCTCCTTTAGATAAAGTCCGTTTGGTGCTGCTGTTGGTCCAGCCAAATGACGATTTTTCTCTGTTAAAATTCTATCAATCTGCTCAACTGGCATTCGACCGTTGCCGATCTTCAGCAACGTTCCGACCATATTGCGAATTTGCTTATATAAAAATCCATTGCCAGAAAAAGTAAAAATCAGAAAATTACGTTTCTCATCAAAGTCTAAGCGTGCTTCTGTAATCGTCCGAACTTTATTTTCCACACTAGTCCCTGAAGCTGTGAAACCCGTAAAATCGTGAGTTCCTTCGAGCTTTGCAATAGCATTTTTTATTAAAGAAATGTCCAAAGGATAAGGAAAATGCGTTGCATAATGGCGCATCATAGGATTTTTAGGGCGTCCAACATCTACTATAAATTCATAGATCTTACTATGTTTCCAATATCTAGAATGAAAATCCTCATTTACTTCTTCTACGCTGATAAAATCAATGTCTTCCGGTGTTTGCGTATCGAGTGCAAAACGCAGCTTTTCTTCGTCTCTTTTTTGCGGCAAATCAAAATGAATAACCTGCCCAAGCGCATGAACACCGCTGTCTGTGCGTCCAGCTCCATGAACGATGACAGGCTTTCCTCTATTGATTTTAGTTAAAGTCTTTTCAATCTCTTCTTGGACGCTGCGAGCATGAGGTTGCCGCTGAAAACCAGCAAAATCATGACCGTCATAAGAAATAATCGCTTTATATCGTGTCATGTGTTTATTGTAACAAGAAAAAAAGCCCCTCGCAAGACTGTAAAAACAAAACTGTCTGGGTACAGATTGGACTTGACAAGACTGACAAAAGACTATACACTTAATTAGCTAAAGAGGAGCTAAATGGCAGAAGATATTAGTTACACAAACGGGCATCAACGCTTTCGCTATCGAGCAGCCGCTATCATTATTGAAGAGGGAGCTATTTGCTTCATGAGCAGTCCTTCCGAAGACTATCATTACTCCGTTGGTGGAGCTGTTCAATTTGGCGAAACAACCGAAGAAGCTGTTCTTCGAGAGGTTTTATAGAAGAAACTGGACAGCAATATGAAATTGACCGCTTGGTCTGCTTTCACGAAAATTTCTTTTCAAATTCAAACGGTGTCTTCAGAGGGTTAGATTGCCATGAAATTTGCCTATACTATCTTATGAAACCAAAAGGAAAACAATTCCAAAGTCAAATAGAGGACGAAACAGTTCACTGGATTCCTATTCAAGAATTAGAAAACCACAGGGTATTTCCAACCTTCATTCCATAAATTTTAAAAGGATTAGATATGGGAATACAGCATATCATTACAAAAAATGGAGAACAGAAAAACTGATCCCCATTTATTTTATTCTCCTTCAAAGGCATCTTTCATTTTATCAAAGAAGCCTTTCTTTTTAGGAGTAACGGTTATATTTCCAGCAGCAGCGAACTCTTTCAACGCTGCTTTTTGTTTGTCATTAAGTCCTGTCGGTGTTACAACATTGACTGTGACATACTGGTCTCCCATACTGCCGCCACGAAGGCTCGGTGCTCCCTTTCCACGCAGGCGGAAGCGTTTGCCAGTTTGTGTTCCTTCTGGAATGGTTAATTCCACATCACCGTGAACGGTTGGTATTTCCACGCTGTCACCTAAAGCTGCTTGAACGAAATTGAGATTGAGCTTATAATAAATGGTTGATCCATCCCGTTCAAACTTGTCACTTGATTCCACCTGAACGACGACATATAGATCTCCGTACGGTCCACCGTTGAAACCGGCCTCCCCTTGACCAGACAAGCGAACTTGTTGACCAGTTTCAACACCTGCAGGGATTTTTACATGAACGCTATGAGCTTGTTTTTCATGCCCTGTTCCATGACAGGTTTGACAAGGATCTTTGATTTCTTGTCCGCGCCCATGGCAGACATCACAAGTGACTTGACGGCGCATCATGCCAAGTGGAGTTTGTGTGTCCACATTGATGACACCAGATCCGTGACAACGGCTACAAGTTATTGGACTAGTTCCTGGTTTCGCACCCGAACCGTGACAAGTATGGCAAGTCGCCTCACGATTGTATTTAATTTCTTTATCTGTACCAAAAATCGCTTCTTCAAACTTAAGGTTGACCCGATATTGCAGATCATCCCCTTGACGAGGTGCGTTGGGATTGCGACTTGCACCACCTCCACCAAAGAAGCTAGAGAAAATATCTTCAAAGCCACCAAAGCTAGAACCGTCAAAGCCACCAAAACCGCCAGCTCCACCGCCGAAGCCTCCATTAGCACCCGCAGCACCATATTGGTCATAGGCTGCCCGTTTTTGCTCATCACTCAAGGTTTCATAAGCCTCTTGGACTTCTTTGTATTTCTCTTCAGCACCCGGTTCTTTATTGATATCTGGATGATATTTTTTTGATAATTTCCGATAGGCTTTCTTAATCTCATCCTGAGATGCGTTTTTTGAAACGCCTAAACGGTCGTAAAATTCTGTATTGTTCATAATATAAGATACAAAGGGCGTTAAGCGGGCACAGCCAAAATAGGAGTTTTGACGAAGAATCCAGAGTTTCTAGGAAAAACTATCTTTTTGGCACAGTCCGTAGCCCGTGTTCAGTTACGAACACTTTCCTTTCGTTTTAATTTAACAGAACGAACTTTTTTAGGGCAGGTTCAATTCTAAGATTCCATTATCCAAAAACAGAGGTTGGTTTATCAACCCCTGAATTTATCTGTTACAAATCGGCTACAAGTAAGATTGAGCAAGCATTAAATTATAATCCGCAATCGTTCTTGCCAAGATGTGACAAAGGAGGTTTTAGGATTTTCCTGAGGTACTCCTATCTCATCGTTACAACGGGAGAAGACAAAGACGATTTTTTCTTTGTTTTCGAGCTACTAAGCCGCCTAGCTCGACCGCCTTATAGTGGCAAGCGTTAGCAGATGAGCTACTTAGAGTAGCCATTTTGCTTCGGCGTCTTATTTCTCAGTAAACTCACCGTCTACGACATCATCACCTTTGTTGTCGCCTGTATTTGTTTGGCTTGCACCTTCTGCTCCTGCTTGAGCTTGTTGGGCTGCAGCTGCTTGTTCGTAAAGTTTCACAGCGAGAGCTTGCGCTTTTTCATTGAGTGTTTCAAGTTTTGATTTCATGTCATCCAAGTTGTTGTTGTCTTGGGCTTTTTTCAATTCATCAAGAGCAACTTGAGCAGCGTCACGTTCTGCATCAAAGCCTTTGCCTTCTGTTTCTTTGATAGTCTTTTCAGTCGCAAAGATAGCTTGATCTACTTCGTTGCGAAGATCTACTTCTTCTTTACGTTTTTTATCTGCTTCGGCGTTTGCTTCTGCATCTTTCATCATGCGGTCAATTTCTTCATCTGTCAAACCTGAGTTCGATTGGATAACGATATGTTGTTCTTTTTGCGTACCAAGGTCTTTAGCCTTAACAGACACGATACCGTTTTTGTCAATATCAAATGTTACTTCAATTTGAGGGATACCACGAGGTGCAGCAGGAATGTCTGTCAATTGGAAACGTCCAAGTGTCTTGTTATCTGCTGCCATTGGGCGTTCACCTTGAAGAACATGGATATCCACAGCTGGTTGGTTATCTGCAGCTGTTGAGAAGACTTGTGATTTAGAAGTTGGGATAGTTGTGTTGCGGTCAATAAGTTTTGTAAATACACCACCCATAGTTTCGATACCAAGTGACAACGGTGTTACGTCCAAAAGGACAACGTCTTTAACATCACCAGTAATCACACCACCTTGGATAGCAGCACCCATAGCAACCACTTCGTCAGGGTTTACAGATTTGTTTGGTTCTTTACCAGTTTCAGCTTTTACTGCTTCCACAACGGCTGGGATACGTGTTGAACCACCAACAAGAATAACTTCATCAATTTCTGACAAGCTAAGACCAGCGTCAGACAATGCACGACGAACAGGTTCTTTTGTGCGATCCACAAGCTCACGAGTCAAGTCATCAAATTTCGCACGTGTCAAGGTCATTTCTAAGTGGAGAGGTCCAGCTTCTCCCGCAGTGATGAATGGCAAGCTGATTTGAGTAGAAGTTACACCAGAAAGGTCTTTCTTAGCTTTTTCAGCCGCATCTTTCAAACGTTGAAGAGCCATCTTGTCAGTTGACAAGTCAATACCATTTTCTTTCTTGAACTCAGCTACCATATGGTCAATAAGCTTTTGGTCAAAGTCGTCACCACCGAGTTTGTTGTCCCCTGCAGTTGCTAATACATCAAATACACCGTCGCCTAATTCAAGGATTGACACGTCAAATGTACCACCACCAAGGTCAAATACAAGGATTTTTTCTTCTTTATCTGTCTTGTCCAAACCATAAGCAAGGGCTGCTGCTGTTGGTTCGTTGACAATCCGTTCTACTTCAAGACCAGCAATTTTACCAGCATCTTTAGTTGCTTGACGTTGCGCATCGTTGAAGTAAGCAGGAACTGTGATAACTGCCTTAGTTACTTTTTCACCAAGGTAATCTTCAGCATAGCCTTTCAAATATTGAAGAATCATAGCTGAGATTTCTTGTGGAGTATACTCTTTTCCATTTGCTGAAACTTTTTCAGAAGTTCCCATTTTTGATTTAATGGAGATAATCGTATCAGGATTTGTCACTGCTTGACGTTTTGCTGCGTCACCAACGATGATTTCACCGTTTTTGAAAGACACAACTGACGGTGTTGTACGGTTACCTTCTGGATTTGCGATAATTTTGCTTTCAGTTCCTTCAAGAACTGCAACTGCTGAATTTGTTGTACCTAAGTCAATACCAATAATTTTGCTCATTATTTTTTCCCCTTTATTTAGAATTTCTTTTTTGATACTCTTCTTAAGTGGCGGCGCCATCAGAGCTTGACTATGTCAATCTCTTTATTAAAGTTTGCGCAGAGAGCACCACGGTTAAGAGTGTCGCCAATTGTTCACTTCGCTCACGGTTTAGTAGAGCGAAAATATATTTTCTTTCTTCATAGTTTACCGTCGTTTCGGACGAGATCTTTTTATTCTGCTACCACTACCATAGCTGGTCTTAGGAGACGTTCATGGAGTTTATAGCCCTTTTGGAAGACTTGTGCGATGCTTCCAGCTGGGTAATCATCATCTGCCGGCACCGTCTGAATAGCCATATGGAAGTTGTGATCAAACTCACCGTCTGTTGGAACTTCTTCAATTCCTTCATCTTTAAGGGCGGCAATCAAACTTTCCTGTACCATTTCTAGCCCTTTTCGGACATCATCAGTCAGACCTTCAACTGCCAAGGCGCGTTCTAAGTTGTCCAACGAAGGAAGAATTGCTTTTCCTAAGTCTTGGCTACGATATTTCTGCAATTGTTGACGTTCTTCATTTGCTCGGCGCTGAATATTTTGCATTTCAGCAGCTGCACGAAGATATTTGTTTTCAAATTCGTCTGCGCGCTCATTCGCCAAGTCCAATTCGGACTTTTCAGGAGCTACCTCTGTTGTTTCTTCTACCGAAACGTCCTCTTTTTTTGCTTCTTCTTGCTGTTTTTCTGCTGCCACTAGGCACCTCCTTATGGTATTTTAAGTATTTTTCTATCTATAGCTATCAGCTCTGTCGCCTTAATGCACTTCATAATGATTGCTACTCAGATATCTATAAAAATCTGTGAGCTTCATCGTTAAAACGCGATTGACAACATTGAGTTGACTGACAACTCGCTGATAATCTAAATTGACTGGCCCAACGACCGCTAGCATGCCAAATCCCCGGTAAGGAATGAGAAATTTGCTAGAGATGAGCGTCAAATTCGCCAGACTGCTTTCTCTGCTGTCTGCCACGCGCACCGTCTGCATTTGATCTTCAGCTAAACTATCTCGAATTTCAAAAGCCACTTTTTGCGGTTGATCAAAGAATTGATAACTCTTTAGATCTGAAAAATTCAGCAACTTCACCTTACCAGATACGATGACATTTTCTTTGAAAATATCACTAAAAATATGCTCAAAAAGATCCATAACATTATCAGTCGTTGTAAAATAACGCTGAATAATCTGCGGAATCTCTGTCCGAATCTTATAGTGAATATCAAGAACTGTTTGTCCTAAGAAACGTTCCTGAATCAATTCTTTCAGCTGAATCAAATCACCTCGCAAGAAATTACGGGGAATCATGAACTGGCTGGTAATCGTATTGGATTCATCCAAGGTGAAGACCGCCAAAGCTGTATGCTGGCTGAGAATCACAATGTCAAAAGCAGTCAAGCGCTGTTGACTTGGTTCTACATCAAGTGCTACCACCGTACATCCACTTAGCGTTGAAAGAACGTCTGCTGCCTGTTGAAGAACATCCTCTAATTTGAAGAATTCACGGTCAAATACCTTGATTACTTCGTAGAGTTCGTTTTCAGCAAGACGATCAAAGGAAAGGGAATGTTTGACAAAGTATTGAAAACCCGCCACACTTGGCTTGCGTCCACTTGATGTGTGCGCTTTTTCCAAAAGCCCCTGCTTTTCAAGAACAGCCATATCATTACGAATCGTCGCGCTGCTAGACTGGATTGATTCTTGTAGGGATTTGGAGCCGACTGGCTCATGGGTCTTTGTAAAGATGTCAATGATCAAGTTTAAAATCTCATTCTGACGTTCCGTTACCATGACATCACCCCTTTCAGCTTTGAACTGGAATATGAGATTTTTTGTTTAGCACTATACATACCCGAGTGCTAACTTATGATTCTATTATACACGGTTCATTTTTAAAGTCAAGACAAAAACTCAAAAAATTAGCACTCTTTTTACAAGAGTGCTAAAAATCAGTCTGAAGACCTACAAAATATCTTATAGAAGATGTTATAAATCTTAAGCTTTCCTCAATGTTAAATAAAACCGTAGCAAATTCACACGAATTGCACTACTAAAAACTAATCTTGCTCACCGTCATCCAAATATTTTTTGCCAACTTCACGATAAGACATATCTCCAATGCAATCAACTGTAAATTGACCATTCTCGTATTCAATGACGGTCACACTACCATTGTCTAAACCATGCGGTCTTGTTTGGTCAATGAGGTACACAAATGTTCCAATGGTCATACCGTGGCTAACAATCAGTGCATTGCCACCACCAGCAGCTTCGATTTCCTTGGCAATATCTGAAAATCCTTCCCAAATACGGCTGCTCAATTTTTCCCAACTCTCAGCCCAACCAGCTGTATCAACTTCTACCAGGCCTTCAGCCAGCTCAGGGTAACTCAATTGATGAACATGCTCTACATTGAAAACACGGGGCATCACTCCCATAAACAGCTCACCGTCGTAAGCTCCATCGAAACTACCAAAACACCATTCGCGAAGTCGTTTGTCTGTGCGATAAGGAATGCGTCCGGTTAATCCGAGTTCCTCTAGCATAATTCCCATGGTTTGAATCGTCCGCCCGCTATCGCTAGAAAAAGCTTTTGCAAATTGCAGCCCCGACTCGCGAAGTCCAATTCCTAGCTCACGAATTCCACGTTCTCCCACAGCGGTCAAAGGCGTATCAGACCACCCTTGTGCCCGACCGATGGTATTAAACATGGTTTTCCCATGGCGAACAATGTATAATCTTGTTTTTGCCATATTTTACCTCCGTTTTTCTTACTATATTATATCATTTTTTGCAGAAAGTCGTTTGAGAGATGAAAGAAAAATCGGGAGTAAGACAAAAGTCACCATTTGTAAAAAATAACTTTTCTCACATTCCCGTTTTTATGATTAGTTTTGTTTTTCCAATATCTTAGCACCCACTTGGCGATAAGCCATGTCTCCTAACGCTTCAATGGTGAATTTCCCATTTTCATATTCCACAACCGTTACACTGCCATTTTGCACACCAGGATTTAAAATGATAGACGGATCAATCAAACAAGCAAAGGCACCGATTGTCATACTGTGGCTGACGACAAGAGCATTGCCCCCACCAGAAGCCTCTACATCTTTTGCAATGGCTGTAAAACCTTCTAAAATACGTCCACTCAGCTTTTCCCAAGGCTCTGCCCAGCCAGCTGTATCCACTTCGACTAGACCGTCTGCCAATTCCTGCAAGGTTAGTTTCTTATAGTCTTCTACATCCAGCACTCGTGGAATCACGCCATGAAACAGATCGCCACCATAAGCACCGTCAAAACTGCCAAAACACCATTCACGAATCCGTTTGTCAAAGGTATAAGGAATTTTGCCTGTTAAACCGAGCTCTTCAAGGACAATCCCCATGGTCTGAATCGTCCGCCCAGAATCGCTAGAAAAAGCCCTTGTAAATGCAAGCCCCGATTCTCGTAGACCGATTCCTAATTCATGGATGCCGCGTTCTCCTTCAGCCGTAAGCGGCGTATCACTCCAACCTTGCGCCCGACCAATCGTATTAAACATCGTTTTCCCATGACGAATAATGTATAATTTTGTTTTTGCCATTTTAATCTCCTTCTCAAAAGAAGAAGCTGGAACAAAAGTGCTCAGCTTCCTTTGCTTATATAGTTAGAATTATAAGACGCAGTGGTTGAGTGGACTCTAATACGTTGATAAATCAACTTTTACAGCCCTACTCAACCGTACGGAGATGGGACGATGAAATCAAGTTTCTACGAAACTACTGATTTCTTTCCCACTCTCATTTTAATTTTTAAAACTATGAATCGGTGCTGGAATTTGTCCACCACGCGCGATAAAATCAGCTGATGAAGCTTTATTGACTCTCATCACTGGCGCAGTCCCTAAAAGACCTCCAAACTCAATCATGTCGCCTTCTTTTCCTTTAGGAATAATCCGTACCGCTGTTGTTTTCTGATTGATAACCCCAATAGCGGCTTCGTCCGCAATCATAGCTGCAATCGTTTCAGAAGGCGTGTCTGATGGAATGGCAATCATATCCAATCCAACCGAGCAAATCGCGGTCATGGCTTCTAATTTTTCTAAATTGAGAGATCCGTTTTGAACCGCTGCAATCATACCTTCGTCTTCTGAAACTGGAATGAAAGCACCAGATAAACCGCCAACTTGATTACAAGCCATAACACCGCCTTTTTTCACTTGGTCATTGAGTAGAGCCAAGGCTGCCGTTGTGCCATGTGTACCGACCGTTTCCAAGCCCATTTCTTCCAGAACACGGGCAACAGAGTCGCCGACAGCAGGTGTTGGCGCCAAGCTTAAATCAACAATCCCGAATTTAACACCTAGCCGCTCACTAGCCATCTGTCCGACAAGCTGACCGATCCGAGTGATTTTAAAGGCTGTTTTCTTGACTGTTTCCGCCACTACATCAAAACTTTCGCCACGAACTTTTTCAAGGGCACGTTTGACGACACCAGGACCAGAAACGCCTACATTGATGACGACATCAGCTTCGCCAACGCCATGAAAAGCACCTGCCATAAAAGGATTATCCTCGACCGCATTGGCAAAAACAACTAATTTCGCTGCCCCCATGTCAGAAAGTTCTGCAGTTTCCTTGATGACACGTCCCATATCTGCAACTGCTGTCATATTGATTCCTGACTTGGTGGATCCAATATTAACAGATGAGCAAACCTTATCAGTCTCCGCTAAAGCTCGCGGAATGGAGCGGATGAGGATTTCGTCCCCTTTTTGATAGCCCTTTTGCACCAGTGCAGAAAAACCACCGATAAAATCAACACCGATTTCTTTTGCTGCTCGATCCAGCGCTTTTGCTAGAAGCACATAGTTATCACTATCTGTCGCAGCACCAATCAAGGAAATCGGGGTCACCGATACACGTTTGTTCACGATGGGAATACCCAGCTCCGCAGCTATTTCATCACCAACTGCTACCAAATTTTTAGCTTTCCTTGTGATCTTTTGATAAATTTTTTCTGCTGCTCGCTCAATATCCGTATCAATACAGTCGAGAAGTGAAATCCCCATAGTAATCGTCCGAATATCAAAATTTTGCTCCTCAATCATGGAAATGGTTTTAGTAACTTGCTTTATATCCATTTTTCACCTCTATTAGATATTGTACATAGCGTCAAAAATCGCTGCACTTTGAATGTTAATTTTAACATTGAGTGTATTGCCAAAGGCTTCAAATTCATTGCGCAATTCTGTAAAATCTTTCTTTTCTTCACTAGAAACAACCGCCATGATAGTGATAAATTCATCTAAAACAGTTTGTGAAATATCATCAATATTCAAACCAAGTTCTGCAATTTTGCTAGACACTCCTGCCACAATCCCCGTTCTATCCTTGCCAACAACCGTAATAATTGCTTTCATTTTTTACTCCAATCAACATGCTTTTCCCTATTGTAGCATAAGTAAAGGAAATTTGCATAAACCGAAAGAGAAAAATACGACTTTTATCCCTTAAGCTCTGCCTAATCGTTATCAATTGATTGTTGATTCTTTCCAATGAACACTACAATCCAGCACTTGTTGTTTTTCTTCTTGATGATGCCCCCTCAATCTGGTCAATCAAAATCTTGGTCGCCTGCTGGCCTTCTTCAAAAGCTGGTTGACCTTGTCGTGATACTCGGCGAAGATAAGCTCGTCATCTCGTTCAACGGACTGAACGAAAACTCGTTCGCTTCATCCGAGGGTCGGACGGGCTGCCTGAAAACTGGTTCGCTTCATCCGAGGCTCAGACAGTCTGCCTGAAAACTGGTTTGCTCTGACCTTAAACATTTTGCCAAGTATCTTTTTGATTTATTGATGCTTTTTCTTTTGACATCATCCCCATTTTGAGCAAGAAAAACAGTAAACCATTTTTTTGATTT